>CAXBSH010000188.1:0-10436 GCA_963977705.1 uncultured Planctomycetaceae bacterium
CCCCCCCAGACGAGCCGTTAGCGGAAGCTGACAAGTGTCGTCGTTTGCATCTGATCGGTTGTGTTTTTCCTGGCACGGAAGCAGTATCCCGTGCGTTGTTCGCCAACTCCATCACACTGCAACCTGCGGCTGCACACATAATTTTTCGTTGAGCCACAAAAAACACGCTGTCGGTTACCGACAGCGTGTTTCAATCCTGTATCAGGACAATGACGGCGACAGTCTTCAGCGTTTGGGCCCTGTCTTGCTTCCGGTTGTCAGATCAACAGTGTTTGACCACAGTGTTGTCGCCGTACCATTCACTGCACGAATTCGAAACCGCCATGTTCCACTGGCCAGGGTGACTGCAGTACTTGTCGCATCGACCGGCAGCATGGTCGACGGGTACCAGGTGATTGCGTTCTTCGATTTCAATCCATACTGCAATTCAAATCCCGTTTCGACGTTGGAATTATCGAGCCAGCTGAGATTTACAGTCGAACCATTCACGGTTCCGACGAGGTTCGACGGGGCATTGAAGATTGGGGCCGGCGGAGGCGGGCTGCCTCCCGGATTGTATGCCAGCAGCACAGCCGCTTCGGCATCAATCAGACCGAAACCGAAGGAGTTGTCACGACCGGTGGTTCCAAGGTCGAGACAGGTGGACTGCAGCACCCAGCGAGCTTCGTCATTGCGACGACCATTGCCGTCCGCATCTGCAATTCCGGCCGCAAGGATCAGAGCCATGACACCCGTGGCATGCGGAGAGGCCATGGATGTACCACTCATCGTGCCCCAGCCACCGCCATTCAGCGTTGAATAAATCGATGACCCGGGAGCAGCCACTTCCACGGTCGGTCCTGTACTGGAAAAACTGGACAGCGTATCACTGCTGGTTGTGGAGCCGACGGCTATCACCGAATCGTAGTGCGCTGGGTAGCCGACAGTGTCGGCCCCCGCTCCGGAGTTTCCGGCAGATGCCACAACAACCAGTCCCGCAGCATAGGCATTGTCGAAGGCCGCCTTGACTGTGGTGCCGGGATCCGTGCTGGAACCCAGACTGAGATTCACAACCTGCATGCCATTGGCGACACACCAGTCGAGGCCCGAAATAATCGATGACCATGCTCCACTGCCCGAAGAACTGAGCACCTTGACTGCGTAGAGATCAACCTCCGGAGCCACGCCGACCACACCGGCACCATCGATCAGTGCCGCGATAGTTCCGGAAACATGAGTTCCATGCCCCTGGTCATCCCGCGGATCTGAGTCGTTATTCACGAAGTCGTAACCACCTCGATAGTTGGCCCACAGATCCGGATGCGTATAGTCCACACCGGTGTCCATTACGGCCACACGGATTCCGGTACCGCGAAGGGGAACCGGAGTTGCCCCGGCCCACGCACCAGAATGCACAACCGGAGCTTTCACACGGTTGACACCCCAGACGACATCATATTCGCCATGAGCCTGCACCTGTCCGTCCGCTTCAACCGCAGCAATTCCGCGAGCATTCTGCAACCCCGCGAGTGCTGGTGCCGGAATTCTGGCAGCCATGGCCGGGACGATGCGAAACTGCTGAGTCACGGTGCCACCATGAGCAGAAACGAGATCAGCCTCAGCCTGACCCGGAGCCTGATCGAAACGAATCAGAACCGGAATTCCGGGAGCATTATCCGCGGCATTGACGTAGATGGCCTGCAAGGCCAGAGCGGCAGCCAGCAGCATGGGCCAGCGAAGAGAAATCATGGTGACAGATCCTTGTTCTGCGGTCTTTCTGAGTTCCGGGTCACTCCGCGATCAGCGGGTCTGCTGTTGAAGGCCAGAAACTTTCAACAACACGCCAAAATCCTGTCGAGATTCAGAAATCCAGAAAACTGCCGTAAAACTGACCTCGGAACAGCATCCCGCTGGACCGCTCTGCCATGACCGCAGTTGCCAGGTCAGTCAAAAGGCTGCACAATGACCGTCAGATGATCCGGGACTCTCGGTCCCGCAATTTCCTCGGCAGACGGCTGTCCCGTTGCTGCCTGATCGCTTCACCGGGTTCCGTCGATGCCCACGCTGTCAATCAAACCGAAACACTTGTTGCTGGTGTCACTGCTGCTGGTATTCCAGTGTGGCAACACAGCATCTGATGCCGCTGCGCAGGAAACAGCAGCCGTATGGTGGCGAACCCTGCCGGACGGATGTCGCCTGTACGTTGATTCGCCACTGCCCGACCAGCGTCCCCGGACGCTCGTGATCTATGCTGCGCCGAATGGCAACTCGATTGAACAGACGCTGGGTTGCCAGCCGGTCAATGACTCGGCCTGGCGTTTCGACATTCAGCACGCAGCCGCGCAGATTCGCAGAGTGCGACAGCTGCGTCCGGAAGTCAGTCTGTCGCTGGCGGTACTGGAGGCACCGGGGCGCAGTTGGCCAGCGTTTCTGGGAAAGCAGCCGGCAGCGCCCCGCCTCGTAATGCGACTTGTCAGCTACCTGCGCAGTCAGACCGAGGCTGCTGATGTCATCATGTGCGGACACAGTGGTGGCGGGGCGTTTCTGCTGCGAACGATTGCCGCCGGAACGGTTCCTCAATGGATCCGGCGATTCGTTTTTCTTGATGCCAGCTATTCGTGGGACAGCAGCGTACACGCGTCACCCATCATGCAATGGCTACAGGCTGACCCGAACAACTCTCTGCTCAGTCTGGCATACGACGACCGCCTGGTGGAACTGAATGGACGCCGAGTCGTCAGTGATCAAGGTGGTACATGGCGGGCCACCGAACGGATGCAGGCTGCGTTTTCGGACTACTTCCCGTTTAAAGAACATTCCGAGGGCCCGTTTCGCCGTCTTTCAGCACTGAACGGACAGATCCAGTTGCTGCTGCATACCAACCCGCAGAATAAAATCCTGCACACGGCCCTCGTTGGTGACATGAATGGGCTGATCTGCGCGCTTGCAGCCGATCCCGCGCTGCCCGACGCATGGCAAAAACTGCAGCAACCCCGTGACTACTCACACCTGCTTTCGGCGCAACCTGTTCAGGTCCCCCCGAAGCCGGCAATCGTTGATGTACCTGCCGACCTGTCCAGCCCGAGTCTGCCATTACCACCACGATCCTTGCAGGCTCACAGTGCCAGCCAGCTCTTCGACAGCCTCTCGAGGTTATCTCCTGCCGAACGTGAACAAGTTCTGCTGCAGGAAATTCAGGCGGGCAACGTGCCCGAGAGACTGCGACAGCTGACGCCAGTGCAGATGTCTGCTGTCTCCCCACAGGGCTCTGTACTCACAGCCATCTGTTTTGCAACCCACGACTGCATCGCGGTTGGCAGTCCTTCTGATTCGATTCGTGTGGCTTTGTCTGTCGGTGCTGCAGACCTGCTGGCCCGGACTCTCCACTGTGAATTGCTCACCCCCTGCCTTTCGGACAACCTGCGGGATGTCGCCACCACAGTCCTGCAACCGCAGCCCTTGACGGAACAGCGGGAGTCGCTGGCAACACTGCGCCAGCATGAAGAACTGATTCGCGCACAACTGCTGGCAGCAACCACCGATGAAAGGTTGTTGGCAGGCCTGAAGAAGGATCTGGTAATCAGTCGACAACTGCTGAAAAAACCAGGTCGCACCGCACTTTACGGCTGGCATGAAGCGGACGGTCTGCCAATTCAACCGCTGTACGCTGGCCACAGTGACAGCTATGTCGACTACAGCCACGGAGTGCGGCTGATTTACGAAAAGATCCTGGTGGATGGACAGTGGAAAGCCGCCTCAGAAGTCCTTGCGGACCCCGTGTTGTGGCCGCTGCTCAGCCGAGAAGGACCGCTGGATCTGAGGGAAATTCGCCGTCGGTCGGGATGGGGCCTTCCACAGTCAGGCAAATCGCCCTGAAACCACTGGTTTCCTGTTGACTTCCCGAAGAAAAACGTCTTTATTCAGGATGTGACGGAGTCCATCGTCGATTTTTCGAAGACTTCCAACGTGCTGCAACTGATTTCTACACTGCTGCTGCTGATCTCCATTACGGCTCATGCCGTTATTGGGTGCTGTCTGCATCACGGGCACTCGGCCGAGCCCACGCAAATCACCCATTTTCCCCAAAGCCGGCCTGTCAGTCATTTCAAGGGATACCACAGCGGTCGTTGCTGCGGCGGCGTTCATCACAACAGGAACTCCGCACGCCAGGCAGACACTGGCCCAACGCAGACGCCCAGGACAACAGGTAGCCCAGGCACTCCTGCTCGGCCTCATACCCTGAAAAACACCGGTGGTGTCAAGCATGACCAGAAGTTTGTGCCCGGGCTAAAGCCCAGCCTGCGACTTTTGTCCCTCGCGACAACGCAACCCGTTGTTCCTCAGGCAGACCCATGCCATGGATGTGGCACTGATCAGTGCCTCTATGTGGATACTCGCTCAGGGACCGATCAGCAGCAGGCACCCTCATTTTACAGCCCCGCGGTGGCTGCCAACATGTCGCCTGTTCTGACAACAAATACTGCAGATCTGCATTTTTCTCGGCAAACATTGCCACCCATTCCCCCGCTCGGTGCGCCTGCCTTGCGCGCCCGCCTCTGCAGTTGGACACTCTGATCCGTTGCTGCCGTTGCAGTACTCCGCAGTGCGCTGATTGACGCTGCAGACAATTGGTGTTTCGGGACCTGAATCGTGCCTGAGTCCAGATCAAAAACACCGTGGCTGGCAGCGCATGGGGCCCAACAGGATTGCTCGGACAACCTGCTGACCTGAGCATCAAAACCGACAGTGTAAGAGTCTGCCGTCGGACACTGGATGCTCTATGTTTACAACAAGTCAGCCTGTGCCGACGGACGATGCAATAACTGTGGAATCGCAGTAGCTCGTTCCCAGTTTGCTGATCGTATGAAGGCTGAATGCATTTCTTCTGCTTATCGGATCACTCATGAATACAGTCCAGCCCGGATCACTGCGACGATCGCTGACTTTGGGTTTCCTGCTGCTGTTATCTGCGCTGGTTATCAGCAGCCTGCTGCTCCCCGATCTGCGTCAGCGACTGCTGACACAACTCACTGAATTGGTCGCAACCAAAGGTGCAACTCCACCGCAGAGCGCCGACAAGCACGACCATGGTGAGGCAACCCATAACGAGCCAACCGGACCGATTGACTCTGTTGATCTGTCTGCATCCGCCATGAAGAATCTGGACCTCGACTCGCAGACACTGCTGACGATCGGACGCACGACGTTTTTCCGGTCCGTCACGATTCCCGCCGTGGTCGTGGAACGCCCGGGACGTACAAGGCTGCATATCTCGGCTCCACTGACCGGAGTCGTCACTCAGATCCATGTCCTTCCGGGTGAGGCCGTGGTCCCCGGGACCGTTCTGTTTGAGATCCGACTGACTCATGAAGAACTGGTCACAGCTCAGACTCAGTTTCTGCAGACCCTGGGTGAACTGGAAGTTGAAGCGCGCGAGATAGCGCGACTTGAGGCGGTTGCAGAGACAGGCGCGTTATCGGCTCGCACCCTGCTCGAGCGCCGTTATGCTCGCGATCGACTGCAGGCACTGCTGCGAGCACAGGCAGAGGCCCTGCGTCTGCACGGTCTGACAGACGAACAGGTTGACGGCATCGCCACGGAGCGTCGCCTTCTGAGCAGCCTGCAGGTGGTTGCTCCATCACTGCAGGATCATTCACACGGCAGTCCCCAAACGATTGAAGATAAGCCGTCGATCGACAAGCAGGTTCTGGTGCTTGAGCATCTGGAGGTGGATAAAGGGCAGGCTGTGGAAGCCGGAACGCCACTGGGCACACTGACCTGTCCCGAAGATCTGCTGATTGAAGGCCATGCATTTGCCGAGGACCGGGCATTGCTCAGCCAGGCTGCAGAAGCAGGCTGGTCTCCAGCCGCCATTTTCCCCGGACGCAGCAATGAAGAACGTCTCGGCAAACTGCAGATCCAGAGGATCGGCCTCGAGGTCGATCCGGTCACCCGTATCCTGCCGTTTTACCTTGAGCTGGCCAATCCAAGAGTTCGGGATGAGTTGAATTCGGCCGGACAGCGAATTGTTGAGTGGAAATATCTGCAGGGTGAGCGACTGGAGCTGCTGGTGCCTGCAGAGAAATGGACAGACCAGATTGTCCTGCCTGCCGCCGCTGTCGTGCGCGATGGGACAGACTGGCTGGTGTTCCGGCGTAACGGTCGTTTGTTCGAGCGAGTAGCAGTGCACGTGCTGCATGCTGACAACCGTGACGTCGTAATCGCCGATGATGGGTGTCTGTTTCCGGGTGATGTCGTGGCAGGCAGATCCGCGGCACAATTGCTGATGGCACTGCGTGGTCAGACGGCCCCAGTGGATCCGCACGCCGGACATACGCATTGAGAACTGTCTGCGAACTTCTGCCCTTGGCTCCATTTCTGCTCTGCACCTTCCGGTAAATTACCATGCTTGATGCACTGATTCGCTTTTCTCTGCAGCAGCGGATGCTGGTGGCCGCCGTGGCCTGTCTGCTGACAGCCGTTGGAGTCTGGCAATCGGTGCAGCTGCCCATCGATGTTTTTCCGGATCTGAATCGTCCGCGGGTAGTGATTCTTACGGAAGCCCCCGGCATGGCGCCCGAGGAAATTGAAACACTGATCACCGTGCCGCTCGAAACCGCAATGAATGGTGCGGCTGGAGTAGAGCATGTCAGGAGTTCATCCGGGATCGGGATTTCCGTTGTCTACGTGGAGTTTGCGTGGGGTACCAGCGTGATGACTGACCGCCAGGTGGTGGCGGAACGCCTGCAGTCAATTCGCGATCAGTTGCCTCCCGGAATCACTCCACAACTGGCCCCGGCTGCGTCCATTATGGGCCAGATTCTGGTAATGGCAATGTGGAATGACCGTGCTGATGTGACTCCGATGCAGCTGCGAACTGCAGCCGACTGGATCCTGAGCCAGCGTCTGCGAGCCATTCCAGGAGTCTCGCAGGTGATCGTGATGGGTGGCGAACGTCGGCAGTACCAGGTACTGGCCGATCCGGTGCGATTGCAGCGATTCGGAGTGACGCTGCAGCAGGTTGAAGCTGCAGCCGCTGCTGCGGGAGCCAGTGGAACTGGTGGTTATCTGGACAAACAGAACGCGGAAGAAATGCTGGTGCGAGTTACAGGTCGAGTACAGTCGGCCGACGATCTTCGCAGCACAGTGGTCGCTATGCAGGGAAGTCGATCCGTAACCATCGGAGACGTTGCGGAGGTTCGGGAAGGAGCTCAGGTTAAGCGAGGCGACAGTGCAGCCTTTGTACGACAGTCAGCAGAGGACAGTGATGCAGCGTGGAGTGGCGGACCGGCGGTAATGCTGACGATCACAAAGCAACCCGGGGCCGACACTCGCAAAGTGACCGAACTGGTGCTGCAGGCCACCCGACAACTGCAGAGCTCACTGCCGGCTGGCACTCGTGTGGAACCCGCCTATTCCCAGAAATCGTTTATTGACCGTGCAATTGGAAACGTGACGGACGCATTGCGTGACGGCGTCATTCTGGTGGTGATCATTCTGTTTCTGTTTCTGATGAACCTGAGAATCACAATCATCACACTGACAGCCATCCCATTGTCCGTGCTGATTACTGCTTTGATCTTCGCTGCCTGCGGAATCTCAATCAACACCATGACACTCGGTGGACTCGCCGTAGCCATCGGAGAGCTGGTTGATGACGCAATCGTGGATGTGGAAAACATCTTTCGAAGACTTCGCGAGAACCGACTGCAGTCAGTCCCTGCCCCGGTGCTGCAGGTTGTCTATTCGGCCAGCGTCGAGGTTCGCAGCTCGATTGTCTACAGCACGATGATCGTCGTACTGGTCTTCGTGCCCCTGTTTGCTCTGGACGGCATGGAAGGTCGCATGTTTGCTCCGCTGGGGGCCGCCTACATCGTTTCCATCCTTGCATCTCTGCTGGTTTCGCTGACAGTCACGCCGGTTCTTTCCGTCTGGTTGCTCGGTCAGTCTCGCCAGTTGTCAGAACATGAAAGTCGCTTCCTGCTGTTGCTGAAGCGCCCAGCGGCCGCAGTGATTCGTTTCAGTGTGCGACATCCGCTACTCAACCTGAGTATGACAGCTGTAATGACACTGGCCGCCGCAGTCTCTGCCATCGGACTTGATCGCGATTTTCTGCCACCATTCAATGAAGGGACTGTGCAGCTGAATGTCCTGTTGCCACCGGGAACGTCGTTGAAAACCTCAATTGACATCAATCAGCGAGTTGAACAGGCGCTGCAGCGCAATTCCGACGTGATCAGCTTCAATCGGCGAACCGGGCGTGCTGAACTTGATGAACATGCTGAGGGGGTACACGCCAGTGAATATCTGCTGGAACTGGATCCACAATCGACTCGTGACCGCGAATCACAACTGGAAGAGATTCGGGCCGAACTGACTCAGATTCCCGGAATTGTCTTCGCCGTTGAACAACCGATTTCCCACCTGATTTCTCATATGCTTTCCGGAGTACGAGCGCAGATCGGGATTCGCATCTATGGCGATGATCTTGACCAGCTGCGTCGCGAATCCGAAAAAATGCAGCAGGTACTGGCCAGTATTCCCGGGGTCCGCGATTTGATGCTGGAACCTCAGGTCAGAGTACCTCAGTTGCAGATTCGACCTGATCGCGAACAGTTGCGGCTGCACGGCCTGACGGCGACTCAGATCTCTGAATTCGTGGAAACCGCCCTGCAGGGACAGGTTGTTGCTCGTGTGCTCGAAGGCCAGCGAACGCTCGATCTGGTCGTCCGACTGCAGGATCAGCAACGGGATGATCCGGAGGCACTGCAGCGACTGGCAGTCCAGCTGCCGGGTGGCGGTACAGTGCCGCTTTCCGCGCTGGCGGAAATCAGTCGGGCTGACGGACCAAATGTTGTGAATCGTGACCAGGTACGGCGACGGGCACTGATTCAGTGCAATGTGGCAGGTCGAGGTCTGGTACAGGTGGTGGCCGATATGCAGCGGGTTCTGCAACCACTGATCCAGCAGTTGCCACAGGGGTATTCGATCGAGTTTGGCGGGCAGTTTGAAAGCCAGCGGTCTGCGACCGCCAGAATGCTCGTTCTCTCCCTCGTTTCTCTGATTGCCGTCTTCCTTCTGCTGTGTTCCATGTTTCGCTCGGTAAATCTGTCTCTGCAGGTGCTGGCTGCACTTCCGATGGCCTTTATTGGAGCGGTCGCGGCCCTCGTTGCCACCCAGCAGAATCTGACCGTCGCCGCCATGGTCGGATTCATCTCGCTCGGAGGTATCGCGTCACGCAACGGTATCCTGCTGCTGAACCATTATCTGCATCTTGTGAAACATGAGGGAGAACAGTTTACGGAAGCCATGGTGGTGCGAGCTGGCCTTGAGCGTCTGGCCCCGGTCCTGATGACGGCACTGACTGCCGGCATTGCTCTCGTCCCTCTGGTGCTGGCCGGACATCAACCCGGTCGAGAAATTCTGTATCCGGTGGCCACTGTGATTCTGGGCGGTATTGCCAGTTCGACACTGTTGGATTTTTTCGTACACCCGGCCCTGTTCTGGACCTTCGGTCGCCTTGCTGCCGAACGAGCTGCCAGAGAAAGTGCCAATACACAGGAGCTGCTGAAATGATGGCTACTGCAACTTGCAGGTGCTTCGCAAAGTTTATCGGGACACTGTTTGCTGTCTCTGTAATACTCAGCCCGAGTGGCTGTGGCCACCAACAGGCTTCTCCAGCCACGGCCACGACGACTGCAGCAGATCACTCCGACCACGATCATGCCGGGCATGATCATGCCACAGAAGGACCGCACCACGGTTTACTGATGGAACTGGGTGCAGGGGAATTCCATGCGGAACTGGTTCGAGGACGTGACTGGGCAACTGTCTACATACTGGATGCAACAGCGACCGTTGCCAGCCCCATCGATCAGTTACAGATCCTGATGAATGTCACATCGAAAAATCAAGGAACTCAGTTTGTGCTGAAAGCATCACCTGAGAAAAGCGATCCTGCCAACTGTAGCTCCCGCTTCGTCACAGCTGACCAGCAACTGGTGGACGCCCTGACCAGCAAAGACTGCAGTTGCCGGATCTCGTTACTGCACGCCGGAATTCCATACGGTGCTGTGATACCGGAAGAAAGTGAGCTTGTTCACAAACATTGAGATCATGGGAGGACACGGCCGTGGATGGTTGGCTGAACAGCAGCCATGAACACACAGAGCCGACTCAACTGCGGCACAACAGCAGTAGAACCACACCAGTCGGTTTACCGGCTCTACGTAAAACGCGATGCACGGTGTTACTGTGCCGTCCGAGTGTTGGTGATTCTTCACCACCGAATGACAGGGCGGTCAGTTGTCAGTAATCAGTAATCAGTAATCAGTAATCAGTAATCAGTGGTCAGTGGTCAGTGGTCAGTGGTCAGTAATCAGTGGTCAGTGCACTCAAAGCACCCCTTGGGAGGGCGAGGCTCCTGCCGAGCCGAAAGTCAATTGTCAGTGTTCCGT
>CAXBSH010000189.1:0-10402 GCA_963977705.1 uncultured Planctomycetaceae bacterium
CGATCTACCAAACGAACCGTTGGTGCCTCCCATTTTATCCACTCCGATGCCGCCGAATTCCTGGGTTGTCTGTCTTCCTGTAATGTTCAGCCTCAATCCTGCTGGGAAGAGTGGCGAGCAACATGCCGTCGCTGGAAGGATGTTTTTCCACTATGTGAAGATCAATATCGAGGAACCGAGAAGATTGATCTGCATGACTTTTCTGATTGTCTGGGCGCAGAGTTGGGAAGTGAGGATGTCGTAGTTACTGACTCGGGACTTGCAGAGTTGATAGTGCCGGCCGTTGTGCCGTTTCGCTGGGGTCAGCGGTGCATTCATCCGGCGGCACAAGGCGCCATGGGCTACGCCGTGCCCGCTGCTGTTGGGGCATCCCTGGCAACAGGGAGACGAGTTGTAGTTGTTGTTGGTGACGGGTCGATAATGATGAATCTCCAGGAGTTGCAGACAATCGCTGCTCATCGGCTCGATGTAGTCATCTTCGTAGTGAACAATAATGTATATTCTGTGATTCGCACACGTCAGATTGAGTTGTTTCGAAGTCGAACAATTGGGACAGATCCGGCAAATGGCGTTTCATGTCCGGAATTCGCAAGGGTGGCAGAGTGTTTTGGGTTTGCATACGCACGGATTGATCGCGGGAGAGGCGTTCAGGAGCAGGTCAGGGAAGTTCTGAGTCGGCGGGGGCCATTTCTGTGTGAGGTCATTGCGGTTGAAGATCAGGTTTATCTTCATAGCTCATTCACTCACAATTCGCAGCGGAAGGTAGTTCGCAGGCCAATTGAGGATCAGTCGCCTTTTCTACCGAGAGAGATTTTTGAGCGAGAGATGATTGTCAGGCCGATTGATCAATGACAACAGGAGATCGTTGAATGGCGACTGTTATTTTCAGAGACGGAAAAAAAGTCGAGCCTTACGGCAGGCCGTATATAATCGCGGAGGTGAATACAAGTCACAACGGAGATGTCGAATCCGCATTCAGGATGATCACAGCTGCAAAAACGGCAGGCGCCGATTGCGTAAAATTCCAGTCGTGGAGTGAGCAGTCGTTGTACTCCACAGAATGGAGGCTGGAGAATAGAGTGGCGACGAGAATGGTAAGAAAACTTTCTCTTTCCCCCGTTCATCTGAAGGAAGCCGCTGATTTTGCAAGAAGTGAGGGAATAGCCTTTTCGTCCACGCCCTATAGTCGAGAGGAGGCGGATTTTCTGGTAGATAGTTGCAGCCCGGCATTTCTTAAAATTGCTTCCATGGATTTGGTTAATTATCCGTTTTTACGATATGTTGCCTCACTCGGAGTGCCCGTCGTGTTGTCGTCCGGCATGGCTGACATCAGCGAAATTGAATTGGCTGTGAATGAGTTTTTGGGGGTCGGTCACGAGCAGTTGTGTCTGTTACACTGCGTCTCGATTTATCCATGTGTTCCCGGATTGCTGAACCTTCGTAATGTTACTGGTTTGCAGCGGTTGTTTCCGACCGTCCCTGTTGGATTTTCCGACCATTCGTTGGGTGTGGTGGCTTCTATTGGCGCTGTATCGCTGGGCGCCGCAATCATTGAGAAGCATCTCACTCTTGATAGCTCAAAGATTGGGATGGATAATCAAATGGCGACGGAGCCGGATGAATTTGCTGAACTGGTCAGGAATTGCCATCTTGTCGGTGATGCGCTTGGTGCTGAGGAAAGAGTGGTTGGTGATGAAGAGATGGGGCAGCGGCTACGAATGCGTCGGAGCATTGTTGCCACGAGAGATCTCTATGCCGGGGCGATCGTTTGTGCGGACGATTTGGATGTGAAGCGTCCTGGAACTGGTTTGCCGCCTGTCGTATTGCCAGAGTTAGTGGGGAAGGTGCTCAGGTGTGATGTTCGTGAGGGCATGTTGTTGAAACGTACTGATTTAATTGAATGAAGGAACTTAATCGATGAGTGCGATACAGATGTACGAGAAGGCTTTTGTTGAGACATTTGGTATTGAGGTTGGACAATTGCCAGGACTTCAGTATCAGGGGGTGTCATCCTGGGACAGTGTTGGCCATATGAGTTTGATTGCTTCTCTGGAGGATGCCTTTGGAATTGAGTTGGATACTGATGATATCATCGATTTCAGCTCGTTTGAGGCTGGGAAGTCTATCCTTAAAAAATATCAAGTTGAAGTGTAATGTTTCGTTTCGTTGAGTCTGAGCGTGCGGCGGTTGTCTGTGGTCAGTCCGGGGCCGAACTCAGCTATTCTGACCTTCAATGTCGAATTGCAGAGTTTGGGGCTGCGGTTGGCGGTCGATGTTTGATCGCTTGTGTCACAGACAATAGTCTCGGCGGGCTTTTGGGGTTCATTGCCTGTTTGCAACATCGATGCGTTGCTCTGCTTGCCAGCAGTTCCGGCAATGGTGCTGCTGCGATTCGTTTGTTGAGGGACTATCGACCACAGTTTATCTGGTGTTCCGAAGATTTGAGAGGTCGTTTTGGTGGGTGTGTCCCCGTTTGGCGTTTTTGTGGGTGTTGTCTGCTCAGAACGGAGTACAGCGAAGTTTCGTTGCACGCTGATCTCGCTGTTTTACTCACCACCTCCGGGTCCACTGGGAGCCCGAAGTTTGTGCGGTTGAGTTATGAGAATCTCCGATCGAATGCTGAGTCCATCGTGCAGTATCTGGGGATCACCGCTGAAGATCGTGCGATCACTTCATTGCCGATGAGTTACAGCTACGGTCTGTCTGTGATCAACAGCCACTTGCTGGCTGGTGCTTCGATTGTCGTCACGGAGAGATCTGTAACGCAGCGTGAGTTCTGGGAGTGTTTTCGCAGACATGAGGTGACTTCGCTTAGTGGTGTTCCGTATACCTACCAGATGCTTGACAGAATGCGTTTTTTTGGAATGGATCTGCCTTCTCTGAGAACTCTGACACAGGCAGGTGGGCGACTGAGCCCCGAACTACAGCAGAAATTTGCTGAGCATTGCCTTAAGAAAGGCTGGGATTTCTATGTGATGTATGGGCAGACGGAGGCAACAGCGCGCATGTCCTACCTGCCTCCGGAGGATGTGCTGCGGTGTTCGGGCAGTATAGGTCGCGCGATTCCGGGCGGGCGACTGAGTTTACTCGGGGACGACGGGACCGAGGTGAATGTTTGTGGAGTGCCGGGTGAGCTGGTGTATGAGGGTCCGAACGTCATGTTGGGGTATGCGGAATCAGTTGACGACCTTGCACGGGGGGATGAATTGCACGGCCGTTTGCGAACTGGAGACCTTGCGTGCCGTGACGCCGATGGTTACTTTCGAGTTGTGGGACGCCTGAAGAGATTTCTGAAGATTTTTGGTAACCGCGTGAATCTGGATGAGGTGGAGCAACTGGTGCGATCTGAGTTTCCTCGACTGGATAGTGCGGTAGCAGGGCGAGATGACAGACTCTGTGTATTTATCGCTGGTGAGTGTGATCGTGGGGAAGTTGTGCGTCTGGTGGCCGAGAGACTGGGACTGCACTCATCGGGTTTTGAATGCCGCTGCGTGCCTGAGATTCCTCGTGGTAATTCGGGGAAGATTCTGTACCACGAGTTGTCAGTTCTCTGACGAGAAGCCTTCCTGAATCACCTCAGGGCTTCATGGGGACGCGGGATTGGCTCGCTGGAGTGGCAGAGTTTGCTGTGATCGTTTACGCAAGAATTTCCCGGATGACTTCGCCGCGGATCAGCGGGAAGGGGCGACCGGTCTGATCGTACAGCAGGGTTTCCGGTGCGAAGCCAAGGCAGTGGAAGATGGTCGCTGTGACGTCAGCACCCGTGACTGCGCCGGACAGCGGAAATGCTGCATGGCCATCAGATTCGCCATGTACAAAGCCACGGCGCATGCCAGCTCCGCCAAGGGCTATCGAAAAGCAGTTGCCCCAGTGATCGCGTCCGGCGTTGCCGTTGATCTTTGGGGTGTGTCCGAATTCGCCGATCCAGACGACAAGGGTTTCATCAAGCAGCCCGGTTTGCTGCAGGTCTTCCAGCAGTGCCGAACAGGCCCTGTCCATCCGCGGCATCAGGAAGCCTTTGAGGTCGCCGAAGTGATTGTTGTGTGTGTCCCACGAACCGTTGTTTTTGACCTCTTCAATCTTCGTCCAGTTCACCTGCACAAGTGACACTCCGGCCTGCACCAGTCTGCGAGCCAGCAGGAGCGACTGTCCGAAGCGATTGCGGCCATACTGATCGCGCAGCTGATCGGGCTCTTCGTTGATCTCAAATGCACGTCTGGCTGCACGCCCGGCCAGGAGATCAAAAGCCTGCCGTGCGTGGTGCGAGAACTGGCCTCCGGCTGCCGCAAGTTCCAGCTGCCGGTGCCCGTCATTCAGTGCCGCCAGCAGCTGGCGTCGGGAACTGAATCGGTCGCCACTGATTTCTGCGGGTAGCGCAAGATCGGGTACCTGGAAATCCGCCTGCGAAGGATCACAGGTGATCAGCCACGGATCAAACTGTCTTCCCAGGACGCCGGCGGTTTGCCCCGGCCACAGGATCTCACCGTCGTTGGCGATATGCCGTGGCAAAGTAATAGCTGACGGCAGTCCATCCCGATCAGCTCGCAGGGCACGCATGATCGCGCCGTGCGATGGTGACAGGTTGGGAGCTTTGGAGACGACATTTTCCTGACTGAGTGGCTGATGGGGGACGCCAGTCAGCATCTGGTAGCCACTGGAAGAGTGGGCCTGGTCCCTGGTCACAACGGCCCGCAGTACGGAAAGCTTGTCGGTATGCAGTGCGAGGCCGGGCATGAGTTCGCCAACGCGAAGTCCGGGCACAACGGATTCGATGCTGTGGAATTCGCCGCGGATTTCGGCCGGGGCAAAGGGTTTGGGGTCCCATGTTTCATGTTGTGGGGGACCGCCTGTGAGCCAGACGAGGATCACAGATTTGGCGGAACCGAATCCGGGGGACTGATCGGCAGCCTGTCCGCCAGAAGACGCCTGAAGATCGCGAGATTGCAGGAGCTGGGGCAGTGAGAGTCCGAGAGCCTGCAGACCACCGACACGCAGTGCTGAACGCCGGCTGCGACCATCGCACAGGGAAACGGCAGAATTCAGGAAATTCAGCATCGGAACCCTTTGGAGGCGGGGCCGGAAGGGGATTTGTCTGGTGGGAAATGGGCTTTCGCAGGGAGCAGTGTTGCATAAGAGATCGGCTGTCGCAAGGACCATCTTCCGAGGAAGAGTAGAACAGGGGTTCAGTTTGCGGTGTTTTTCAATGGTTCCGGACGAATGGTCTGGTCCGTTGCGCCCTTCCATGTTGCTTTCCTGTGTCTTCCGTCCTAAGCTCTGACCCTGTGTGCTGGTCGTGTCTTCGGCTTTGCCTGCTGCCCGGCAATTCTGCCTGTTTCCTGCCCGTTCTGAAGGTCGCTGCTTATGAAGTTTCCGCGTCGCCAGTTTCTGCGGGGGCCAGGCGCAGCGGTACTGCTGCCGTTTTTGCCTTCGGTGGCCTCTGCTGCGGCTCGCCGTGCTGCGCAGAAGCCAGCGCGGCGAATGGTGATCGTCTATCTGCCCAACGGGATTGTACGACGCTGTTTTTTCCCGGGTGAGGAGCAGGCGGAGCTGCCGGATTTCATTGGCGGTTTTGATGCGGATCGCGTGAAGGCGGAACGCAGGCTGAAGGGACAGCCAGGGATTCGTCCTCTGCAGCTGACTTCCACTCTGCAGCCTCTGGCCGAACTCAGCAGTGACCTGACGATGCTGATCGGGCTGGATCGTTCGTTCAAGCAGGGGCAGGACGTGCATGCTCAGGGCGCGTCCTGCTATCTGACCAGCCTGTCGCCGCAGCAGGCTGCCGATCAGGGCATTGCCCATCCCAACGGTCGCACTCTGGATCAGCTGGTTGGTGACCACGTGGGGCATGCGACAGTCCTGAACACTCTGGAAATCAGCTGCAACGGTTTTACTGCTCCGAAAGAGCCGATCGAGTTTGACAATATCTCATGGTATGGTCCTGGTCGCATTGCCCCGGCGATTCGCGATCCGCAGAAGCTTTATGAACGTCTGTTTCTGCGAGAGGATTATCGGCGACATGTGACCAGTGTGACGGATCTTGTGCTGGCAGATGCTCGCGATCTGTCGCGACAGCTGGCTGCGGACGATCGTCGGCAAATGGACGAATTCATGGAGTTGATTCGCGGCATTGAGCTGCGAATCAAACGGATGGATGAGCTGCTGCGTTCGGCCGATGTGAAAGTGCCGAAGAACGAGATTCTGCCGCGGGGTGAATACATACGGCTGCAGATGGATCTGATGCTGGCAGCGCTGCAGACAGGCATCACCAGCGTCTGTACCTTCATGATCGGTCCGGAACGCTGGGACGCAACCCTGATGTATGAAGGAGTGTTTGATCAGCCTGTGCAGCATCACAATATGACACACAACCAGAAGGGTGATGGCTGGAAGGATCTGCAGAAGATTGACCTGTTTCATATGCAGCAGTTTGCGTGGTTGATTCGTCGAATGAAGGAAATTCGTGAACCGGACGGCAGTACTCTGCTGGACAACTCGATCGTATCACTGGGGGCCGGACTTGGTGACGGAGCGACTCATCAGTATTACGATCTGCCAATGCTGGTGGCGGGAACGGCGCAGGGGCAGATTCGCCAGGGGCGGACCATCCAGTTGTCTCCGGGAACCCTGAATTCCAGTCTCTGGCTGACGTTTGCGCAGCTGATGGGACTGGAGTTGAAGTCCTTCGCGGACAGTTCGGGTGTGATTTCGGATTTGTGGACGTAGCACATGGGCATCCGCTGGATCTGGTTTACAGTGCTGACGTGTGTCTTTGAGTGTCCTGCGGTGGCTGCTGCACCCTCAGACGATGGGGTACTGCATCTGCTTTCCGAGCGTTGCGCGGGTTGTCATCAGGGCAGCGAGCCGGCTGGTGGTTTGAACCTGGACGAGGTGCGGGACGCACAGTCGTTGCTGTCTCGTCCTGTGCTGATTCACAAACTGCTGCGAGCGATTGATACCGGGGCGATGCCTCCGGAGACTGAGTCACCGCTGCCACTGGATCTGCGTCGGCAGGGTGCAGTGCAGTTGCGTGGGTTGTTGCAGCAGGCCAGTCATGTCGCCCCGGAAAGTGCTCCGATCTGGCGGATGAATCGTTTTCAGTACAACAATGCCGTGCGGGATCTGTTTCAGTTGAATCGGCCGGTGCTGTCGTTGCCAGAGAAACTGATGACGCGGCAGAGTCACTGGCTGGTTTCGGGTTCCGATGGGCGTTTGGCCGGGCAGATGCCGGTCGAGGTGGAGGCGCGCTGTCATTCCCTGAATCCTCAGCCGGGGTTAGCGGGTGTGAATGCGTTTCCCGCGGATCTGCGGGCCGAGCATGGGTTTGATAATCAGGCGGATCAGCTGTCGATGTCGCCTCTGTTACTTGATGCCTTCCTGCGACTCAGCTTTTCGATTGTGGACAGTCCCGATTTTCATCAGGAATCGGTGGGGATCTGGAACCAGTTTTTTGCAGCATTGGCGGATGGGGCTGATCTGCGTCAGGAGATCACCGGGCGACTGGATCGATTTCTGCCGCGGGCTTTCCGCCGACCGATCAGTCAGGAGCAACTGTCGCGTTACGTTCAGTATGCGTATGACCGCTGCATGGCTGGCGATTCACTGACGGCTGCGATGAAGAAAACGGCTGCAGCCATCCTGTCGTCTCCGGCATTTCTGCTGCATGTTCGTGAGACCGCTTCGCAGGATGCCGTGCAGAAATCCTATGGGGCGGCTTCACGACTGTCGCAGTTTCTGTGGTCTTCGGTGCCCGATCAGCAGCTCCTGGATGCAGCCGGTGATGGCTCGTTGAATAAGCCTGACGTTCAGGCCCGGCAGATTGATCGCTTGCTGGGCGACATACGGATCGAACGATTTCTGGATGCCTTTCCATCGCAATGGCTGCAGCTGCAGAATGTTCTGGCAGCGACTCCTGATCCAGCGCGAGCACCGTGGTTTCGTGTGGTTCCTGAGCAGCCTGCCAGTGTGCAGATGGTCCTGGAACCGTTATTGCTGTTTGATGCGGCCTTTCTTGAGAACCGTCCGCTGCGAGAGCTGATCAATCCGGAGTTTTCGTATCGCAGTCGATTTTTGCGGACGTGGTATGAAGGCTCGTTACAGCCCGAACCGGTGGATGCTGCGCTGATTCAGCGTGAGAACTCTCTGCGGGCGAAACAGCGGCAGGAAATCGCGGCAGAGATTGCGGCTTTGCGGCAGCAGTTGCAGCAGTTGCTGGGGCCAGTGCGTGAGCAGTTGCTGGTGCAGTCTGGCAAAGTTGTTCCGGCCGGCGGTCTGAGCGATGCAGAGCCGCTGGCGGCGTGGGAGTTTACGGAGGATCTGCGGGATTCGATCCGTGGTCTGGAGTTGCAGGCGCAGGGGGAGGTACGGTTTGAGCAGGGGCGAGTGGTGTTGAATGGTTCGTGGCTGCAGAGTCCGCCATTGTCTGTGCCGCTGGCCGCGAAGTCCCTTGAAGTGCGATTTCTGCTGCATAATCTGGATCAGCCGGGTGGTGGTCTGATGGGTATCGAAGGCCCGGGCAGTGTGTTTGACACCATAGTCCTTGGTGAACGTCGGCCACGTTACTGGATCTCGGGCAGCAATTCGTTTACTCGAACGCTGGATTTCCCTGGGGATGCCGCGGAGACGGTTGCGGGGCAGGAACTGCATCTGGTGATGGTTTATGAGGCGGATGGGACTACGCGGCTGTATCGCAATGGCGTTGCGTGGGGTGAAGCGTATCAGAAGGGCAGTCATGTGTTTCCGGCGGGCGAATCGCGTGTGCTGCTGGGTTTGCGGCACATGCCGGCGGGTGGGAACCGTGGTCTGAACGTTGAGATTTCAGAGGCTCGGCTGTATGACGTGGCATTGACAGCGGAGCAGGTTGCGGCCGCGGCGACTGGTCGAGTCGCGAATATCAGTGCGGAGGCACTGCTGGCTGCTCTGACGTCTGAGCAGCGTGAGGAGGCTCAGCGTCTGCGACTGGCGATTGGGGCGGCTGCCGAGAAGCTGTCGGCGATTGCTCCGGATGTTTCAACAGAGGCGTTGCAGCGGCAGCGACTGCAGGAATTCACTGCCGATCTGCGACAGCAGATGCAGGATCCTGTGTTTCGTCGTACGGAACTGACCGACCAGCGTTACGGTGGAGTGATTGCGAGTGCTGCGATGCTGAGTATGACGACCGGGCCGGATCGAACGCACCCCGTGGCCCGCGGTGCGTGGATCAGTTCCGTGATTTTCAATGATCCGCCACCACCACCGCCGAACGACGTGCCACCGCTGAACGAAGCGGCGGCCGATAAGAATCTGACGATTCGGGAACAGTTTGCGGAACATCGTCGGAATCCGTCATGTGCAGGCTGTCATACGCGTCTTGATCCTCTGGGGTTTGCGCTTGAGAATTACGACATTGTGGGACGCTGGCGAGACCGTTATGAGAATGGTCGAGAGGTGGATGCCAGTGGGGTGCTGCTGCGACTGCATCAGTTTACCGGGGCGGTGCAGTTTCGGCGGGCACTGCAGGATGAGCAGGACCGGATTGCGCGTGCGTTTGTCGAGCATCTGCTGCGATTTGCACTGGTGCGTCCGCTGCAGCCTGCGGATCAGCTGACAATCGATGGGATCCTGCAGCGGACTGCTGCGGACAATTATCCGCTGAGGTCTCTTGTGCGTGAGGTGGCTGTCGCTGTTGTGGAAGAAGAGTTAAGGTAAGCGGACGCTGGCTGAGTGCGAGTAGTCTGGCCTTCAGCGCATGGCGTGTGCGGCTTCCAGCACCTGTTTTACAAGGATCGATGTTTTATACCGCAGAATGACGGCTGCGCCTGTGTGTCCGGCGAAGTGCTGGGCAGTCGATTCGGGGATTGCCAGCAGGATGGGGATGCTGCGGAATATCTGCAGTGTCTCCAGTCGTGCATTGAGGTATTCGGGGGTCCAGAATCCGACGATTTCCATCAGGATGCGACGTCCGGATGTGTGCTGCAGGACGAAATCGGGCACGAACGTTTTCTGTCCGGCGTGCAGGATCTCGGCCTCCCGCAGCAGTGTCCATCCATCGCGTTGCTCAGTGCCCCATTTTTCAGCGAAGTCGGCTTCGAGGGATGAGTCGAACAGGTCGGCTTCCGGCAGGTGGCTTTTGAGTCCATCGGCTGAACTTAACTCCAGTCGCATTCTGTGCGATCCGTTCTGGCTTTCCATGACAGCGCGGAGTGACCAGTCTGAGCAGCAGATCAGAGCGGGCAGGAAGCGGGCCATTTGTGTTCCGTAGCGGCGAGTTTCGCGAAGGACTGAGGCTGGTCCGGTGAGTTCCATCCGCCACAGTCCGGGTTGCGGGCTGCTGAGTACATGCATCAGTCGCGCTAGTTTTGCGGCTCGTAGAATACGCTTGAAGTCAGCTCGCGTTTCGACAGTGAGTGAAACAGCAGAGAAGAGT
>CAXBSH010000190.1:0-10397 GCA_963977705.1 uncultured Planctomycetaceae bacterium
CCAAGGCTATGTTGACTATGGCCGTTGGCCAATTGTGGGGCGGGGGTGGGGTGGGCCTTGAGACCTGCTGTGTTTGATTAGCTGCTGGTCTCTTCATCAGATGTGGTCTATGATCCGGGATTCGCGGGGCGTTTTTACTTTTTACTTCGTCTGTGATCTGCCACATGTCGGTGCTTGAAACCAGCGGTCTGACGATGTCTTACGGCGTTCGCCGTGGGATTCAGGATGTGTCGCTGCAGATTGAATCGGGTGAAATTTTTGGGTTTCTGGGTCCCAATGGTGCGGGAAAATCGACAACGATTCGAATTCTGATGGGTCTGTTGAAGGCCACTTCCGGTCAGGCTCGGATCTTTGGTCTGGACTGCTGGCGGGACGGAGCGGTGATTCGTCGGGAAGTGGGTTATGTGGCGGGTGACGTACGACTTTATCCTTGGCTGACGCTGCAGCGTGGCTTGCGAATTCTGTCGCAGATTCATGGGCGTTGTCTGCAGTCAGCCGGCGGGCAGCTGGCGGAGCGTTTCCGGCTGGAGCCTGATCTTGCGGTCCGTAAGATGTCGCGTGGGAATCGGCAGAAGGTGGCTTTGGTACTGGCGCTGGCGATTCAGCCGCGGCTGCTGATTCTGGACGAACCGACCAGTGGTCTGGACCCGCTGATGCAGGATACTTTGATGTTGTGTCTGCGTGAGGCGGCGTCGGAGGGGCGGACCATTCTGTTTTCCAGTCATACGCTGAGTGAAGTGGAGTCGTTGTGTGACCGCATTGCGATGATCCGGGGTGGCCGGATTGTGGAATCTGATTCGCTGAGTGTGCTGAAGGCTCGAGCCCCGCGGCGGATTCAGATTCAGCTGCAGCATAAGCAAGCTGTCCCCAGCAGCTGGCCTGAGGGGGTGCGAGTGCTGTGGCAGCCCGAACAGAACGCGGCTGTGTCGACACTGCAGCGTGATCTGCTCAGTATTCCTTTGGGGTTATCTTCCCGCACGTGTCTGCTGGAGCTGACGGGAAACAGTGGTCAGTTTCTGCGTTGGGCGGCCGGGCAGGATTTTGCGGACGTCTCGATTGGTGCTCCGTCGCTGGAGATTCTGTTCCGCAGCTGTTATGCGGGTGACGATGCAGGAGTTTCGGCATGAGAGGGCTATTGTCGAAGATCCTGACGGAAGTGTTCTGGCCGGTGATCTGGTTCTGTCTGGGTCTGTGTCTGATTATGGGTCTGTTGACGGCGTTGTTGCCGAAGGTGCTGGGGAATATTCACGAGGTCTTCGACAACATGCCGCTGGTGAAGCCGCTGATTACGGCTTTACTGGGCGTGGATCCGGGAAATCAGATTTCGGCTCAGTTATCACAGGCTTTCCTGTGGACTCATCCTACTCTGCTGACCCTGCTGTGGGCTCATGAGCTGATGTATTGTTCGCGGATGCCGGCGGGTGAGATTGATCGTGGTACGGCCGATTTTCTGTTGTGTCAGCCGGTAACACGAACGCAGGTGTTTGTGGCCGAATCGATCGGCTGGTTGTTGAGTGGTGTGTTGATCCTTGGAAGCGGCTGTGTGGGTCACGTGATTGCCTCGGAATTTGTGCACGCCGAGATGCGTCTGCCATTTGCCAGTGCGTTGCTGGTGCTGGGAAATCTGGGTGCGGTGTATCTGGCTGTTGGCAGTCTGGCATTTCTGCTGTCGGCCTGCAGTGACCGCCGGGGCCGGGCGGTGGGTATTGTCTTTGCGATCCTGCTGCTGTCGTTTCTGCTGAATTTTCTGGCGCAGTTTCAGGACTGGGCGAAACGGATTTCGTGGCTGTCGATGATGGAGTATTACCGTCCGGCGATTGTGATTCAGAACAATCAGTTTCCGCGTGCGGATGTGCTGACGCTGTTGACGCTGGCGGCCATCTGGTGGACTGCAGCACTGATTGTGTTTCGCCGTCGCAGCATCTGCACAGTCTGATGCCCACGATCCTGTTCAGGTTGTGTGGCGTACGTCTGTGCCCTGTTCGATGTACGCCTTGAAGTCCTGCATGTGCTGCAGTGTTTGTGCCGGAAACGATTTTCTGAAGACCAGACCGATGAACTTCATGAACAGTCCGGAGAAGCGAAATTCGCTTTCGCAGACCCACTGAGTTCCTGCACCGGACATGGCGGTGAAGCGATTGCGGACACTGTTGAAGACACCCTGTGCTTCGTAGGTGCCATCGTACTCATAGGGCAGCCGGCGATTCGTGATGGTTTCGATCATTTCGATGCGTCGCTTGCCCATCTGAAAGACCAGTCGTGTGCGTGACCCGACCTGATTGGGCTGACCGCTGATCAATTTCTGGCTTTGCAGACCGCGTTGCCAGCAGGGGCGGCACTGAGCATCTTCAAACAGCTGCAGGACGGCGCCGATCGGCCGATCAATGACGATTTCGACGGAGTATTTCACGGTGGAGCTTCTAAGGTGGAGCTTCTGCGGATTTTCTGGAGTGGTATCACGGTACGAGCACGGTGCGAGCACGGGCGGTTGCAGTAGCCGCGGCGGTGATCGTGAGAGCAACGGGACGGGCGTTACGGTATTCCGTGAAGGCGGAAACGGTAAAGGGTGCAGCATGTGACGCACCGAGAAGCCGTAATCTCGGGCCTGGATCAGGTTTGTCCAGAAAATTCCGTACGGTTTTTTGAATTCTCTTTTTCCCGGAAAACCGCCTCTTTTCACAACTTTTGTGGAACAAATGGCCTGAGCGAAACAGTCTGGGGTTTAGCGACCGCGCCGAAAACCGTTTTTTGACCTAGACTTCCGGGGCGGGGGAATACTGCGCTCGGACTGCGCCGCGATCACGGTGCGTCCGCTGGCCTCCCGGTTGCTGCTGATCGGACCAGCCTGTTTCGAACTTCCGGCTTACACACATTTCCCGACGATCACAGGTTTCACCATGAAATCTTGTAGTGCCTTTGCATGCAGCCTGTTTGTGCTGCTGATTTCCGGTTTGTCTGCTCCTGCCGCTGCTGCTCAACAGGCAGAGGCTGTGCCTGTCCAGCCTGCTCCGCCGGCAACTCCGCAGCCTGTCCAGCCGACCGCTGCGGCTGCTGACCCTCCTTCTGGTCCGCTGGAGCGTCTGATTTATGTCCCGTTCCGGGAACTGCAGAAGGTGTTCAATAACCCGGATGCATCGGTGATTCTGCCGTATTCCGAGTATCTGCAGCTGCTGCAGAAGGCCCTTGAGAATGCTCCGCGAACGACAGCCAATGAAGATGCGGTGATCACGTCTTCCAGCTGGTCAGCGGTTGTGGAAAAGGACATTGTCAGGATCAGCGCTGAGCTGCAGATCAATGTGCTGCGACAGGAAGGCTGGGCTGCGTTACCGGTCACATTCGGAGCAGCGGCGATTGGCAGGGTTGAGCCGGCCGATGGTTCGGTCCTGCTGAAGGGTCTGGCTGAGGGTCAGTATTCTCTGATGTTGCAGGGGGCGGGTCAGAAGACGGTGCGTCTGGAGCTGCTGGCTGCTGTCCAGACGTCTCCGGAAAACCGTTCTTTTACGATTCAGTGTCCGCCGACGGGGATTGCCGATCTGACGGTATCGATCCCTGAGCCGGACCAGTCCGTCACGATTGCTCCGCTGCAGGTGCTGCTGCCTGCCGAGCCTGTGGCTGGTCGTACTCTGGTGAAGGCCAGCATTGGTGCGGTCACCAGCTTTGATGTGCGGTGGTCACCGAAGGCCGGTTCGAAGCCCGTGATGGATCTGCTGGCCAGTGCTGCAGCGCAGACTCAGGCGCGGATTGAGCCGGGTCTGTTGCAGGTGAAGACAGTACTGAACTATGAGATCCTGCGCGGCGAGCTGCGTGAACTGGTGATTGCGGCCCCGCGGGATGCGCGAATTATTGATGTCACTGCAGCGGCCGGTCGGATTCGTGCGTGGACGGTCGATCAGACCAACCCATCTCAGCAGTTGATTCGGATCGAGCTGCTGGCTCCTGCCACAGAGCGATTTCAGGTGGAGGTTCAGACGGAGCGTACGCTGGAGGGTGACCAGTCAACTCTGATTGGCCGTCTTGATGACGGCAGTCTGCAGGGGGTGCATGCTGAGGGGGTTGTGCGTGAATCGGGTGTTCTGACTCTGACGACAGATCCGGCATTGACAGCGGTTGTGACTGCGCAGTCCGGGGTACGTCAGACAGCGACCGGGGCGGCGGGTGACAAGCAGGCGGGTGAATCCAATTCGTGGGAGTACAGTGGTTCGCGTGGCCGTCTGACGGTGCAGATCCGTCCGGTGGAGCCTCGTTTGCTGGCGGTACATTCGCTGCACTACACCTTTCGTGACAGTGAACTGCGTTTGAAGTCGGTGATTCGTTATGAGATTGAGCGAGCAGGGATTTTCCAGCTGGCGTTGCAGGTCCCGGAAGCGTTGATCGTGGATACGGTGTCAGCCGACGGGATGTCGGAATACAGTCTGGATCGCGGCACAGGTCGCATCGTCCTGTCACTGACTCAGAAACGCATGGGTGCGATTGAAGTAACGCTGCAGGGCCATCTGGCGTTTGATTCGGCAGCTGACAATGCTGAGCTGGCGTTGCCGATTCCGGCACCGGAGGGGGTGGAGCGAGAGACAGGCACGCTGACCATTGATGCTCCGGAGTTTCTTGACGTTCTGACGCTCGATGAGAAGACGACGGGGTTGTTTCCTGCTCGCGATGCGGTGGTGGAACCTCAGCCACGTCTGCGTTCCATTGGTGTGTGGAATTTCACGCGCCGGCCACTGGCCATGTCTGTACGCACAGCTCCGCGACCTTCGCAGGTGGCGGGATTTGTGGCTACGACCGTGCGAGTCGAGCCGGAGATTGTGCGACAGTCGGCGGTTGCAACTTTCGACATTCGCAATGCCGGCATTGATACTCTGAGAATTGCGGTTCCGGAAGCGATTGCGGCTGATGTTCGATTTCAGGCATTGAGTGCAGGTCACGTGATTCGTCAGCGTGATCGGGCGGAGTCGGCAGAGAATGGCTGGGTCACCTGGACTCTGGTGCTGCAGGAGGAGGCGACGGGTGAGGTGCAGATCGGGATTGACTGGGATCTGCCATTGCCGGCGGCCCCGGCTGCGGCAGCGCAACCGGCAGCGGCTGCTGCAGCCGCAGAGCCAGCCTCGGCGGCCGAACAGAGTATCACTGTCGAGCCAGCGCGAATTCTGCCACCGTTTGCCGACGATGCTGCCGGCCGACGACGCGTGATTCTGACTCAGGCACGCGGCGAAATGCGACTGCTGCGCCATGAATCATTGTCCATCACAGCCGACAGTCAGGGTGAAACGACTGAGGCGATTGATGTGCGTGAGCTGGAGAAGCTGGAAGCCGACGGCTACCTTGCTTACCGCTATTTTGCTCAACCGGCATCAGCGGTGGTCAGGATTCGCAAACATCAGCTGCACGAGGTTGCGGCGACGGTGATTTCGCGTGCGGTCGTGGAGGTCGTGACGGAAACGCAGCAGCTGGCGGCATGGCGAGTGCGTCTGCTGATGACGACCAGTGAACGGCAGCGGCTGCGAATTGATCTGCCACCGGGCAGTGAACTGCAGGCTCCCCTGCTGAATGACCAGCGTACAACTGTAGAGAAGGCGACCGATGTGGTGCCCGATTCGATGACCCCGTATTACGTGAATATCAGTCGCAGCGGGACATCGGACGAACCATTTCTGCTGACTCTGCAGTACCGCTGTCCGATTGTGGCTGACGATACCAAGCGACCGTATACCGGGCAGGGGTCTAGTCAGGTGCTGCGTCTGCCGCGAGTTGGTGGTGGCAGCAGCTCGACGGTTCTGCAGCAGGTCCGACTGGCCGTCTGGGCTCCGGATGACGTGACCTTCATGGGAGCTCCGCCCTTATGGACACGAGATCGCAGTACTCGCACAAACTGGACGGACCTGCTGCGTACGCCTTCTGACACGGCTGCAGCAGCGGCTTTGAATGATTGGATTGGCGGCACCGGGGGCAGTGAATTTGCAACTCAGGGCAGTGTGACGGTCTTTCGTTCCACGGGTACTGAGTTGACGATTGAGCTGGTCTGGTGGAAGCGCTGGTTTCTGCTGGGAATGCTGAGTGGGACGCTGGCTGTCGTGGGTCTGCTGCTGCGGCGCACAACGTGGGAAAATAGAATTTCCATGGTGCTGCTGGCCGGGCTGGCGGTGGCGGTGCTGTCACTGCGTCGTGATTCGGGGATTGTGGATGCTGCAGCGCTGGGTGTGCCGGGTTGTGTCCTGGTGGCCGCCGTCTGGCTGTTGAATCTGCTGCTGGGCCGGCGACAGCTGGCGACCGGTGTGGCGGCTGCCGCTGTGGCTGTTGAGCTGGCATTGCCTGCGGTACCGCCGACCACCACAGAGACCGAGGCATCACAGAATGCTTCCGAGATCACTGGTCGCGCCACTGATGCTGGTAATGAAGGAGGTGCCGCATGAGGATCGCACATCGTGGGTCTCTGATGTTCCTCACGGCGCTGGTGCTGCTGCTGTCCGGGCCGCAGGTTGGTGCCCAGCAGGTTCCTGCAGCCTCGGTTAACCCACCTCGCGAACGCTTTGTTCCGGCCGATGAGCTGGAGACGGTGTTTGCGAAGGATGGTCGTGGCGTGATGCTGCAGCGTCAGGAGTTTCAGCGTCTGCTGGAACTGGCGAAGTCGGCCGAGACAACGGGGCCGCAGGGCCTTGTGGTGGAACAGGCGGAATTGTCTGTCACACCGCTGGTGCAGCAGGCCACGGTGCGATTGAAACTGCAGGTTCAGCAGTTTGGCAGGGGGTGGCATGTCTTGCGGATCCCGGCCGGCAATCTGTCGGTTGAGCGGGCTGAGATTGGTGGTCAGGCAGCTTTGATTGCTCGAGATCCTGCTGATGTTTCGGCATTACTGCTGGCACACGAGACAGCCGGAAGTTTTACAGTGGAATTGACATTGTCCACGCCACTGGCTCAGTCCGGCAGTGATCTGGCGGCAGCATTTCAACTGCCAGGCACTGCAGCGACAGCATTGACGGTTGTCTGTCCGGCTGGTCGACAGCTGCTGGTGAATGAGCGCAGTCTGGAACGCCCGACGGCGATTGATCAGCCGGCCGAATATCGAGTCCCTGTGGGGAATGCCGCTGAAGTCCGACTTCGCTGGATGACGCAGCAGCGTGAGACCGAAGTGCAGAGACTGATTTTTGTGACGACCGCGGCGCAGCTTGAGTATCGTCCGCAGTCGCTGCACTGGTCTGGTGAATCACTGCTGAGCGTGTATGGTGGGACGATCAGTCGCCTGACAGCTCGAGTCCCAGCGGGGTTTGAAGTGGTCAGTGTGGAATCGGCCGGACTGGAATCCTGGACACTGGAAGACGACAGCGAGCGGGCTGGTGGTACGCGTGTTGTTCTGACGTGGCGTCAGCCGGTGCAGGGTGATCGGATTATCCGTCTGAATGGTGTGGTGGTCTTCAGTGCTGCCGCAGGCACAGAGACGGCTGGGGCCGGAGCAACTTCGCTGGACGCGGTCCCAACGGTGGAATTCAGTGATGTGTCCACGCATTCCGGCCGTCTGGTGATTCGTCATGAGGATGGTCTGCGTCTGGCGGCCGAGACTGCCGGGGGAATCCGGGCGATTTCTTCTGAGGACAGTGGGATTACCAATGAGGGCATCGCGTTTGAATTCTGGCAGCAGCAGTATGCCCTGAACATTGGAGTTCGTCCGCGAGATCGGGAAGTCCTGGCGAACACGACGGTGGACCTGTCATTCGCGGATGAGCAGGCGACGTTGAAGTCGACATTTCTGATTGAGGTACTGAACCTGCCGTTATTTGAGATTCCGCTGCAGTTGCCGGCGGACTGGCAGCTGTCGGCAGTGCGAGCGGGTGATGCCGAACTGCGCTGGACTCCGGGGACCCAGCCGGGGGCGATTGTGGTGCAGCCACCGCAGCCGATCCAGCCGGGTTCACTGCAGACAATCACGGTGGAACTGAATCGTACGCTGGCTGATCCGGAAGTGGAGCAGCGTGTGAGTCTGCCGTCCGTGAGTGCTCCGGGGATTGTCCTGATCGGGGGCACGTGGCATCTGCGGGCGAGCGATGATCTGGTGATTTCTCCGCTGCAGCTTTCCGGTCTGACGGCGATCAGTGGTACGGGCAATGATCAGGTTTTTCGCAGTGAGGGAAGTGCTGTCACAGGTGAGCTGGCGATCCAGCGTAAGGCGCCGCAGCTGGCTGCTCGTTCGACCCTGCGAACATGGGCCGATGCGCGGCAGCAGACACTGGACGGGGAACTGTCGGTGGATGTGCTGACGGGGACAATTCGTGGTCTGGAGCTGCAGGTCTCTGAATCGCTGGGGGAATCTCTGCGGTTCGAAGTGGCATCTGTTGGGTTGGTCCCCGGACTGGCGACTCAGCGTCTGACCGGTCCGGTACGCATTGTGGAGCAGTCTGCGGGTGCCGTGGCTGATGGCCTGCGCAGTTATCAGCTGAGGCTGGATCGTCGGTTTGCAGGTTCACTGACACTGCGAGTTGTGGCAGCGCAGCCGCGGACTGAGAATGCGCCGATCAATGCACCGATTATCCGCTTGACCGGCGCTGTTCGACAACATGGTGTGCTGGTGTTTGAAGCTCTGCCTGAGCAGGCGTTGCGAGCATTGCTGACGGCCGAGATTCCGGGACTGGCGGCAGAAGATGCAGCGGTGGTGACTCCACCGCCCCCCGACAGTACTCGGCGCACAGCTTTGGTTTACCGTTTCGTGCAGTCGGATTATGCGTTTCAGGTGCAGGTGACAGGCTATGCGACCAGTGCGGTCCCCAGTGCTGTCTGTGAATTGCTGACCAGCACGTGCGTCCTGAGTGAAAACGATACGGTGCAGCGACACACAGAGGCGCAGCTGCAGACCAGTGGTGTGCAGACGCTGCGTTTCCGACTACCTTCAGAGAATGCGTGGTTGTGGTCCACAGTACTGGATGGTGAGCCGGTGGAAGTACGTCGCGAAGGGGCCGATTATCTGGTGGCACTGCCTGCGGGCGATGAGATGGAGCATCAGCTGGAGGTCCTGTTTGAATCGGCCGTGGAGTCTGACGGATTCCGTCTGCAGACGCAGCAACCGCTGCAGCTGCTGATGGATGCGGGGACACAGCGGGGAGCAGCGATTGAGGTGCTGCAGCAGAAGTGGTCTGTGCACTATCCCGAAGAATCACTGATCCTTGGACTTGAAGGTTCCTATCGTCCGCTGAATCCGCTTGATCAGTCAGGCTGGCTGGCAGCGGCCGGCAGGCTGCAAATGCCGGAATGGGGCAGTTTGCCGAGGCGTTTGAGTGGACCTGGTCTGTATCTGCTGGTGTTGTTTGTGCTGACGGTGCTGTGTCAGCGCCGGCGCTGGAAGACTCTGGCAGGAATCACAGTCTGTGGCGGACTGCTGATGTTCACCACGTTGAGCGTGAGGTCCCCAATGACGAACTTTTCACGGCAAGTGACTTCCCGGTCCATGATGCCCCCCGGAGACGGTGGCTGGGCGGACGGGGCACCTGCGAACAAAGCGATGGACATGCTGACCGCGACCGACTCGCCAGTCACTCCTGAATCACCAGCGGCACCTGCAGCAGCGGTGCCACCGAATGCTATGGAACCGATGTTTGAGAAAGCCGATACGTCGGGCGGCCTGCTGGGTGGCATGGGCGGCATGGGTGCGATGGGTGGCATGCCGGGAACCGGTGGTCCGATGGGTGGTGGCGGTGGTGGCGGTGGTGGTTTTGGTGGTGGCGGTTTTGGCGTTGATGGTGCAGCGCGAGGAGAGGCTGAGACAGACGCTCGATTTGGTCGCGCTACGGAGGGCAGGGCAGCGGGCAGTGGCAGGGCAGCGAACGGGGCTGTTCAGGAGTTTCAAAGTCTGGCCGAGGGCGATGGTCTGCAGGAGGTCCCGAATGCTGGTGCTATGGAACCGCAGTCTGTGGAGCAGGCTGTTCCGGCTCGTGGACGCATGTTGCAGCGTGGTACTGCTCGACTTTCGGTACAGGTGGATCTGGAAATTCCTGCGGAGTATCGATCGCTGATGTTTCTTTCGGTAGCCGATTCTGCGGGTGGTCCGGCGGCCCTGAAACTGGCAGTCCGCAGTGAGCGACAGCTGACTGTTCTGCGACTGTTAAGTGCGTTACTGGCGATAGCGATCCTGTGGTGGCGTCGTCGTGCGGGTGGTCTGCGGCAGTTCGGACTGGGTTGTGCGCTGTTGCTGGCCGCCATTGGTGCGGTTCCTTTGCTGTCGGCCGATCAGCAGTGGCTGGCGGACGGAGTGGCGATTGGAGCGATCTGTGGTCTGCTGCTGGTACTGAGTCGATCGTTGAGTGGCTGCTGTACGGAATGGTGTCCATTGACGCTGTTGCGTGGCTGTTGTTCGTGGAAACGCGGGGCGGCCACCGGTCTGCTGGTTCTGTGCTGTGTCACGGACGCCGTCTGTGCTC
>CAXBSH010000191.1:0-10375 GCA_963977705.1 uncultured Planctomycetaceae bacterium
CGTTCCACGCGCCCGCAGGTCGGCCTGCTCTTTCTCAAGGGCGGCCAGCCCGCTGGCAGCCTGCATATATGACGGATCCAGAGTCCGCAGCCAGAAATCGAACAGTTCCCCGGTTTCGGCTTCCGAACGTTCGGTGGCAGGTTTTTCCAGCAGTGCCAGGTAGCGAGTGCGACTGGCAACTGCCGCCACCTCAGCCGGTTGCAGTGTTCGCTCATAAATCGTCAGACCACGGAGCGCACCGGTGAATGGCGAGGCATCGGAACGCTGTCCGATCCGGAAGGGCACCGCGGCTTCGATCGACGAGTCATCGAGTGAGTCATTTTCAACATTCTTTCCCTGCGGTTTGCCGTTGATATACAGCTGCATGCCGGAGGCTTTATGGGAACCGTCGCAGGTGACTGCCACATGCACCCATTCGTTGGCCGGGAACTGGTCACGCGACACCAGTTTCAATCCCTTGCTCGGCCAGTCGCTGACCATGTGCAGACCCACACGCCGCTGCTGGATCCAGAAGTCCCAGCCACGGTGTCGCGGGAACGGTTCCATTCGCGCACAGATGGCCCCGTATCCATCGTTGGCCGGGACTTTGACCCATGCCATGCAGGAGAACGGCTGGGTATTCTGAAAGTTACCGGCGTCTGCCAGCTCTGCAGCGGTTCCCTGCACATTCAGACTGCGCTCCGCTCCGGTTCCCTCCAGGTTTGCCGATTCCGTGAGTGGCAGGGTCTGCTCAGTGCCGCGAAAATTCACCTGCAGCTGTCGTTCGGTACTGCCGGGAAGATTCAGCTGCAGGTGCAGCTTGTCGGTTGATATTTCAGCACCCAGAGATGCGGCGGTGGCAGTGGCCAGCCATGCCGTGAAGTCCGGGCGTGCGCTATTGCGTCGTGCGTCAACCTGCTGACGTGCGGCACTGATCAGTGCGGGCAGCTCGGCATCGCGAGGTCGATCTTCGGTTCGTGGGACATTAATAATCGGCGGGGTATCACGGATATTCCCGTCGCGTACAGCCTGCGTTGTGTTATTGAAGAAAGCGGCCAGCTGATAGAACTCTTTCTGGCTGAACGGATCAAACTTGTGACTGTGGCAGGTGGCGCAACCGGTGGTCATCCCCAGCCAGACGGCCGACATGGTTTCGGTGCGATCGCGTGTGTAGAGCACGGCATATTCTTCGTCGATGATGCCGCCTTCGTTGGTCGTCATGTTGCAGCGGTTGAAGCCGGAAGCGATTTTCTGGTCAAGCGTGGCCTGCGGCAGCAGATCTCCGGCCAGATTTTCCGTGGTGAACTGGTCCCACGGCAGATTGCGATTGAACGCCGAGATGACCCAGTCACGGTAGGCCCACATTTCGCGGAAGTTGTCGAAGTGCAATCCATGTGTGTCGGCGTAGCGAGCGTAGTCCAGCCAGTATCGGGCCCGATGTTCGCCCCACTCCGGCAGCGCCAGCAGGCTGTCCACATAACGCTCGTAGGCCCCTGCAGCGTCATCCTGCAGAAATTTCTGCAGCGGTTCGGGGGCTGGTGGCAGACCGGTAATGTCGAGGGCCGCGCGGCGGGCCAGAGTGCGTCGGTCCGCTTCCGGAGCGGGGCTCAGCCCCGTAGCCAGCAGGCGTTCGAGGACGAAAGCATCGACAGGATTGCTGGCCCATTGTGGAAAGCGGGCGGCGACGTCCGCCGGGATTTGCGGCGGTGTGCCGGCTTCCGGAGGCAGATAGGACCAGTGCTGCTGATACTTTGCTCCTGCACTGATCCAGTCGGCCAGTATTTGTTGCTGGTCAGGCGAGACAGTTTTCTTGAAGGCCGGAGGCGGCATCACAACGTCAGGGTCTGCAGACTGGATACGTTTGATGATTTCGCTGGCCTGCGGGTCACCGGGAACAATTGCACCGGCAGCCACGGCAGCCTCAAACTGATCAAGCCGCAGATCGGCTTTGCGGGAAGCGCTGTCCGGCCCGTGGCACGAAAAACAGGCGTCCAGCAGAATCGGACGCACATCCCGATTGTACTGCAGGTCTTTGTGAAGCGGTTGTTGCGGACCAGGCGCAGCGAAGCAGTTTTGGGCAGTGCTGCCGGACAGCAGGCCACAAAGCAGCATGGTGGCGGGCAAAAGGAGTGACGCAGAGTGCCGAGTCATGAGGTGGGACTCCTGCGAGGTCGGGGTGGGGGCAACTCAACTCTGTAATTCTCGCCCATGCAGGTCCGTGAAGTCCAGTCTTTGCCAGGTTTGAGCACGGTCTGTTTCAAACGCCGGAATCCGAGCGGACTGGTCCAAATTCTGCCCACCCGTTCGGCATGCGGGATCTGGTATTGGATTCGCACACAGTATCCGCAGAAGTGTCTCGCGGTGGGCAACCAGCTATTGGTGGGTGATCAACCGCCCCTGCGGATCCGAGAGTCAATCCCCGTGTCAATCCAGTTTGCTTAGTTGGCGTATCTTTACGTCTCGGGAACTGTCGTGTCTGAATTCCCGGCAAACCTGTTGGGGTGAACTGCGACAAGATTGCTGAAACCGTTACAATCGGCACTCATCGTGGTGATGCAACGAGGCAGTTGGGGGTGGGTGCAAACGTGCAGAATTCTGAGAGTGATCGTGAGTTGCAGCGGAATCGTCGACGGAAACGTCGATCATTCGACGCTGATCGCGAGCACCCGATTGAGGAGTACTGCAACTGGGGCGCCACGATTGCAGCGGCCGGGTCGATTGCCGTATCGCCATGGTTTATGGGCAGTGTGATTCCACATGGCAGGCTGGTGCTGCAGTGCGGTGCGGTGCTGGCGGCGGGGCTCGTTTTGCTGGGATGTCTGTTTGGCCGGCGACTGCCCTATCGCATTTCGCGACCTGTGCTGTGTCTGCTGGGATTGTGTCTGATCGGTGGTGTGCAGCTGCTTCCGATCTGGCAGCATCCGGTTTTTGAAATGCGTCATGCTGTGTTTGCCGATCTGGTCGGCGATTTGCCGTCGACGCAGGAGCTGGCAGACAAACGTGTGCCGGGAACGTGCATGCCCGATGAAACTCGCAGCGTGCTGGGGCAGTATCTGTCGATTGTTCTGCTGGGTTTGGTGATTGCAGAGACGACGGGAACGGTGCGTCGTGCCGTCGTCGCCTGTGGTCTGCTGTCATTCAGCGGGGCGCTGATGGCCTTGCTGGCTCTGGGGCAGCAGCTGGGTGCAAAAGAGGTGGTGTTTGGTAATCAGTGGAAGATCAGTCCTGCTCCGCCTTTCGGTTGTTTTGTGAATCCGAATAACGCTGCCGGCTGGCTGATTATCTGTCTGTCGTGCTGTTTGTTCTGTACGGGAGTTGCGTTCGGGAAAACGCCGGAGACTGTTCGCCAGGCTCTGCGACAAATGAGCTGGCGGGAACGATTGGGCCAGACGCTGGGCGCTGTTGCTCGGCAGTTCGGTGCGATGACTCAGATCCAGATCGGACTGTCACTGATCTGTGTTCTGTTGCTGGTGGCAATTGCCGGAACGCTGTCGCGGGCCGGTATGATTGCCGGTTGTGTGACGGTGGTGGCGTTTTTCGGCAGTCGTCTGCAGACGGAACGCTGGTTTCTGGCGCTGTGCAGTATTGGCATTCTGCTGGTTCTTTCGGGCGGTCTGTTGTTGCTGCTGGAACTGGATACTCCGATCCTGACGGAACTGGAGACTTTGAAGGACCCGGTTTCACCGTGGACCATTCGCGTGGTGCACTGGTCCGACACATGGACTTCGATTCGTGATTTTCCGCTGCTGGGCAGTGGGTTGGGGGCCTACAGCTACAGTACTCTGCCGTATCAGCGTCACTATTCAAGGAACTGGTTTGAGCACGCGGACAACCAGTATTTTGAGCTGTTGATTGAGGTTGGTTTGTGTGGGTTGCTGCTGGGGATACTGGCTGGCGTTGCAGGTTTAACCTCCGGGATTCGTCTGGCCTTTTCGGGACCTGAGGAACGGGCTTTTGTTCGTCGTCGCTACGGTGACTGGGCAGGTTCCGCATTGCTGGCGATGATGTTTGGCCTGATGGGGCAGGTGTTTCTTGATTTCAGTCTGGCTCTGCCGGGGATTATCGCGGCTGCGATGCTGCTGGTGTGTCTGGTGGATCGGCGTCGTGAGGATGTCGCGGATCAGCAGCCGGAAGCTGCTGTGGAGCGGCTCTGGAATCGTCCGTGGCCACTGGGAGCCCGCTGGTGGCTGGTGCTGCCGATCTGGCTGGTGGCTCTGTCCGGGGCTGCACTTTCCATTCCGCGACTGTACGCTGCGACTCAGGGTTACCAGGCCTACGTGGATGCGCGGCGCATGATTGATCGGCGAGATGCTGATGATCTGATTGAGAACGGGGATCGAGTACTGGCTGCGATCACTCAGTCACTGCAGTTGAGCCCTGACAGCGAAGATCTGTTGCGAACACGCGCTCGTCTGATGGAAGTGCTCAGCTCAGCCTCGATGCTGCAGGAATCGATCGCTGTGGACCCGATCCCGGAAAAGACAGAAGGAATGCAGCGACAGCGACGGAACGAACGTCTGCGACAATTGCTGATTGGGCCTTACACCGTCCGATTTCTGTCCAACGACTACTCGGAAACTCCGGGGCTGCTGCGGGATCCGCTGCTGCGATCGCTGCAGAAGTACCCGTGGCGTGAGGAGTATCGTCGAGTTCTGCAGACCAGCCCGTTTGTGCCAGCAATCGCTGGCAGTCTGTATTCCGTGGACCAGTTCTTTGGAAAGCAGCCGGATGAAGATCGGATTCTGTACCACTTTCTGTTCAGCTCGCCGCATGCTGCCGAAGGCCTTGCGGTGCTGGGGCACCATCTGATTCTGGCGAATCGTGTGGATGACGGGCTGACATTCTGGAATCAGGCACTGAAGGTTTCCGAGAAGTTTCGGTCAGAGATTATGGCGCTCAGTGCAGATATGTTTGGCACCGAGCAGACTCTGCAGCTGTTCCTGCCGGAAACTTTTGAGGCCTGTGCTTCAGCGGGGCTGGATTCCTCTGCGGGGCCCGTTCGCGACAGTCTGCTGAAGCGGGCAGAGGAATTGTGGTTAACGGGGGGCTTTCGTCAGACCAACTCGGTGGTGATCCTGCGGGGGCGGCAGTTATGCGCGACTGATCGTCAGACAGAGGGCCTGCAGTTACTGCGAGACACGCTTGAAATGCGCCCCTTCGATATTGAGCTGCGGCGAACCCTTGCCAAATTGCTGGACGAGGCTGGCCTGTATGCGCAGTCGCTGGATGAGTGGATTCGCTTTGATACGCTGGTACCGAATGATCCCGAGGCAGAAAAATCGATCAAGGCACTGGCAAAGCTGCCTCCCACGCGTCTGGAAGGACCGAAAAAGCTGTAAGTGGTCAGAGTGGTCCACGCGGGGGACCGATTCTGTCAGGAGGCGACTGCCTGAGCCAGTTTGACGGCAGCGCGGCGAGCACGAGCGTGCCTGAGTGTGCGGTTCTTCAGTCGCAGAAACAGAGACAGCATCTGCTGAGCGTCTCGAAACCGCCGCCGCGGATTCAGATCAATCGCCCGGTGCATGAAGTCAATAAAGTCCGGATGGATCCGGCCACGCAGTTTCGAATACCCGGCGAAAGGCCACTGAAACGGCCACTCCGGCCACTGCCCGGAAACCAGACGCCAGACGATCAGGCCGATCGAGAACACATCGGAGCGAAAGGATGGCTTACCCATCGCCTGTTCCGGGGCCATGTAGCCCAGCGTCCCGGTACCGCCCCCCTGAACTGTTCTTTGTGAGACTTTAGCGATACCAAAGTCTGCCAACCGAATACGGTTGCCCGGAAACAGAATCACGTTTTCCGGTTTGATGTCGCAATGAATGACGTTGTGGGAATGAGCCAGTGCCATCGCCTTCAGGATCTGCTCGGAAACTTCCAGAGCCGTCTCAAGGCAGATTCGGCGAGTCATGCGATCAGACAGCGTCTCTTCGCCCAGCGGAAACACGACGACAAGGCGATCGTCGATAATGCTGGCATCCTTGATGGGCAGGATATTGTCGTGTTCCAGCGGCGCCGTAGTGCGGATTTCGCGGCGAAAATTCGTCAGCACGGTTTCTGTTGTGTACTGAGAATGTGGCACCTTCAGGGCCACGCGGATGCCCTGGACCGTGTCCATCGCCTGATAAACGGCGGCAAAGCCACCCGCGCCCAGCTTCCGCTCAATTCGGTACTTGCCCAGACGCTGTCGAATCCTGAGCTCATTGCTGGTCATGGAACTGTCAGGCATTGCCATGGATTCCGACAACAGATACCGACGGGAAAAGTCCTGCAGGGACGATCGTGATCGGTACTCAGATTCGGCCAGTTGCGCCGGTTATCCGGACCCTGTTCCAGAGCAATTTGCCAGGAACCAGCCTACACCGTCCCCTGACTCCATAAAAAACGCAAAGTCCACGCACATTTCCAGCCCGAACTCCGGAAACTTTTGGGAATTGCTTAAGTTGTCTGCAGGGATGGGGGTCAGAACCGCATGCCCACCTGGTAGACAAGTAACGCGCCCAGCCACGCCAGCCCCGTCATCCACACAAAACAGGCCAGAGGCCAGCGCCACGAGTTCGTTTCACGCTGAATCACCATCAACGTGGATACGCACTGTGCACACAGTGCGAAAAACACCATCACGGAAAGGGCGACCGGGACGTTATAAACGGGTCGCCCGTCGGGCCAGACAGCCGCACGCAGTGCCCCCCGCAAACCCTCGTCCTCCTCTGTGACGTCACCGCCCAGACTGTAGATTGTCCCCAGAGTCGCAATGACGACCTCCCGAGCCGGGAATGAAGCCAGCACACCAACCCCCACTCGCCAATCCCAACCCAGCGGGCGAAATACCGGTTCTACCGCTCGCCCAGACATACCCAGCAGACTACCCTCCAACTGGGCCGCATTCAGTTCACGCAGACGAGCTTCCCAGGCGGGGGCATCCGCCGAATCCGCTTCAGTCTCCAGCCGAGACATTAACTGATAACGCTCAGAATGGTTGCCCGGGAATGACCCGGCCGCCCAGACCAGCACGCTGGCCGCAAAAATCAACGTTCCCGCTCGGCTGACAAACGACCACGCACTCTCCCAGACACGCAATAGCACCACTCGCAGCGACGGTATACGGTAGTCTGGAAGCTCCAGCAGAAACCCGGAGGATTCACCACGAAATGCCGTTCGACGCAGGACAAATGCCAGTGGCACTGCCACTACCAGACCCAGAATGGACATTACAAACAACACCACGGCTCGCAGCGGCAACAGACCGGCAAGCTGTTGGTCAGGAATAAACGTGCCGATCATCAATACGTACACCGGCAGGCGAGCTGAACAACTCATCAACGGAGCAATCAGGATGGTCACAAACCGATCACGACGATTCTCGATCACTCGAGTCGCCATGATCCCTGGCACCGCACACGCAAATGATGACATCAGCGGCAGAAATGAACGGCCACTCAGTCCCATCACCGACATCAGACGGTCCATCAGCCACGCCGCACGCGCCATGTAGCCACAGTCTTCCAACAGACCGATAAACAGAAACAACAGACAGATCTGCGGCAGAAACACCAGCACCGCACCCACACCGGCAATCACACCATCCGTCAGCAGACTGCGTAATGGCCCCGGGGCCAGCGATCCAGTCACAGTCTCTGAAACCAGCCCCAGCAGACTTTCAACGCCATCGCTGAGCGGAGCTGTGAACCAGTAAATTGTGGAAAACAACAGCAGCAGCACACCCAGACAAATTGCCAGCCCCGCAACGCTGTGCGTCAGAATTGCATCAAGTCGATCCGTCAGTTGCCCGGAACGACCCACTGGACGACTTTGAACCGTATGCAGCAAACGCCCGATGAAATGATATCGTTGGCGGGCTTCCGTAGACGGAATCTCAATTCCCGCGACACGCAGGCGTTCACGAGCCTGCGTCAGAGTGGCTGCAAATTGCGAGTCCTCTTGAGATAACAGCAGTTTTTCCACAGAACCCTCTGGATCCAGCAGGGCTCGCGATGCCAGAAACTCGGCCGCATTCGGGCTGATCCCGCCCGTTGAACGCTGTGCCGCAAACACCGCCACAACTTCCCGGCGAATCTCTACCGAAAGGATGTCTTTCACTGCGCATTGGCTGGCTGGACCCGCCTGCAGTCGATCAACTGCCACCCGCTGCAGCTCCGCCAGACCCTCGCGACGACTGGCTGATGTGCACACCACCGGGACACCCAGGCCCGCAGATAAAGCTGCAGTGTCAATCTGCAGTCCCGCCGCCTGAGCCGCATCCCACATGTTCAGACACAGTACGACCGGGACACCAGACTCCAGGACCTGAGTCGCCAGATACAGATTCCGCTCGAGTGCCGCCGCGTTGCAGATACAGATGACCAGATCCGGAGCCGGCTCGCCCGAAACCCCCGTCAGGACCTGCACCGCCACCATTTCGTCAGGAGATCGCGGGGCCAGACTGTACGTACCGGGAAGATCCAGGAGATCTACCTCCCGACCGCCCCACACGACACGACCAACCCGCTGCTCAACCGTCACTCCAGGGTAATTGCCCGTCCGCACTCGCAGGCCAGACAATGCATTGAACAGAGTGCTTTTGCCCGTGTTTGGGTTTCCAATCAGAGCCACTCGCCACGGGCGACTGGGGGTCGAGCCTACAAGATCCGCCATGGCTGACTGCCAACCTCCGGGCCCAGCCCTGCAAATCTGACACTTCGCCGGTTATCTTTGCGGTTGCACAGTCTGGTCAGACACCCACAAATTGCTGTTCGGCCGGCTGAGAACCGCCACAACCACAGTCTCCGTCACACTCGCCAGCACCCCCGACATAAACGCAGCGAGCGTCGTCAGGTCGCATCGTCAGTGAAACACCCTGCACGCGATACTGCACAGGACCGCCAAATGGAGCCCGACGGAGCACCTGCACGGTGGCACCCGGGACAAAACCCAGTTCCATCAGCCGCGCTGCTATCGCAAAACCGCAACACACATGAGTGACAACAACTGTCTGCCCCGGCTGAATGTCGGCAAGTCGCAGGCTGCTTGAGATTGTGCTGGCGGTGGTGCTCACGGTACTGCCCGATCGAAAGAAATGGTCTGAACCGCTGCACATCAGCGGACAGGTTCAACACATGCCAGGCTGGCAAACACGCCCTGAACGCACCTTCCATGCGCCTTCAGTTGCCTTTTGTGATGAACCTGAGACTCAGTCTCACTGTGCTGAGTATCGCAGTCCGAGCACAAATTGCCACAAAGAAACGGGCTTAATTTGAGGTTTTGCGAGGAATTCTCGACGCTGGTGCAGCAGAATTCACCGGCCACTGCTGTACGAATCTCTGCTGTTTTTACGCGTTTTCCGCGATTTCGCCACGGTTCCTGAACACTCCGGCAACTGGATTTACAGCCACTCCGACAATCGAAACCTAGCCTTTGCCGACAGCAGCCGGTATTCTTCCGCAGAGAGGTCTGGTCTGCGGTTGACGGCTGTTTCAGACAGTACGCCAGCTCCGCAGGCCCTCTTCCTTTACAACGGGATTCCTGCCATGAAGTTCAACGCCCTGTTGCCCCTGCTGCTGACCTGTTTCGGCCTGTGCCAGATGCCGGCAGCCATCGCCCAGGATCTGAGCCCCGGCGGTCTGGAGTTGCCCGGGATTTTCGGGGATCAGGCTGGCGTTGACGATACGGATGTCGCTGTCACCGCGACGCTCACAAAACTGACTGACAGCTCAGCCAGCCTCGCTGTTACCATGACCCTGCCTCCGGGGGCCCACACCTATTCGATGGATCCGTCGTTCGGGGCGGCCACTCGCATTAAGCTGACCAGCACCGGTGTTCTGCAGCAATCCGGGACGTGGCAGGCTGATCGAGCCCCCAAAAGCAGCTTCGACAAGGATCTGCAGCAGAACACCGAAAAGTTCTATGATCGCGTGACGTGGACGTTGACCCTCAATGGTCAGCTTTCTGAAACAACTGCGGTTTCCGGTACACTCAACGGACAGTTCTGTAACTCCCGCGGTTGTTTTCCGCTCTTTGATCGTGAGTTTTCCGCGACCCTGAGTCAGAGTTCGACCGCGGCTTCTGCAACCACTGATTCGGCTCCGGCGACGTCAGCGTCTGCCGCCGCCCAGAACCCGTCCCGGCAGACTTTGACGCCACCGATCGGTTTCGGGAAAACGGCGAAGGCCGGCGATGTGAATTTCGAAATCAGCCTGACTCCCGCCAATGCTGCTGTGGGCAGCGAAGTGACACTCACGATTCTGACCACGGTTGCTGAGGGCTGGCACATCTTCGCCCTTGATCAGAATCCTGACATGGCTGGAATCCCGACGACAATCGACCTGCGTGATCTGCAGGGCCTGGAACTTACGGGGGCCGAGTTCACTGCGGACACGGCGGCGAAGGTTGAACAACC
>CAXBSH010000192.1:0-10325 GCA_963977705.1 uncultured Planctomycetaceae bacterium
GTCGTGGGGAGTCGCGGCTGGATTTGAACGATACGGGCAAGGATTGCGTCCATGAAACTCAGCATCATCCTGACAATTCTTCTGCTGTCTTTGCAGGAAACTCCGGTGGCTCCCGAGCAGCCAGCGACAGCGCCCGTGGCTGCAGGCAACTCCGCTGCGGCGACTGAATCCAGCACCGTCATTGCGACCGACACCGGCGTCTCAGCCCAGCCTGCGGCTCAGACCTGGACCATGCGTTATCAGTTTCATCCGGGTCAGCAGCTGCGATATCAATCGAAACAGCAGATGACACTGGAGGCTCAGGTTGGCGAGAACCAGCGTGTGGATGTCTCACAGGTGCGGCAGATTCGTCGTTACGCAGTCTCTGAAACAACCGGAGACTTATCTCGACTTTCAATGCAGTTTGAAGATGTCTGGATGCATCGTCAGGTGGACCAGGAGCCACCGGTGGAGTTTCGCTCGTCGATGAAACCGGGTGAAGTGCCGGAAGTCTTCCGCAATGTGGCTCACAGTCTGCGGGGGGCAGCCCCGATTTTTCAGATCACCAGCGTCGGTCGGGCTGTTGCTGCACAGGCAGAACCGACAAAGCCTCAAAAGTCCGTTGCATCACCAGTTGATTCTGCACCAGAAGCGAAGTCGGGGGAAAAATCTGTGGCGGACGTATCGCCACGCAGTGGCGGAGCCGACCCGGGGTCCTTTCTGATGCTGTTGCCGGAAACGCCTGTCAGCGAAGGTGGCACGTGGAAGGAAGAGTTTCTGGTACAGGTGCGTGGCGGACAGGATCTGCAGCTGCCGGTACAGATTCTGCGGACCTATCGTCTCGAGAGTGTTGAAAACGGGATTGCCAAAGTCACATTCCGTTCTTCAGTGCGAACGCCATTGCGAGGTACGGTGGTACGTTCGCAGCTGATTCAGGCAACCCCGTCCGGCAGTTTTCTGCTGGATCTGAAGCGGGGCCTGATGGTGCGTCGCGAGTTCCGCTGGAATGAAACGGTGATTGGCGCACTGGGGCCGGAATCCATACTGGCTTCCCATGGAAACCAGACAGACGAGCTGCTGGAGGAAGCAGCGGAACCGGTGGCAAACTGAGCCGAGGGCTGGCAGCTGGAAGCGAGTGGCTTTCCTGCACCTGCGCTGGATGACCATTTCGCGGAGTGGCATGCGCAGCGTTTTGTGGGTGTTTACCAGGGTCCACCTGCTGATTTCCCGCACCATCTGACGATTTCCGGCAGCAGATCGAGTCTGCCTGCGTAGCGGGAAAAACACGCGGTTTCGCGCGGAATTGAGGAAATCGGTCAACGGACTCCTACATACAGAAACTCCCCACCATCTTTTCCATCTGACCGAAAACCCGCAGATTTTTTTTGACGCAAAGATTTCCTGACCTAGCTTCAATAGCACAGCCAGAGACGATCAACGCAGGCCAGTTGTGAGTGCCATGTGTCGAGGCTGTGATGACGGAACACTGGAGGTCAGTGGTCCGAAGTTGGCGGGCAGCCGCCGTGAAGTCCATTGCCCTCGCGAGGGCACATCAGGAAGGAAAGAGCAATGTCGAAGTTCACCGCAAGCGTAAAGAAGTTTCTGGTTTCTGAAGATGGCCCAACCGCAGTGGAATACGCTGTTATGCTGGCCCTGATCGTGGTCGTTTGTATTGGCGCTGTAACGTCAGTGGGCACAGCAGCCAACGGCAAGTTCGACAAGATCGCCACCGAGTTGGCAAAGTGATTTTGCCGGAAGGCATTCACTGCTGAATCAAGATCACAGGGAATACGGCTGGGCCGTGTTCCCTGTTTTCTGATCGGCCCTGGAAAGGCTCTGATTTTTCTCCCCAGAATCCCCGGTTACAGGACCCTTTTCATGTCTTTTACTGAATTCATTCTTGAAAACTGGCACGTCCGCCTTGTTTCGCTGATTCTGATTTACGCAGCGATTATTGATGGTCGTGACCTGAAAGTTCCCAACTGGATCACATTCCCGATGGTTTTCAGCGGCCTGGTGTTTTCGCTGAGCGTCGGTGGTCTGACCGGCCTGCAGGCTGGATTCCTTGGAATGTGCGTTGGATTACTGACTCTGTTGCCGCTGTATTCCGTGGGAGGCATGGGAGCTGGCGACGTGAAACTGATGGCGGGTATTGGTGCATGGATGGGTTGGCAGATCACACTGGAGGCGTTTGCTGTTTCCGCGGTGATCGGTGCTGCTATGGCCGTCTGTATGGCGGTGTACCGTCGTCGCACAGGGCATCACTATCAGCAGTTCCTGCTGATCATTGGTGAATGGCTCAGCATTCGCAACCCGGAAAAACTTTCGGCGATCGCTGCCGAACGCAAGCCCCGCATGCTGCTGCTGCCTTATGGAATTCCAATCTGCATCGGCACGATTGGCTATTTCTGTTACCAGAACATGATTTGAGGCCTTACAGGGCCCCCTTGCCGTCCATCGGCAGTTTCTGCTGAAAAGACTGTTTACCGGCCGTCGTCCGTGACGTGCCGGTTTTCTTCACAGGACATGGAAGTACCTGACTTTAGACAATCCTTGCAGCATTCGGTGAAGCAGGGAATACGCGATGCCGAAAATGATGCTGGTGATGGCTGTAGTGTCTGACCAGGTTGTAGCGATTGTAGCACGGTGGACGTTCACGGTCTGTGAACTTCTGCCTGTTGCTCGAACGCAATCAGCTTTGGCAGAGCTGCAGAACGTGTGAAGGCCATGAAACCGCAAAATCTGATCATGCTGGCTGTAGCTATTGGCTGTGGCCTGATCTCAATGCTGGGGATTCGTCAACTTTTAAACAGAGAAGACACCAGAAAGGAACCGGTCCGGGAGATTGTTGCTGCTCGCGGTGACATTCCAGCCGGTGTTCCGCTGAATGAATCGAATGTGCACTTCGTTACGGTACCGGAGGCTCTGGTGCCCGAGTTCGCGGTGACTTCGATGGAGGAACTGGAACAGCGATCGTTGAAACGTCCGGCGAATGCCGGCGAGTGGATCTTGACAAACAAATTAGGGGACCCTGGACAGTTCGGCGTGATCACCAAGTTGCCGGAAGGAATGGCGGCTGCCACGATTCCGGCAGATGAAACAACAACACACAGCGGCATGCTGACCCCGGGCAACCGAGTCGATCTGCTGCTGACCTACCGCCCCGAAGGCGGTGGTACTGGCAATCAGAAGACAATCACGGTCCTTGAGTTCGTTGAAGTATTTGCAATCGATAAGCACATCTATGGTTCAGAAATAGCTCAGGATGGAAAGGCCAAGAACCTGACTTTGCTGGTGACTCCGGTTCAGGCGAAAGCAGTGGCCCTGGCATCCAATCTTGGCAAGTTATCCACAACTCTGCGTCGGCCCGGTGATGCTCCTCCAGCAGATCCAACGGCCATTTCTGCAGAGTTCATTGAGACAATGCGGGACAAGTCAAACGAGGACAAGCCGGGGGTCGCGGGATCTGAGGACGACAACGCAGGTGCTCATCAGCCCCAGAAGCCGATCGGCACCAGTATCTCAGATCTTGTGGACGCTGAGTTGGAGCAGACAGACAAGGAAATGTCAGAAGATCAGTCAGAGGGGACTGAAGATGGGCCCCACTGGCTGCTTGAAATTCATGAACGAGACAAAGTGCGGGTTGAGCGGGTGAAACTCACTGATCCCGCCGAGGTTGGTACAAAGATCTGAAAGTCACCTGCAGATTCAGGTTGCAGCAACTGATTGCCGCAGCCTGACTGCAGTCGGAAAGGCGATAGTCCGACGGTGCTCTCAGTGTCAGATAAAGTTCGCTGAAGAACAGATTTCAGACGTTCTGCGGCAGTCTCACACGGGCTGTCGCAGTCGTCGTGTTTCAGGGGTGCACGGATGCCGCATCAAAAACTCATGGCGATTCTGTTGCTGACAGCAGGACTACTAGTACCTGCTGAGGTTGTGGCGCAGACTTCGCGTTCGTCTCCGGTCTATCAAACCCGGGTGGGGATCAATGAGGTGACCCTGACTGAACGTTTTTCAATGTTCGTCAGGCACAGCTGCAGGATTCGTCGAGTGATGGATTTCGACGACGAGATTCTGACGGTCCAGGCGGTGCAGGAACACCCCGAGCAGGTTCGCGTTTACGCACTGAAGGCTGGCGTGACATCACTGACTATCGTCGATGAGAATGACGCGGTGACCGAGATTGAAGTGCTGATCCGTGGAGACGTGCGACACCTCGAATCCGTGATTCGTCGTCTGTATCCGGACGATGCTGTGCAGGTGGAAGAGATCAGCGATCAATCTGTGCGTCTGGACGGCTGGGTAACTCGCCCCGAGCACGTAGCAGAGATCGAATCCATTGCGGAAGAGCACTACGAGCAGGTGCTGAATCATATGCAGACCGGCGGTGTGCAGCAGATCATGCTCAAATGCACAATTATGGAAGTGCAGCGGTCCAAACTCCGTCGCCTGGGTATGAATTTTTCCCTGGTGCATCCCGATGGTTTTCTTGCCTCTACCCCCGGACCAATCACGCCCATCAAGTCCCTGTCGGCTGCTTCTGGTGCAACCAGCATTGGCTACAACAATCTGGGAAACTCGACCATCACCTGGGGACTGACGCGTCCCAACAGTGTTTTCCAGGGGTTCGTCCAGGCAATGCTGGATGAGGGCCTGTTCCGTACCCACGCGACGCCAATGATTCTCACACACAACGGTCGACCGGCCAATTTTCTGAGTGGTGGAGAAGTCCCCATCCCCGTTGCCGGTGGACTTGGGACGAGTGGTGTCAACTATCGGGAATTCGGTGTGCAACTGAATGCTGTCCCCTACATTCTTGGGAACGGCAGAGTTCGACTTGAAGTTGAAACCAAGGTCAGCGATCAGGACTTTTCCAATATTGTGACAATTAATGGTAATGCCACGGCTTCGTTCCGCACTAATAGTGCCAATACCCAGGTAGAAATGAATTTTGGTGAAGTCCTGGTCATTGCCGGGCTTGTCTCTCGACGCTCATTTGGCACGACGAATAAAGTCCCGTTCTTCGGGGAGATCCCTTACCTCGGAGCGGCTTTCAGTCGCAAGCAGCATACGGATTCAGAATCGGAACTGATTATTCTTGTCACACCGGAGCTGGTGGCGCCAATGTCTGCTGAACAGGTCCCGAAAGTCGGTCCGGGTATGTCCACGGTCAGCCCGGTTGATCGAGAACTGTTCTTCCACGGACTGCTGGAAGTCCCTGCCGTTGATCAATTGTGCGATGACTGCGTGAAGAATCAGACCAGTGCCGGTCAGTGCAGTACTCCGGGTTGCTCGAACTGCAGTGGCGGAATCAACTGTGCTCAGGCTGACAGTACAAGTGGCGAACAGGGACGTCCGACGAAAGTTGCCACGGCCAGTGCCGGCGGAGCCCCGAGGGCCACTGCAAGGCCACAGACGGCCGTCAAACCGGCTGCTGCATCTGCAGATCCAGGCAATCGTCGCGCTCCTGCTCGCCGGGTCAATGACACCAGTGGACGCAGTGGACTGATTTCCCCCACACTCCGCTGAACCACACCCGGTCGCCTCAGTTATTCAGAGATACGTTGGAGATTCGGAACCATGAAAAGTGTACTGCGACTGGCGACGGTTGATCCGGACGAGCGTTCCCGCAACGTCCTGAAATCCATGCTGGTCGGTGTCGACACCGTCTGGCTGGAAGCTGAATGCGCTCGATATGAAGTTTTCATGGAAGTCGCTCGTCAGACTCTGCCGGATATCGCCGTTGTCAATCTGGATTCGAACGCTCAACGCGGCCTGCAGCTGGTGGGAGAACTGGCACGTTCACAGATCAGCTGTGCGATCCTTGTTGTCAGCAGTTCCCAGGAAGGCAGTCTGATCCTGCAGGCGATGCGTAACGGGGCTCGTGAGTTCCTGAATCTTCCGCTGCAGCTTGAAGATTTCGTCGCTGCCCTTGATCGTCTGCGAGTATCTCTGGGGGGTAGTGGTACAGAGAGCAATTCGCGCAGTGGCACGATTGTCACAGTTGCCGGCGTCTCTGGTGGAGTCGGCTGCACAGCACTGGCCGTTAATGCCGGGGCTGCCCTTGCCATCGAAAACGAAAACTCGCCCGTAATCATCGACCTCGACCTGACTCTGGGGGATGCTGACGTCTGGCTGGATATTATTCCGGAATACACGATCAAGGACATTGTCGAGAGTATCAATCGTCTGGACTACGGTCTGCTGAAGCGTTCGCTGACTCGACATTCCTGCGGCGCTTATCTGCTGCCCCGCCCGATTGAACTCGAACATGCGGAAATGATTCGTCCGGACGACCTGCGACGCATTCTGTCACTGCTGAAGGCCACGTTCTCACACCTGATCATCGACATCAGCAAGTCCTTTAATCGCCTGGACATGGCGGTCATGGAAGTGTCCGATCGCGTGCTGCTGGTGACACAACTGGACCTGTCCTGCCTTCGCAATGTGATCCGCATCATGCAGTTGCTGGACCACTATCCGCTGATCAAGGGGAAGGTGGAAATCATCGTCAATCGCGTGGGGCTGGAGGACTGCGATATCAGCCTGAACAAGGCTCTGGAAACCATCGGACGCAGCGTTTTCTGGCAGCTTCCGAATGACTATTCCGTGATGTCTGGCGCGAGAAACAATGGAATTCCGCTGGCTCAGTTCGCCCCTCGGGCAAAACTCACAAAATCCATTTCGGAAATGATTCACCGGTTGACATCGCCTGTTGATCCGTCAGGCAGACCGCCTGAAGAACCAACTCGCCGACGCGGTGGGCTGTTCGGGCTGTTTGCCGGGCGCTGATCGAACAGACTCCGACAAAGTCCACCTCCAAAAGTGCTTTCGCGGGTTCCACCGGCATGCTCAGATTCGAAAAGCTGCTGACTGCACTGCTGCTGCTGACCGCTGTGCCAGTGACAGCGTCAACTGTTTCAGCAATGGGCTCAGACACCGCACCAGCCTCAGTACTGCCGCAACCCGAGTCGGTCGCGAACAGTACGTTTCCGACAGCCGGCCATGCCATGCTGACGGAAGACGCTGAGGATCCGGATATCACCGCCATGCTGGCGGATCTGCAGAAACGCCTTGAGCAACTGGAAAAAAAACAGTCGAGTTCCGGCAGTGCTGCGACTCGCGATGTTCCAACAGATCGCTGGAATGTCCGACTGGGCGGTCATGTCCAGCTTGACTACGTGAACTGGATGAATGCGGATCCCGCAATCGGCGGCAACCCGGGACCGCAGGACTACTTTGAATTCCGCCGTCTGCGTCTGGTTGCTGATGGTGTTGGCTATGAAAACTGTGACTTCCGACTGCAGATGACGCTTGAACCGGAAACTGTCGGTGAAAGCTCTGGACGAGCAACCAGCCCGGATGTCAAAGACGCCTACTTCTCGGTCAACGAGATTCCCGGACTGGGTCGATTTCGAATCGGTAATTTCTTCGTCCCCTTCGGTCTTGAGCAGGTCACCAACGATACCAACAACGTCTTCCTTGAGCGATCTGTGCCGACTCAGGGTATCTTCACGGCAGACCGGGAGGTCGGTGTTGCACTCTACAACACCACTGACGACGAGTCAGTGGGCTGGAGCACTGGTGTGTTTTTTGACGGCATCAGTGATACTCTCAAGGAACGCATCGACGACAATCAGGGGCTGCGACTTTCCGGCAGGCTGGTGTGGACACCGCTCTTCGAAGACGACGGCGCCCGAGTGCTGCATACGGGCGTGGGAGTGCTTTACACAGACGACCAGGACAATTCCGTTCGCTTCAGAACTCGTCCCCAGATTCATGAGGGCCCCCGGCTGCTGGACAGCGGTAGTCTTGCTGCTGACGCGTATACAGTCGGCAATCTTGAAATGGCCGCCGTCATGGGGCCATTCACCCTGCAATCTGAAGCCTATCTGGCAACGTTGAACGGAGCACAGGCAGGCAACCTCGGCGGCTGGTATGCCCATGCCAGCTGGTTCCTGACCGGGGAACATCGGATCTATGAGCGATTCGGACAGCATGGAGCTCAATTTGCACGCAATAAACCGCTCAGGAATCTGTCGGTGCGTGCCGAGGGGCTGGCTCCCGGAGCCGTGGAGCTCAAATCCCGCTACTCCAGCCTGATTCTGGACAGTTTCCAGTGCGGCAATTACCAGGATCTGACGACCGGTGTCAACTGGTACTGGAATGACCGAACACGGCTGATGCTGGACTGGATTCATCCGGTCACGACAAAAGACGGCCTGTACGGGGACGTCACGGCAGACCTGCTGGCTCTGCGTTTTGACTTTAACTGGTGATCCGGACTGCAGATTGTGGCCTCACAGCCCAGACTCCGGTTCTACTGTTACCGCCACGGACTTGAAGGCCGGTGTCTTTGAAAGTGGATCGACTTCCGGCCCGGTCAGCACATTGGCTTCCGGGTAATACATGGCTGCATTTCCAGCGCGAATCTCAATGGATCGGGCCAGCAGCAATCGCATCTCGCCATGTGCACTGCGTACACGCACTCGCTGATCTTCGCGCAGCCCCAGACGCTGCAGATCGGCCGCATTCATCAGAATCACATCTCTGCGTTCCTGCCCGCGGTAAATGTCCTCTTCGTCATAGACCACGCTGTTGAACTGGCCCTCAGATCGCAGTGTCATCATCTGCAACTGACCAACCTGCAAAGGGCGCCCGGGCAGCTCACAGGCATGAAATTTTGCGCGGCCATCGGCCGTGGGAAACTGATAACTGCGAATGGCGCGTCCGGGAACATGAAATTCACGCTTGTCACGATCGATGCTTTTCAGTCCTTCGTATCCCGGAACCAGATCGGCCATCAGTTCCCGAATCGCCTGATGACTTTCCATCTGGTGCCAGTCAATTCCCGAACCCTGTCCAAAAATCCGCTGCCCCAGTGCCGCCAGAATTGAAACTTCGCTGCGTACATTTTTGTGACGGGAGGGCCCTCCACTACTTAGTCGCACAAAACTGAACATCGATTCCTGCGTTGTCGTCTGCGATTCTTCATCGCGTGCCAGTACCGGCAGTATGTAACATTCCTGCCCCGTTCCCCATGCATGGCCGGTATTCAGCGTCGTCGACAGATACACCACAGTCTTCAGCTTCGACATGGCATCAAACGCTCGAGCCGCAGCCGGGTTACTGCCGTAAAGATTTCCACCCAGACACAGCGCGAAATCCATACTTCCCAGATGGGCAGCATCCATACAGGCCATCGTGTCCAATCCCGGACCAGCCGGTATCCGCAATCCCAGCCGCTGCTCAAATCGCTGCAGCATCTGCAGTTTCAGCCCGGGTGTCACACCGACTGTCCCCAGTCCCTGCACATTACTATGCCCCCGGATGGGCATCAGTCCGGCATGCTCACGCCCCACCATGCCTCGCAGTAATGCCAGATTTGCAATCGCATGAACATTACGAGTGCCGTGCAGATGGTGCGTGATACCCATACACCAGCCGATAACCACATTCCGAGCCGAACAGTACTGATCGGCAAGCCGCACGATGACAGCACGATCCACTCCCGATTCTGACTCGATCTGCGACCATGTCATCTGCTGCAGTGATGACACAAAGTCATCAAAACCCGTCGTATGACTGCCAATGAATTGTGGGTCGTGACCACCCCTCGCCAGCACTTCCTTCGCTATCCCGCACAGCAGAGCGAGGTCGCCACCAACGTGCGGCTGCACGTAGTCGCTGGCAATCTCTGAACCGAACAGCAGGCTGCGAACATCACTGGGTACCCGAAAATTTGTCAGCCCAAGTTCACGAACCGGATTGATTACAACCACGCGACCACCACGGCGTCGAATCTGCATCAGTGAACGCATCAGACGCGGATGGTTGGATGACGGGTTGGCACCAATCAACAGATACAGATCTGTATGGTCCAGATCTTCCAGTCGAACAGTCCCTGCTCCCGTTCCCAGTGCCATTCCCAGGCCAACCCCGCTGGCCTGATGACAGTAATACGAGCAGTTATTGACATAGTTCGTGCCGAAAACTCGCGCCATCGCCTGAAACAGGAATCCGGCCTCATTCGATGCTCGACCACTGGCATAGAAAAAACTGCGCTGAGGACCGGCTGCCGACATTTTCTGAGCGATAGCGTTCAGGGCCTGATCCCAGCTGACAACCTGATAACTGCGGGCGCCGGGAGCGAGGTAGAGTGGTTCTGACAGTCGCCCGGCCATCTCCAGCTCACGCGATGACATGGCCCGCAGTTGCGGCAGCGTCGCCTGCTCAATCCACTCGCGACGGACAGCCCCCTGAAGATCTGAAGCCATCGCCTGAAATGACTTCTTACAAACCTCAGGGAAATGCCCGCCCTCATTCACCATCCCACCAAGCTGCCC
>CAXBSH010000193.1:0-10325 GCA_963977705.1 uncultured Planctomycetaceae bacterium
GGGGCTTTGTGTGGGCAACAGGCGGCCGGGCAGGAATGCCCGGACTACGGTTGGCGGCGAACAACGACGGCGGAGCACTGACAATTGACTTCGGCTCGGCAGGAGCCTCGCCCTCCCGAGGAGGACTTTGCGCACTGAAAACGGCTCACCTGTGGCCCCACGTTGCACTATCAGCAGTGTTACACTCAGTTGTCACCCTCGGCCGGTGGACCGGGTGATGGCAGCGAAACTGGTGCTGCTGATGTCGGCCCAGACGACAGGTAAGACTGCACCAGGTCCGGTCGCTGTACCACAATGAACACGGCCCCAGCCAACCCAACCACCAGCAGCAACAACAGCACCCAACGCAGCATTCCACCACGCACCGCAGGTCCCAGCAACTGCAGCTGCACATTCTCTCCAAACATCAGGCGGTCCCCAGCCTGCAATGGTCGCAGCACTGCAGACTCCCCATTCACCTGCGTGCCAAATCGCTGCGAATCATGACGATAAAACCACTGACCACCACGACACTCCAGCCAACCCTGCAGACTATCCACTCCCGCTCCTGTCACGCAGATGTCAGCTCGAGTCCCGCAGCCAATCGCACAGCGCGGCTTCTGCAGAGGTAATCGCACTGCACTACCTGCCAGTTGCAGATGCCAGCCCTGAGGTAATGCAGCCAGGTTTGTCAGTGAGGGCAGGGCAGGTTGCCCCGCACCGGAAGACGACAGGCCACGCGCATCACCAGGAACACCATTCGCTCCTGCCCCCGAATTCGACACCACGCCATCAGACGCCCGGCCCGCTGTCGGAACCGGTCGAGCCCCCGCAGGTGAGCCTGCAGCCGGGGAAACATGAGTGCGGGCTGCCGGAGTCGAAGGAGCCGCAAAGCTGTCGGCACCCACCGTCCGACTGTCAACTCCCGATAACCAGTCAGACGCGTTTGTGATGGAAGACCGCGGAGCGCCGGTACGGGGCGGACTGGCCGGGCCCTTTTCACGAGCCGCCGTCTTTTCCTTCGCCTGCTTCGCACGCAATGTCACCAGTTCACGAAAATCAAAAGGGATCGGCTTGCGCACCGCAAATGGTCGCAAAGCTTCAGCCGCTTCCGCCGCCGTCTGATAACGATCCGCCGGATCCTTGGCCATCATCTTCAGAATCACCGCCCCCACTTCCGCGGGAATCTCCGGACGCAGTTCACAGATGTTCTTCGGAGCTCGGGTGCGCTGAGCTTCCAGCTTGGCTTTGTTCGACTTGTCCGGAAACGGGACTCGCGCAGTAAACGCCACATACAATGTTGCCCCGAGGCTGTAGACGTCCGCCCGCGGATCCACTCGACGACTGTCCAGAGACTGCTCGGGAGCGATATAGTCCGGAGTCCCCAGACAGTCGTGCCCAAAGACCATCGACAACGAAAACTCGTCTTCCGCCGAATCCTCGATCATCGCCAGACCAAAATCCAGCACTCGCACCGTGCCGTCATTCTCCAGCAGAAAGTTGGCCGGCTTGATGTCGCGATGAATAATCCCCGACTGATGCGCGGCATGCAGTGCCAAAGCCGCCTGCATGCCCACATCACAGGCAATGCCATGCTTCAGCGGACCACGCAGGGCCACAATCTCATGCAGACTGATCCCCCGCACCAGATCCATCACCAGATAATGCACGGCACCGGTCGATGCCAGCCGATGAGTGCGGATGATCCCCGGATGGTTCAGACGCATCCCCGCAGCCGCCTCCAGCTTCATCCGCGCCAGCATGCCCGCATCCAGGGCATGCTCTGTCGACAGGACTTTCAAGGCCACCTTGCGGTCACTGCCCGGCTCTTCGGCAATGAACACACAACCCATGCCACCAAATCCCAGCACCTCACGCACTCGATAGCCGTCAATCAGCAGCCCGCGATAACGCCCCTCCAGAATACGCTCAGACTGAAACGGTGTCAGGATGCGTTCAGCGGCCAGACGAGCGGCTACAGTCCGAGCATCAAGATCGTCGGACAACTGCAGTTTCTCCGCAGCACGACGAATGTTCTCGCCACTCAGCAGGCCGCTTTTTTCCAGCAGCTCGAAAAACTGTGCACTTGTCTGTGGCGCCTGCATCTGTCCCGTCCCACGCTGCAACAGCGACGTGACAGCCACTCCGCCGCCAGTCTCCGGCCGAAACATATCAGCAAATCAACGAAAGGGGAAATCCGCGACATCCAGGAATCACAGTGCTGCCTGACAGCACACCACACACCCGGACGCAATCAGCCCCCTTCCGGTACCGTCAACTCAATCAACAGTCCCGGCAGAAATAACTCCGGCAAATCCTCCAGACGACGATCGTCCAGTAACCGACACTCCAAACGCTCACGCTCAGCAACCTTCTGAATCTGCCGAATAGCCGTGACACAGCCGTACGCCAGCCACATCCGGCCGCCAGGACGCAGTCGCTGCCGAGCTCCACTGACCAATGACTCCAATAACGCAAACCCCGGATCATATAACGCAAACTGTTCCACCGTCTCCGGGTGCTGATTCTCCCATGGAGGATTGGAAATGATGAAATCAAAGGTCTCGTCCGGTCGAGTGACTGTCCACGCAGTCGGAGCTCGCCGTGGTACCTGCCGCACTTCCAGCCGCTGCCCGAATTGCAGCAGACGGCCGTTCTCCCTCGCATTTTCAACAGCGGCCGGATTCAAATCAGTGGCCACCACCTGCGCTGCACCCGCCTGCAGACAACATAACGAAACCAGCCCCGAACCCGTACCTATCTCCAGCACCGTCGAGCCCCTGACCCGGGCATCAGCCGCAATCCGCTGACGCAGACTCAACGTGTCATCCGGTTCCCAGAACACACTGTCGAAAATCACCAGATCCCGCGGCAGCTGCGGCACAGACACATACCGCACGATCGGCCACGCTGGCCTGCCGGACTTCACCTCAGAAGTCCCCGACACCCCCAGCCCCGCAGCAGCAGCCTCAGTACCGCCAGACTGATCCGCCCCCGAACCCGTCTCTGTCGGCAGTCGCAGGGGCCGAGAACCACCCTCTCCCGAAACACCGCAGCCAACCAACAGCAGCGTCAGACAAACACAAACCACACCGCGAAACATCGCTGTCACACAACAACACCCGCTGACAGCAACTCGCCACAAGCACCACGACAGATGCGACAGCCCCGCCACAGCAGCGTCAGTCATCTTTGGTCGTGTCCAGCACCGACAGAAACGCCTTCTGCGGAATTTCCACTTCGCCAAACTGCTTCATCCGCTTCTTACCCTCTTTCTGCTTCTCCAGCAGCTTGCGTTTACGAGTAATGTCGCCCCCGTAACACTTGGCCGTCACGTTCTTTCGCAACGCAGAAATTGTCTCGCGAGCAATCACACGAGTTCCAATGGCGGCCTGCAGAGCAATTTCAAACTGGTGCTTCGTAATCTCTTCCTTCAGACGCTTCACCAGGGCCCGACCCCGACGCTCAGCATTCGAACGATGCACAATGGTCGACAGAGCATCCACCTTGACGCCCTTGACAAGAATATCCATCTTCACAAGATCGGCCGGCTGAAAACCAATAATCTCGTAGTCCATCGTGCCGTAACCAGACGTCACACTCTTGAGCTTGTCGTACATGTCGTACACGATTTCGCTCAGAGGCAACTCATAGACAATCTGAGCACGATTGGGCCCCAGATACTCGGTCGTTCGATAAATCCCCCGACGGTCCTGACACAACTGCATAATCGTACCGACATGCTGCGACGGCACGATAAAGCTGACTTTGGAAATCGGTTCCCGAAACTCTTCAATAATCCCCGCGTCTGGCACTTCCTGCGGATTGTCGATCACCATCAGCTGGCCATCGCGAGTCAGGATTTCATAGGTGACGTTGGGAGCCGTCTGGATCAGATCCATGTGCTGCTCGCCCTCCAGCCGCTGCTGCACAATCTCCATGTGCAGCATGCCGAGGAATCCGCAGCGGAAACCAAACCCCAAAGCGTCCGAGGTTTCCGGAAGGAACGAGAAGCTGGAGTCATTCATGGATAGCTTCTGCAGCTCTTCACGCAGATTTTCAAAGTCCGTGGCATCAATCGGATACATGCCGCAGAACACCATCTGCTTGGGCTTCTGATAGCCCGGCAATGGTTCGGCAGCAGGAGCATGGAACTGAGTCACCGTGTCGCCCACCGTGACCTTACTCAGCTCCTTCAGACCAGTCAGGATATACCCCACCTGCCCGGGCCCCAGCATGTCACAGGGCTTCATATTCGGACGGAACTGGCCAATCTCCAGCACTTCACTGACCATCTCTTCTCGCATGAAGCGAATCTTGTCGCCCTTACGAACTTCGCCCTCAAACACGCGGATATAGGTGATCACTCCACGGTAATTGTCGTACTTACTGTCGAAAACAAGTCCCTTGAGCGGCTTATCTGCCGTCCCCCGAGGACCCGGAATTTTCCCGATGATGGCTTCAAAAACCGTCTCAATATTCAGCCCGGCCTTGGCACTGACACGCAAGGCGTCCGATGCGTCCAGCCCAAGCACCTGCTCGACCTCCTCCAGCACCTCTTCAACTCGAGTCACCGGAAGGTCAATCTTGTTGACCACCGGAATGATTTCCAGACCCGCATTGATGGCAGCATAGGCGTTAGCGACAGTCTGAGCCTGCACACCCTGAAAGGCATCCACCAGCAGCAAAGCACCCTCACAGGCCGCCAGACTGCGACTGACTTCGTAGTGGAAGTCGACGTGCCCCGGAGTATCAATCAGGTTGAGCTCGTATTGCTGGCCGTCCAGCGTCCAGTTGATGGTGACAGAGCGAGCCTTAACGGTGATACCGCGAGCCCGCTCGATTTCCAGATCATCGAGGATCTGTTCACGGAATTCCCGCTGAGTAATCGTGCCGCTTTTCAGCAGCAACTGATCGGCCAGAGTACTTTTGCCATGGTCAATATGAGCCACGATGCTGAAATTGCGGATGAACTTCGGGTCCATAATGCGACGGACTTCACCACAGAGTTGACAGGAAGGAGCTCAGGTTGCGATCGAATCCACCAGGATCATAGACGCTGCCAGCCGAGGGGGACAGATCGCGACGGCTGCGGAACTGAGTTTCCAAGGGGGAAAAACGGCTCCGCAGCGCATACGAAAGGCCGACGAACGAATTCGTCGGCCCAGATTCTGAACGCCCGAAAGGCGAATCAGCGAGACATGAACACGACCACCGGGCCGACGTCCACCTTCAGCATCACATCATCAACCGTTGGCAATGTCGTCACGATGATCTTCATCGCCGCCTTGTCCACTGACAGCCACTCAGCGGTCGGTCCGGAAGACGATTCACCCACGGCATTGTACATCTTGCGAATGTTCGGACGGTTGCGAACCGTGATCACGTCACCAGGTCGCACCATGATCCCCGGCTTGCTGACAGTGCGGCCATTCACCTGGAAGTGACGGTGCACGATGCCCTGACGAGCCTGTGGGCGAGTCAAGGTCAGGCCGGCACGACGCACAACATTGTCCAGACGACGCTCGCACAGAACCAGCAACGTCGCACCTGTGTTGCCCTTGGTTCGCTTGGCAATGTCCAGGTAACGGTAAAGCTGGCGGTCGCGCAGACCATAGTAATACTTGATCTTCTGCTTCTCTGTCAGTGCCGCACCGTAGGTGGTTTCCTTCTTGCGGCGCTTGTGCATGCCCGGAGGGCCTTCTTTCCGCTCGCTGGCCTTAATTGCCCCGGCGGATTCATACACGTTCATTCCCAAACGACGATTGATGCGACCCTTAGGCCCGGTGTAACGACCCATTTCCCCTGAAAACTCCTGAAGATTACCAGACGCTCTGCACCATCTTCTAAAACGCTTAGAAGACCGTCTTCTTCGCTGCAGGACAGAAAAAATCCGACCTGCAACCCGCTCACAGCCGCCCACAAACCGCCGCAGAATCAGAAAAATCCTGCAGAAATTGAGAACACAGTGGCTACGACAGGCACATCCGCAACCAGGCGGAGGCGTGCAGAGAAAGCAGAATTCCCAGAAATCTTCGGGGAATTCCGAACCGGGAAAGGTATCGGCAGGACGCCGTAAGTTCAACACGGAGAAAGAAAGTCGGGGGCGAAATCCGGAATTTCCGATGGTTCGGACAGGCCAAAACTTGTTTTTTCCGCAGTTGCCACGAGAAAACACCCCTGCAAACAGGCCACACCCAACGCTCTCACAATCCCGCAATCCGGACAACCACATGCCAGAAATCCCCCTGTTCCAGGTCGATGCCTTCACCTCAAAGCCCTTCCAGGGGAACCCAGCCGCCGTCTGCCTGCTGCAAAATCCCGCACCCGATCAGTGGATGCAACAGGTCGCCGCCGAAATGAATCTCGCCGAAACCGCCTTCCTCACACCAGACCCCGCCGGACTCAGACTACGCTGGATGACACCCACCACCGAAGTCGACCTCTGCGGACACGCAACACTCGCCACCGTACAGGTCATCAGGGAACTGCACGCCAAAAACGAATTGCCCGACTGGATCAAACCTCACTGGAACCAAAGCTGCCTCCAGTTCCAAAGCCGCAGTGGCGTACTCACCGCCGAAGCAGCCACTAATGGCATCGTCCTCGATTTCCCCGCCACATTGCCCACTGCCACACCACTGCCAGAACTGCTGCCCACAGCCCTGAACCTGCCGCCCGAACACATCGTGTGGTGCGGACAGTCCCGCTTCGACCTGCTGCTGCAGCTGAATCACGCCACCACAGTTCGACAATTGACACCCAACCTGACACTGCTGGCTCAACTGCCCGTTCGCGGAGTCATCGTGACGGCACTCGGTGATGCCGCTGATCACGACTTCATCTCACGCTTCTTCGCCCCAGCCAGCGGAGTCCCCGAAGATCCGGTCACCGGGTCCGCACACTGCGCACTGGCACCGTTCTGGCAACCACACTTCGGACGCAGCACTCTGTTCGGCTTCCAGGCGTCCCAACGCGGCGGACACGTCCGCATGGATGTCCACGAACAACGAGTCCGCCTGACCGGAAATGCCGTCACCGTCTTTCGCGGCACACTGTTTGTCTGATGGTCTGTTTGCCTGATTCCTGATGGCATGAAAGGTGGCCAGCAAACCGGCAAGTTCGTGCGCAAGGCGCCCATGGGAGTATATCAGCTGTACCCACCCTGGTAAGTAGGGCATAGAAAAAACCGAGTGTAACAATTCGCGAAACCGATGCAGCCGGTCCACACGAACACATCACCCTCGGTGCAAACTAAAGACGATGCCAACAGAAAAAATGGGACCGAAATTCTGCTCAGTTTTCGCAAACAGTGGAAAATCGTAACAGAGCCCACAAAAACGCAGGGGCCACTGCATGGCAACTGAAACTGAATCCGCAATCACAACACGCCAATCGCCTGCAACAACGCCCGACAGAAGGCCGGATGAGCAGGCCATGCCGGGGACGTGATCAAATGCCCATCCACGTGCACCCCGTCCAACGGCGTCTCAGAATATCGACCGCCCGCCAGAAGAATCTCGGGACTGCAGGCCGGATAACACGTCAGCGATCGACCAGCCACCACACCCGCCGCCGTCAATACCTGCACACCATGGCAAATAGCAGCAATCGGCTTCACAGACTGATCAAACGCACGCACCAGCTGCAACACGGCCGAATTCAACCGCAGATATTCAGGAGCTCGCCCGCCCGGGATCAACAACGCATCGTACTGTTCAGCACGCACTGTCTCAAAATCTGCGTTCAACGTGAAATTGTGACCCGGCTTCTCACTGTAAGTCTGGTCGCCCTCGAAATCATGAATCGCTGTGCGTACCCGATCACCGGCTCGCTTTCCCGGACAAACCGCGTCCACCTGCACACCCAGGGTCAGTAACGTCTGAAATGGAACCATGATCTCGTAGTCCTCCACGAAATCACCCGCCAGCAGCAAAACCCGCTTTGACATCTCTGACCCCTTCCCCGCGAAAATCACTCTCAAATCCGGAATCAACACTTTCAAGTCACAACAGGCTACTTCGGTTTCTGCTCCATCCACTGCTGCAGCTCGCGAGCCTGATTGCGAACATCCGCGGCAAACAATTCGGCCGTACCGATTGCCACGGTTGCCGTCTGCAAGGCCTGCCGCTGATCGGCCGCAGCCACGAACCACAAATCCCGGGCAGCACGCAGGCAGTTGCGAGCCAGAATGGGCTGCTCGGCCTGCCACATCCGCTGCTGCAGCAACCGCTCAGTCTCATCCGCCGACTTCAACGACGCATCCGCCAGTACTGGCTGCTGCACTTCCGCCATCATTTTCTGCAGTTCCGGAATTGCATCGGACACTCCGTTGCGAGCCAATCCCATGACGGCATTCGCCCGCGTCCGTCGGTCACCGTCCAGTAGCATGACCTTCAGCTGCTCAATACTCTCCGGACCACTGACGTTGGCCAGTGCATATTCCGCCAGATGTCGCACCACAGGTTCAGAATCCTGCGCTGCCACTCGCAACTGCTTCAGCACGCCAGCATCGGCAAGACTGGGTTCCGGCAACGGTTTTCGCTGCAGGTTGTCATCGCCGTCAGACCCGTCACCAGCAAACCCCATCGCCTGATCAAACCGAGCTCCGGCAATCGTAGTGACAGCCATCAATGCGCTTTTGCGGACTTCCACATCCCGCTCCGGCTGCATCGCCAACGCAAGGGCCGGCAAAGTCTGCGAGGTGTCAGACAGCGATCCCATACAGCGAGCCAGGAATTCCTGATGCAGAATGTCGTCCTGCGTCGGAGTCGTCTGGCTGAGCGACTCATTCAGCAGCTTCACCAGTGCTTCGCAAACCTCTGGGTTCCGCGCCAGGGGTTCACGCCCAACCGGAGTCTGCAGCTGATCATTGCGAATCAGCTGAGCCAGTTCCTGAGCAGCCCGCCAGCGACGATGCTCGTTGCCACTGCCCAGTTCCACAACCAGCTGAGCCCAGTCGGTGCCGGAATCAGCCAGCCTGCCAAACAACGCCCAGACGGCCACAACAGCCATCACGATCAAAGCAGGGATCAGAAACAGCTGGACGATAAAACCGGCGGACGGCGGCTTGACCGGAGGCAGCTCTTCCGGTCGCCCCGAATAGGCACCGGCGGGGTCTGAAGTCACTGAACGAGCTTCCGATGAGTCTGCTGACATCGCTGGCAGATCCTGTTTCAGCGAGAGAAAAACGATTTGCGGAGGATTTCACGTGGAAAATTCTACGCTGCAGCGGGGAATTTGCAGCCTGAAGGGAAAAACTGCCGCGCCCGGGAATTGGTGGCACAGCCGACTGCGTCAATTCCGGAAAAACGAGCAGTCCGGGCATTCACGTGACATTCGGGGTATTGCGTCAACCCGCGGGTGCTCTATCATCCCCGCCGCGCAATCCCGGAATCAAGGCCCCGGATTACCATTCACAGCCGTTTTTTCAACAGCAGTCAGCAGGAGCAGATCGAGGAATGACCGAGCAGAAAGCAACCAATGTCACGTGGCACGCCCACCGCATCACTCGCGAAGACCGCCAGAAACTGAACGGCCACCGCGGTGCCGTCCTGTGGTTCACTGGACTCAGCGGCTGCGGCAAAAGCACCATTGCCAACGCCGTCGACCAGCTGCTGCATGAACGTGGCATCCACACCTACGTGCTGGACGGCGACAACATTCGCATGGGGCTCAACAAAAACCTGGGATTTTCCCCAGCGGACCGGACAGAAAACATCCGCCGAATCGGCGAAGTTGCGAAGCTGTTCGCCGACACGGCCCACGTCGTCTCAACCGCCTTCATTTCCCCCTACAAGGCCGACCGCGATATGGTTCGAGCCCTGCTGCCAGCCGGGGAATTCATCGAAATCCTTGTCCAGGCCAGCGTCGAAACCTGCGAATCACGCGACCCCAAAGGCCTCTACAAAAAGGCTCGCGCCGGGGAAATCAAGGAATTCACCGGCATCAGTGCCCCCTATGAAGCTCCGGAAAACCCCGAAATCGTGCTGGATTCCGACAACAAAGGCATCGAAGCTCTGGCCCGCGAAGTCATCGCGTACCTTGAAGCCAATGGCATCCTGCCCGCCTGATCACAGCCGATAGACACAACCAGCCACAACCGAAAACGGGGGAATCCAACAGGATCCCCCGTTTTTTATTTGCAAAACCGAAGCACCACCCTCCACCACACCCGACTAGCCTTCCTGCCACGAACGACAGAAGTCGGCAAAGGGCCACTGGGACCACCGAGCACCAGCTCGGGGACACAACACGACAGCACCCGTCAGCTCACGCTAACGGCTCGCCTGTATGGCGGGGGGGCGTCCCGTTCGGCTCGGCAGGAGCCTCGCCCTCCCATGGGG
>CAXBSH010000194.1:0-10290 GCA_963977705.1 uncultured Planctomycetaceae bacterium
GGGCATTCCTGCCCGGCCGCCTTATGCTGACACAAAGCCGCGACGCGACGTGGCGCACGTTTGCCCGTCGCTCTGCCGTTTCGTTGGCTGATAACCACTCAGCAAAAACGAGCCTCGGCATCGTCACCGAGCTGGTGCTCGGTGGTCGTAGCATGGGCTTCAGCCCGTGTCGTCCACCGCGTTCAAGCCCCCCCACAGGCGAGCCGTTAGCGTCAGCTGACGGGCGTTGTCGTTGGCGTCTCAGCGTTTGTGTTCTTCCTTTCACGGCAGCAGAATCCAGTGCGTTTTCCCCAACCCCATCACGCTGCAACCTGCAGGAACGCACATGATTGTTCGTTGATCCAAAAAAAGGCCTGCGATCGAAATCGCAGGCCCCCAGAAATCTGCAGTGCTGTGGACTCAGCCACCACAATCACATCATTCAGAAACTTCCAGTGAGAAAGCCTTCAGAATAATGCCGTTTTCGTCGCTGACCCAGAATGATCCGCCCGGCGTCAGGTACTTAGCGACAGTGTCAAATTCCGGCAGTGCGGTGAAGTCAACCAGCGAGAAGACTTCGTCCATGCCGGGGAAGCTGTCAGCAGCATCACCCTTGCGAAGCATGTCGTACATCGATCGCACGCTCTCGCTGGGCTTCGAGAAGCCGACCAGTCGAGCGTTCTCCGGGAAGTTCTTCGCCACAGCCTGGAAAGCCGGGGTTTCGGACAGCGGACGAACGTCGGATGTGCCACGAACAGCCATTTCCAGCTGTCCGCCACCTATGCCGATCAGCAGCATGTTGTTAGCTGCAGTCAGTGCGACTTTGCCTGCCCCTGCACCCAGCTCCAGTTCGTATACGGTGGTGCCGTTCAGGTCACGCTCGACGCCGGGGAAACCCGGGGTTGCCGCGACGGTGGCCAGCAGCTGCGTCATTTTGGCGGTGTCCTTGCAGCCTACTGCCACAAGGATGTCGTTGGCTTCAGCCAGATTGCTGGAACTGCCTGTGGCAGAAACCAACTGCACACGACCGTCAAGCTGATCGATGATGTCTTCCTTGACATGGATGCCCGGATCACGTTCAGCAGCTTCGTCAATCATGCGTGCCAGCGAGCCTGGGCCCTGGAACATGTCCACCATCATCTCGACCGTCTTATAGGCTTCTTCCACTTTCCAGTGAGTCGCAGTCCAGCTGGTGACGTTTTCCTTGACCCATGACGGTGGAGTCTTTTCAACGTCGCTCAGCTGAAACATCTGCATCAGCATGGTCGGAGGCTGCTCAGCAAAGATCATCAGCTGCTGGCTGGATTCGTAGCCTTCCGGATTCAGTTCGATGGTGCCGCCGAGGCCCTTCAGCTGGTTCAGACCGAGCATCGGGAAGACGCTGATTGCCATGCCAGCCTGCAGGCCGGCTTCACCCAGTGAACCGGTCTGAACGAGCTGCGTGAACAGGCCAATCGGGTCGAAATAGACAGTGGCCACACCGTTGCCCGGCTTGGTCTCTGTCTTTTCCAGGATGTAAGTCCAGCTTTCGTTCTTTGCGAAGGTCTTTTCGCCCGAGCCGTCCCAGTTGTCCAGAGCCAGCTTCAGCAGGGCGCTGCTGTTGGAGACCACCATCCGGGAATCCTTCAGGAACCAGCCGAATTCCTTGGCCAGCGGCGTTGCCTGAGCTGACTCGGAGGTGTTCTTGAACATGGTGATTGTCGTGCCGTCATGCTCAACGTCTGCAGCTTCCAGTACCGGACTGTTCTGCAGAGCCGGCAGGGCCTTGTCAAGCAGGCTTTTCAGCTGCGCTTCGTGGTCACCGAAGTCCATGTACAACACCACTCCCATGCGATTCGGCGGCGCCTTGGAGAAGGCAATCGTCATTTCGCCGGTGGGAATGGACAGCAGCTCTTCAACGGACATTCCCAGTGCCGCCTGCACATTGGCAGCACCTTCAGCAACCTGGCCACCCACTGCACCGACGATTCCGTTACGGAAATTGTCCATGGCCGGGTCAGCGATCATCCGCCCAATGGCAGACTGCACAGCCTGACTTTTCAGGTCTTCAACGCTGGTGATATTCAGGAACAGGTAGGTGTCTTTGGGAAGAATCTGGCTGGCGGTGATCCGCGAGCCTGAGGTGGTCTGCCCATAAGCCGAGCTGACGATGCCACTGACCATCAGAGTGGCAACAAGCAGCGAATGTTTGAAACGAGCCAGCAACATAAGGGTCCTTTGCACGCAAAGAGGAAGATCGCGAGGCCAGGTGAACATTCTGTGAGAATCACAGATTGGGTCAAGGTCAGCAGGGAGTGGATTTCCCCGAAACAGGAGAAGACCGAGGCGGTTCGTCGCAGCGCGGCCGATCCTGGCGGAATTCAGATTTTTGTAGTGGTTTTCCCGGGAATTGCCTTTTCCGAGGGGCCATCGAGCTACAGGCGTTGTACAGAGCGACCTTGTGACTGCGCTGCGAGCTGAACAGGCCGGTTTTCTGCGGGGGCGAATTTCTGTGAGTTGTATGGCTGCTGGTCCAAGGGCCGTTCAGCAGCCGGGATAACATGCGTAGCCTGGGCTTTAGCCCGGGTTGACCCATAAAAATGCGATGTTTGTGGTGCCGCTGCGCTGCTGCGAAAGCAAAAATACACGATTTTCGGCTGGGTTTTTCCTCGGCGATGCCGAGGGCTGCGTTGAGTATGGCCGTTGGCCAAATTGTGGGTTTGTGGCGGTGCGATTTTCCCCGGGGCGATGCCCGGGACATCGCCCGCAGGACGCTTGTGTCCGCCCGGCCACACAATTTCCCGGGCCCACGGCACCGTTCTGCTTTTCACGCGGTCTGCACTTGCCGGCAGGGACGGACAACTGGCTATACTCCCGCCATTCCCCACGAAAGGCCCATATGTTTCGTTTCGCAGCCACAATTTTTCTCAGTGCGTTCCTGCTGTTTCAGGTGCAGCCGCTGACGGGACGTTACATCCTGCCGTGGTTTGGCGGCGGTCCATCCATCTGGACGGCCTGCATGTTGTTTTTCCAGATCCTGCTGCTGGGCGGGTATCTGTATTCTCATCTGCTGACATCGCGACTTGTTCCGCGGCGGCAGGTGCAGGTGCACCTCGCCCTGCTGCTGGCATCTTTGGCCTGGCTACCAATCGCTCCGGATGTCTCGTGGAAACCCACCGCCGGCGAAGCTCCGCTGTCACGAATTCTGCTGTTGCTGGCAGCCACCGTGGGGGCTCCGTACTTTGTTCTGTCAACGACCGGTCCGCTGATGCAGCGCTGGTTTACGTGGACATCGCCGGGAACATCTCCGTGGCGACTGTATGCTTTATCCAACGTGGGCTCGCTGCTGGCGCTGCTCAGCTATCCGTTTCTCGTAGAGCCTCTGCTGACACTGCGCAATCAAACGGGCACATGGAGCATTCTGTACGGCGGTTATGTCATTCTGGCTGCGGTCTGTTGTCTGCCGGTCTGGCGTCTGGCGGAGGGTCTGCTGGCGAGCGCAGCGACCGGAAGTGAACCGTCCGCTGATGATCGAGCTGTGCGACCATCGCTGGGAACGATGGCGTTATGGATGTTACTGGCAGCCGCCAGCTCCGTGATGTTTCTTGCCACCACAAATCAGCTGTGCATCGATGTGGCCACGGTCCCATTTCTCTGGATTCTTCCTTTGAGTCTGTATCTGCTGTCATTCATTTTGTGTTTTGACAGTCCGTACTGGTATAACCGCACGGTGTTTGCCGTGCTGTTGATCCTCGGTTGCCCGGTGGTTTGCGGAGTGTTGACAGACGGTGCCGATGCTGGTCTGGTGATGCAGATTGTGGTGTTTTCGGGCGTTTTGTTTGCAGCCTGCATGTGCTGTCATGGTGAGCTGTATGGGTTGCGACCAGCCCCGCGGTGGCTGACGCTGTATTTCGTGGTCATCTCGGCCGGTGGTGCGATTGGCGGTTTATTCGTGGCCCTTGGGGCGCCGCGATGGTTTATGGGATACTACGAGTATCACACAGGGCTGGCTCTGGTTGCGGCCGCTGTCTTTCTGGCGATGCTGCGGCAACGTGTCTGGCTGCAGGTCCCACGACTGCAGTTCTGGATCTTTGCACTGGCCAGTGTCGTCCAGCTACTGGCTCAGTACCACTGGTTTCTGCGTGTCACAGGTCCAAATCTTTCCGATTCGGACGAGACGATTCTGCTGACTGTTTTTGGCGGACTGCTGTGCGGTGGTCTGCTGGTGACGGGTTTTGTGCGCAGTGAGTGGCGGCGAGTGTGTGTGCTGTGGGGGCTGCTGGCCGTGCTGCAGGTTGCGGCGCTGGTCAGTTTCGTGCACCGTCAGGCGCCCGGGTTCTTTACATCCGGTGAGTCCGGTGTGCTGGTCCTTGTGCAGCGATTGAGTGTCTCGCGGGAATTCTGGCAGTGTGTGTTGAGCGCTGTCCTGCCGGTGCTTGTGTCGTGTGGCCTGTTATGGTGGTTGTCTGCTAAAAGTATTCAGCGTCCACTGATCTGGTCCATGGGTTTTGGTGGTTTCGCAGGAGCGCTGCTGCTGTGGGCTGTTTTCGCACAGGGGCTGCTGACAGAACAGCGTCTTTCGTCCATTTGCTATACGGCGCTGTCGGGAATTCTGCTGGATATCGCAGCTCGTGGTTTTCGCAGCCGCGGACGTCCGCCTCTTGGTCTGTTTCTCAGTGTTCCCGGATCGATTCTTCTGCTGATCCTGGGAGTGAATTTATGGGAGCTTTACAAGGCCGATTCAGACCGCAGCAATGTGGTGGCAGTGTCACGAAATTTCTATGGTGTCCTGCGAGTCAGGAAGTATGAGTCGGCAAATGAGGGCGAATACGACATTGAGGGCACGCTGATGCCCGACAAAGTCTCGCTGACTCATGGTCAGATTCGACATGGTTTTCAGTTTCAGGACGAATACTGGGGTCGTCAGCCTACCACGTATTATGCGTATGAAAGTGGACTTGGGCTGGCGATTCAGTCGGCCCGTGAGCGAGCTCGCAGTACGGACGGGCGTGGCCTGCGAGTGGGTGTTGTGGGGTTGGGGACAGGCACGATTGCCGCCTATGGTCGCAAGGGGGATGCCTTCCGTTTCTACGAGATCAATCCGGATGTGATTGCTCTTTCAACCAATGGTGTCTTTACGTATCTGGCGGATACTGAGGCCGAAAAGACGGTTGTCCTCGGGGATGCTCGCATCATGCTGGAACATGAACTGGGAACTGCAGCCGGGGCTCAGCAGTTTGATGTGCTGGCGATTGATGCATTCAGCAGTGATGCCATTCCGGTGCATCTGCTGACGACAGAATGTGCTGAGATTTACAAGCAGCATCTGCGTCCCGGGGGAATTCTGGCCGTGCATATCTCCAATCGATTTCTTGATCTGGCACCGGTTGCGCGGGGGATGGCCCAGCACCTCGGCTGGACTGCCATTGAAGTGGCGAATGGTGATGACGACAGTACGGGAGTCTTTGCATCGACGTGGTTTCTGCTGACAGACAATCAGGCTGTCATCGAGGATCCGGTGATTGAAGGGGCAGCGGCACTGCCATCGGAGAATGCTCGAGTACTGCGCTGGACAGACGACTATTCCGGATTGTGGCAGGTGCTGGAGTTTTAGATTTGATCAGGCGTTGATTCTGCGGGCGAATGAGTCGTGTGTTTGCGGTAGTGGTGAGGTTCACGGATGAAATCTCTGGCGGGACGAACAGCATTTCTCACAGGAGCCGCCGCGGGAATTGGCCGGGAGCTGGCCGTCACGCTGGCTGGTGCTGGCTGCCATCTGTTTCTGGTGGATCGAGACGAAGCGGGTCTGCAGCAGCTGCAGCAGCAGCTGGCAGGGCAGGGCGTCTCGGTCTGGACGGCCGTCTGTGATCTGTCGGATTCACAAGCCGTGGATGCGGTCGTGCTGACGGCGCTGCGGCAGACCGAGGGCATTGATCTGCTGATCAACAACGCGGGGGTCTGTTGCTGGGGACCTACGGATCAGATGAGTCAGACGCAGTGGGACTGGCTGCTGACGATCAATCTGCTGACACCGATCCGCATTACTCAGCAGTTGCTGCCGCATCTGTTGCTGCGAGAGGATCCGCACATTGTGAATATGTGCAGCATTTCCGGGCTGGTTGCCGGTGGGCGACTGGCAGCCTATCACACCAGCAAGTTTGGACTGGTGGGGTATACGGAAGCGTTACGTGCGGAATACGGCCGGCGGGGAGTTGGTGTGACGGCCATCTGCCCGGGTCCCGTAAGAACCAACTTGTATGATTCCGGCCAGTCACTGCGCGGTGGAGCGAAGATTCCGTTACCGCCGGCGTGGCTGTGTGCGACGGCCGAGCAGGTGGCGGCAGCCACGATTCGGGGCATTCTGCGGGATCGTCGGCGAGTCCTTGTCACTCCGATGGCTCATGGGCTTTCATTGCTGAGCCGCTTTGCTCCGTGGATCATCGACTTTGCCAACCGTTTCAGTCGTCACGGTCGCCGTCGTCGTCTGGAACTGGTGCGTGCTGAGCAGCAGCGACAGGCAGCTGCGGCAATCGCAAATGCCGACCTGACTGCAGCCGAGATCGCAGCAGGGTGACTGAACGGTGGTTCGGGACAGAAATCGTGGCTCTGCAACCTGTGATTTATAGGTCCTATAAGACCTATGGGGCCTATAAGTCCCATGGGACCCATGCCGGCAATTTCGCCTGCGGGGACCACGTCCTGCTCATAGAAGACTGCCGTGCACGTAAAACTCACGGAAGTCTGGTGATCCAGTTGCAGCGATTCAGGATTTTGGGCTGAACGACTGGACTCGTTCCAGCTGATGTCCGGGTGTTCCGCCGGCGTTCATCGCCATATTACCACCGTCCAGGGGGATGATGGCACCGGTGATCCACGCGGATGCGTCGGATGCCAGCAGCAGGGCGATGCCGCGGATGTCGTCAGGTTGGCCCAGTCGATTGGCGGGGATACCTTTCAGGAAGCGACCTTCCAGCTGTGGATCGTCGGCCATCCGCGCCTGCAGACTGGGGTTCACGACCTGTGCTGGTGTCACACAGTTCACACGAACTCCTCGGTACGCCCATTCGGTACTCAGTTCGCGAGTCATCTGGATGACGGCTCCCATCGCCATGCTGTAGGCGATATGGCCACGCCCAAGGGCCGTGCTGCTGGCCAGCGAACCGATATTCATGATGGATCCGCGACCCTGTTTCAGCATGCGTCGACCGGCCTGCTGGCACATCGCGAAACGTCCCACCACCAGATTCTGAAGGACTCGGTGCAGGTCATCGATCGACAGGTCTTCAGGCCGTGCCAGACAGCCGTCACCGGCGATGTTCCCCAGAAAATCGATGGTCGCGAATTGGCTGTCGATCGTCCGAAACAGGTCCTCAATGGCCTGCGGGTCAGACACGTTACAGTTTGACACCAGCGTTTTTCGCCCGAATGCTGCGATTCGCTGTGCGGTGGCTTGAGCACCTTCCAGGTTGCGATCGATCAGTACGACGTCAGCGCCGGCTTCGGCAACAGCCAGTGCGGTAGCCTGACCAAGTCCCTGAGCGGCGCCTGAGACAACAGCAACTTTTCCATGCAGCGACCACATCGATGAACGTTCCTGTAGAGAGGGATCTGCTGGTTTTTGTCAGGGTTTCGCGACTGCTGGTTCCCACTGCGTTGCGGCGGGAAGCGTGACAGTGCTGGAAAACAGGGGGCTGAGCCGTGCGGGTGCGTGATCTGGCCAGCGCACGCAGTAGTCCGAGAACTGTGGCTGTGGTTCCGGGAAATCCGTGCTGATGTACTGAGCGCCGCTGGCAAAGGCCTGTTCACGGCGAGTTGTGTCATTGGTCCGAGCCTGAGTCGTGTCGGCGTCTGCGCGAGTGCGAATCAGGAAGCCCTGTTTGACGAGCGCCTGGATTTCAGCGAATTGTCCGACCGGGTCATTCCGCTTGAACCATGCGGCCAGCGGGTGGTCAGGAGCAGCAGAAACAAAGAGCGGTGCCTGCTGCGGATCTGTTTGTGCGGCCAGGTATCGCTGGACCCAGCTGCCTTCGTTGTCGAGGCAGAAGAAGACTTTTCCGCGAAGCTTTTGCAGGGTGGGCCAGCCACGCCGAATCACGGCCTGCCGCACAGATTCGTCGCCCGGTTCCAGCAGGTCGGCCGGTGCAAACATGGTGCCCGGTGGAAATTCGGAGCGGATGAGTGCGTCCAGTTCCTGCAATCGCGGGCTATCCCAGCGGACCAGTCTGACGCCGGCCGGATTGGGGACGGTTTCTTTCAGTTCGAGCAGGATCATGACGGGCAGGTGCTGAGGGGCGGCGGCCGACCACGCTCGGATCTGCTGGAATGCCGCTCGGAGAGTGGTGACGTTGGTGGCGTAATCAAACCCTGCGGCATGCAGGACTTTGATTCCCGGTGCCGCGAGGCTGCCGTCAGCATTGGGATCGGGGCCGGGGTCCTGGCCACTGTTGATCAGTAGATTACGGGCCAGTGGTTTGGCGAACAGGCCACCATCCGGATCAGCAAACAGATCCAGTTCCAGTTGTCGCACCTGCAGCTGCTGCAGTTGTTCGGGCAGTGGGCGGTGCGTGTATTCAATGCCCTGCAGGACCGAGGATCCGGCAAGACTGATGAGGTTGGCAACCGATTTGTGTGGCGCGATGTGGTAGCTGTTGTGAGTTCCAATGAGCTGCAGCTGATGCAGGCGCAGCTGGTTGATGTCTGTATCGTCGGCCTGTGCGGGCGACGAGGCAAGCAGGGTCAACAGCACTGCGAGCAGCGTCACTGCACGAGCTGGCAGTCTGGGATCCAGACCGCGAGGGCAGGCGGGACGGCTTAGGCGAACCATGTGACGGCGTTCCGGAAGATGCGGATACCATCACCTTCGCCGCGGAGTCCTTTACGGGTCCAGTGCGGGTGCTGGGTCGCGAACAGGAATCGTTCGGGGTGTGGCATCAAGCCCAGGACTCGCCCGGTGTCATCGCACAGTCCCGCGATATTGGCGAGCGATCCGTTGGGGTTTTCGGGCTCCGGAAGCAGCTCAATTCGGGTGGGGTCACCGGCTGTTGCGGCCAGCTGGGCCGCGCGGGTCGACCAGTAGCACAGTGCAATCTGCTGCTGATTTCGCAGCTGTTCAAGCAGCTCTGGGCTGCGGACCGCGATGCGACCTTCGGCGTGAGCAATGGGGACGTCAAATTCATCGATGCCACGCAGGAAGGCGCTGTTGTGCGAGGTGACTTTCAGTCGCACCCAACGATCGGTATAGCGACCGTTACTGTTCCATGTGAGAGTGATGTCCGATTCGAGACCGCTTTCGGAGGCATCAGCAACGCCGCGACGCATCAGTAGTCCGGCTTTCAGGATTGTCTGGAAACCGTTGCAGATACCCAGTACCAGCTTGTCGGCGGTCAGGAACTGCCGGATGGCGTCATTCAGCTGACCGCGAAGCTGGCGAGAAAAGATGATGCCGGCGCCCAGGTCGTCGCCGTAGCTGAAGCCACCGGGAATGCAGAGAATCTGAAATTCGGCCAGCTGAGCAGGATTTTCCAGCAGTCGGTTCAGGTGCAGGCGTTCGGGCCGAGCACCGGCCAGTTCGAAGGCATAAGCCGTTTCGATGTCACAATTGGTGCCGGGAGCACGCAGAACGCAGACTTTGGGAGTCGCCATAAGAATTACCGTAAAAAGTCGGTGAATGATGGCTTGGTTGTAGCAGGTTGTGGGGCGGGATGCACGCGGGAACGGTGGTTTTTCGCGGCTGGTGAAGCGCCGGGCTCCAGGCAGTGGGAGAGCACCCTTCCGGAACCATTCGCGGCTTGAAAGACCGCTCGGGTTTTCGCAGAATACAGAATTCGGGAGCAACAGGAATTGCGTGTGCCGAATGCGGTAACGGTTTTGCCGGGCTGATTCTGTAACGTAAGATGTGCTGTGGCGGACCCCGAGGCTGACAGAAAGCTGACTGACAGGAAACTGGCTGTGTCACTGATTGACCGCGCTGAACGATTGAAGACAGAACTGACTGACAAGTGGGTTGTGGTTTCCACCACGTCCCCCGAACTGAAGCGTTTCGCTTCGCTGACGGGGCGGGTCCGCACAGTCAATATGAACTGTCGTGCTTTGGTGGAATTCGACAACGGTGTGGACATTGGCTGGTACGACATTGACCCAGGCTTTCTGACGGTCGTGGAAGGACCTCGCCCAAAAGCCGCTCCTGCGGAAAAGGCCAAACCGGCAGCAGCATCAGCTTCCACGGCAGCAGCTCCGGCCGTCGCCGCCGCTGGTGGGTCTGCACTGGACAAAATTCGCGCTGCTGGCGGGAAGCCGGCAGCAGCGGCTGCAGCTCCGGCTGCAGGCGGGTCC
>CAXBSH010000195.1:0-10289 GCA_963977705.1 uncultured Planctomycetaceae bacterium
GGTTGCTGTGAATCGTTTCTGGCAGCAGATCTTTGGTATCGGCATCGTCAAAACGGCGGAAGACTTCGGTTCGCAGGGACAGTGGCCTTCCAACCCGGAACTGCTGGACTGGCTGGCTGTGGACTTCGTGGAATCCGGCTGGGACATTCGCCGACTGCTGAAACAGATCATGTTGTCGTCAACGTATCGACAGAGTTCTCGCGTGACCCCTGAACTGCTGCTGGCCGATCCGGCCAACGAGCTGCTGTCCCGGGGAGCTCGCTACCGGCTGGATGCTGAAGTCGTCCGCGACTCGGCCCTGCTGTTCGGTGGCCTGCTGCGGGAAACACGCGGTGGTAAAAGTGTGCGTCCGTACCAGCCGGATGGCATTTGGGAGGCGGTTGCATTTGTGGGCAGCACGACCCAGTACTACAAACGCGACGCGGGCGACTCCCTGTATCGCCGCAGCCTGTACACATTCTGGAAACGGACTGCTCCGCCACCATCACTGATGGCTTTCGACGCTCCGTCCCGCGAAACCTGCGTGGCGCGGCGGGCCCGTACGAACACGCCCCTGCAGGCACTCGTGCTGATGAACGATGAACAGTATGTAGAAGCGGCTCGCAATCTTGCGGCTCGAATGCTGCAGCAACCCGGGGATCTTGCGGCCCGTCTGACCTGGGGGTTCCGCCTGTGCACCGGGCGGGTACCGGAATCGGCCGAGCTGCAGGTACTGCTCAGGACTCACCAGCAGCAGCAGGACCACTTCGCCGCAAACGCGGGCGAAGCGGAAAAACTGCTGGGAATTGGCGTCTCACCGCGTCCGGCCGAGATCCCCGTTCAGGACTTTGCGGCCATGACCATGACGGCGAATCTGCTGTTGAATCTGGACGAGACGATCACTCGGGAGTGATCGGTTACCTGCACGGAAAAGCCGATTCTGCGGACCTCAGGTTTCGCGAAAAATCGAATTCCCCTCAATTTTCGACGGAAGGCACGACATTCCTCGGCCTCTCCGGTATTGTTTCTGCTCTGACTTTTCAACCACATTTCAGTATCGCAAACAGGATCGTGACGCATGGCGGTCAAGGTTTATTACGACGACGACGCGGATCTCAGCCACCTGAAGGGCAAGACCATTTCCATTATCGGCTACGGCAGCCAGGGGCATGCTCAGGCCCAGAATCTGCGGGACAGCGGCTGCAATGTGGTCGTTGGTCAGCGTCCTGGTGGCGCCAACTATGATCTGGCCATCAGCCACGGTTTCAAGCCGGTCTCAGCCGCCGAGGCTGCTCAGCAGGGCGATCTCGTCAATATTCTTCTGCCTGACGAGCTGCAGGGTGACGTCTACCGCAACGATATCCGTCCCAACCTGAAGCCGGGCAACCTGCTGATGTGTTCGCACGGTTTCAACGTCCATTTTGGCCAGGTGCAGCCTCCGCAGGGTGTGGATTGTGCCCTTGTGGCGCCCAAGGGGCCCGGTCATCTTGTCCGCAGCGAATACGAAAAAGGCGGCGGTGTGCCGACCCTGATCGCGCTCAGCGACAATGCCTCTGAAACCTCCCGCCAACTGGCTCTGGCCTACGCCAAGGGCATCGGTGGAACTCGTGGTGGCGTCATCGAAACGACATTCGCGGAAGAAACCGAAACGGACCTGTTCGGCGAACAGGTTGTTCTGTGTGGTGGTGTCAGTGCACTGGTCAAGGCAGCCTTCGAGGTGCTGGTTGAAGCTGGCTATCAGCCAGAGATGGCCTACTTCGAATGTATGCACGAACTGAAGCTGATCGTCGACCTGTTCTATCAGGGCGGCCTGAACTACATGCGATACAGCGTTTCCAACACGGCTGAATACGGTGACTACACTCGCGGCCCGCGAATCGTCACCGAGCAGACGAAGGCCGAGATGAAAAAGATTCTGTCGGAAATTCAGTCAGGCCAGTTCGCTCGCGACTGGCTCCTTGAAAACCGTGCCGGACAGGCATCCTTCGGGGCCACTCGTCGCCGTGAACGCAACCATCAGATCGAAAAGGTGGGCAAGCAGCTGCGCAAGATGATGAGCTGGATTGCCGCCAAAGAAGTCTGAACCTGCGGTTCGTCATGTCATCAATGCGGCGGGTCTGAAAACTACGGACCCGCCGTTTGTTTTTCTGCGGCAGTCAGTTCAATGGATGTGAAGGAAATCCTGCCTGTCGAGCATCCGATCCGAGGGATCATTCGCCCTCCCGGATCCAAAAGTATCACCAATCGGGCGCTCATCCTCGCTGCCCTCGCCAATGGTCCCGTGACGCTCACTGGTGTCCTCGATAGTCAGGACACGAAAGTGATGGTGGAAAGCCTGCGCAGGCTGGGCTTCCACGTGCAGCAGGACCGCGATTTGTGTGTCTGCGAAGTGCATGGACTGGCGGGCAGGATTCCGGCGACCTCTGCAGATCTCTGGCTGGAGAACAGCGGCACCAGTATTCGCTTTCTCGCTGGCCTGTGTGCTCTCGGTACCGGCCGCTATCGGCTCGATGGTTCGGCTCGCATGCGTCAGCGTCCGATCGGCGATCTTGTCAGGGCTCTGCGACCATTGGGTGCTGTGCTGACCTGTGAAGCTGCGGACAGCGATTGCCCACCGCTGGTTGTGGATGGGCAGCAGGGGCACATGCGGGGTGGCGACACAACGATCGCCGGCAGCATCAGCAGTCAGTTTCTTTCCAGTCTGCTGATGTGCGCTCCGGCCTGTGAGGCTCCTGTTCATATTCATGTCACGGGTGAACTTGTATCGCAGCCTTATGTGCACATGACCCTGCAGATGATCCGTGACTTCGGCGGACGAATCGACGCCCCGGATGACCTCAGTCATTTCCAGACGTACCCCGGACCATACTCGGCCCGCGTTTACGACATTGAACCGGATGCCTCGGCTGCCAGTTACTTTTTTGCTGCTGCAGCCGTCACTGCAGGTCAGGTCACCGTGCGCGGGCTGCATGCTGGTTCCCTGCAGGGCGACGTACAGTTTGCCACAGCACTGCAGCAGATGGGCTGTACTGTCGAATGGCAGGCTGACCGCGTCACTGTAACCGGCGCCCCGCTGCGTGGTATCGAGATTGACATGAATGCAATCAGCGATACGGCGCAGACGCTGGCGGCAGTCGCCGTCTTCGCCAGCGGTCCCACCACCATTCGCAATGTGGCTCATATGCGACATAAGGAAACCGACCGCATTACCGCGGTGGTGACGGAACTGCAGCGCGCGGGTATTCACGCTGTCGAACATGCTGATGGGCTGACGATTCATCCGGGCCAGCCAAAACCCTGCGATATTCACACATATGACGACCATCGCATGGCGATGAGTTTTTCCCTGCTGGGCCTGCGGACTCCGGGGATCCGCATCCTCGATCCCGCCTGCACCGCAAAAACCTACCCGAACTTCTTTCACGATCTCGAAAGCCTCTGCGGGAAGGATCACCAATGAGTCGCTTCCCATCTTCAGATCGACGTGGGTCATCGGGACGTCGTCGCCCTGCAGCCCCGGCTCCCGCTATCCAGGCGATCGAGCCCTATGCCAACGGTCGCGTCCTCGCCTGGGCCGCTCTGCAGCAGGCTGAACGTGATGAAGCATTTCTGCAGGAAATCTTCAGCGATTTCGACCAGCGACACCATCTTTCAGGTGCTGAGCGCGCACTGGCTGTTGACATCGCGTCCGGCGTCATCCGCCGTCGCCGCACGCTCGACCGGATCCTCGAAACACGCGTCGCCAGACCTCGGTCACAGACAGAACCGGAACTCTGGCAGATCCTCAGAATGGGCGGCTATCAGTTACTGTTCGCCAGAACGCCACAGCATGCGGCTGTCGCCGCCACTGTGGATCTCTGTCGCCTGCTGGGACGTGAACGCTGGACCGGCTTTGTCAACGGAATACTCCGCAGCATCTGCCGACTGACCGAAGTGCCCCCGGAGACACCAACTCCTGTGGGCCCTGCCAGATCCGTACTGCCGGTTCATGGTGGTCGCTGGCTGCCGCTGACGGAAGAAATCTTCCCGGATCCTCAGACAGAACGCGCCGCGTGGTTCGGCGATGCGTTCTCTATGCCCTCGGTGCTTGCCACTCGCTGGGCAGCCCGTATGGACGAACCAACCCTGCTCCAGACAGGCTTCTGCTGTGCTGAACCGCCAGGGGTTACCATCCGCGTCAATCTGCACGCCACAACGCTGCAGCACGTGATGGACCTGCTGACCGCAGGTGGCTGCGAGGTCCAGCGCGGTCATCTGCCCTGCAGCCTGCTGTTGCCGCGCAGCCAGCGGATTGATCAGCTGCCCGGATGGGCCGATGGACTCTGGAGTGTCCAGGACGAATCGGCCATGCAGGCCGGCCTGCTGGTCGGGCCGCGACCGGGCGAACGAATCCTCGACCTCTGCGCCGCGCCCGGTGGTAAGTCTGCACACCTCGCCGAATTGTCTGCCGATCAGGCCATTATTACAGCCTGTGATGTGTCAGACCGAAGATTGCGAAAGGTCGGTGAAAATGCCCAGCGTCTGAGGCTGCATTCTGTCCATCCGCGTCTGATTTCCCGCGATGGAAGTGATCTGCCCATTGGACCGTTTGATGCAGCCATCGTCGACGCTCCCTGCACGAATACCGGAGTCCTGGCCCGCCGACCGGAGGCACGCTGGCGATTTTCGGAACAGGGTCAGCACGAATTGATTGTCCTGCAGACTCGCCTGCTGCTGGAAGCGATTCAGCGAGTCCGGCCTGGCGGACGAGTTGTTTACAGCACCTGCAGTATTGAACCGGAAGAAAATCTGGGTGTTGTGCAGGCCGTGCTGAAAGCGATGCCGGATCTGCAGCTGCTGCGACAGCAGGAACATCTGCCGGGACAACCGTCCGACGGTGCGTGGCAGTGTCTGCTCAGAAAGCCCGGCTGACGCGGCTTTACTTTTCGCAGCCAAAGCTCCAGAATTCAATCACCGTCACTTCACTCCCGCGTTCTGCCCTGACACAGGGACCTGCCATGCACACCGCTGCTCGACTTTTCATCATCGTCCTGACCGTTGCCAGTTCAGCCAGCCTCGCCCAAACCGGCATTGCTGATGACGAGTGGCCCCAATTCCGCGGACCAGAAGGGCAGGGACGAACAGAAATCACCGGACTGCCGCTGACATGGAGCGAAACAGAAAATGTGGTCTGGAAAACGCCCCTGCCAGGCGAAGGACATTCTTCACCCGTGATTTCCGGGAATCAGATCTGGGTCACATCAGCCATCGCGGAAAAACTTTCTGACGAGGAAATGCAGAAACGACTGGCCACCATCAAGAATCCACAAAGTCTGCAACTGGCCGGTGCTATGCAATTGCAGGCCATCTGTGTGAATCGTGACTCGGGGAAAATCCTGCATGCTGTGACTCTGTTCACAATTCCTGCCCCTGAACCCAAGCACGCACTCAACAGTTATGCCTCACCGACCCCGGTGATTACCGGCAACCAAGTGATCTGCCATTTCGGAACTTATGGCACAGCCTGCGTCAATCGGGAAACCGGAGAAGTTCTGTGGCGGAATGATGCACTGAAGCTGGAACATCAGAATGGTCCTGGCAGCTCGCCCGTCGTCTGGGAAGATCTTGCCATCGTACATCTGGACGGCACCAATACTCAGTCGATCGTCGCCCTCAAACTGCAGAACGGTGAAGTTGCGTGGCAGACCATGCGGTCTGGCCAGATGGATCCCACTCCGGAACTGCAGAAAGCGTATTGCACACCGCTGCTGGTCAGGACAGCCGACCGCCCCCTGCTGATTTCTCCGGCTGCCAACTGGGTGTATGGGTATGACCCCCGCGATGGCCGGGAAATCTGGAAAGCCAGTTACGGCCAACTGGGCTTTTCCACGGTGCCGCGACCAGTGATCAGCGGTGATAAGGTCTATGTCGCGACCAGTTATATGCAGTCACGACTGCTGGCCGTGCGGTTTGACGGGGCGGGTGATGTGACATCTTCACATATCGCATGGACTTCCGACAAACAGATTCCGCAGAAACCCTCAATGATCGCTCGCGAAGGCCGGCTGTACTTTGTCAGTGACAAAGGGATCGCTCGCTGTCTGGATGCTGCCAGTGGTGAAGAGAAATGGTTCGATCGACTGCCGGGCGATTATTCTGCCTCTCCCTTGTCCGCAGAAGATCGCCTGTACTTCTTCAATCAGGACGGAATCTGCACGGTGCTGAAAACCGGCGACGCATTTGAAAAACTTGCCGAAAACAAACTGGACGCCGGCTACATGGCGTCGCCCGCTGTCGCCGGTAAAGCCTTGTTTCTGCGAACCGCTGCCGCGTTGTACAGAATTGAACAGAAATGATGCGACGGACAAAACACGTAGACCGGGCATTCCTGCCCGGCTCCCCCACTTAAAAACCAAAGTGTTTTAATCAGTATTGCAGTGCTGAAGCTTGTGCTGCATTTTATCTTCGACGTCAGAAATGTCCGGGGGCTCCTTTGGTTTCCCTGTGATTAGAGAGTGCCACTGCGTTTTGTTCCACGTACATCAGCACAGCGGATCACAGCCAACCGGAGTATGCAGGTCATGCAGTCAGACCACCGGAATTCGCTTCTCATGTGGTACTCCGCATCGCTGCTGCTACTGCTGCTCGTTAACCCCTGTGCTGCTCAGACCACAGTGCCTGCCGAAGACCCACCCAGACTTGTGGTGGACTTCCGCGGTCCTGTAGGGCGCACTCGAGCACTGGGGTTTGCAGGTTCTGACCGCCGGTTCTTCTCGGCAGGCGAAAATAAGCGACTGCAGTTCTACGACGTCGTCAATCAGTCGATCGTCCCCGGTACTGTGATCCGCTGGGAATTTGCTCGAGGTGCATTGGGCGAGATTAATGCTGCCGCTGCGTCCACCGATGGGCGCACAGTCGTTCTGGGCGGTAGTTCCCTGCGCAACTCGGGTGGTGATATCATTCTGGTCAACACCGGCACGCAGGCCGTGTTGCAGCATTTTTCTGCTCCCACGGAAGTGGTCAGCCTTGCCATCTCTGCCGACGGCTCGACGATTATTGCCGGTGACCTGCTGGCCGGAGTGACCGCATGGCAAAACACCAGAGACCGGTGGCAGCGGACTGTGCTCCGACCCCCAGTGGAACAATCGACAGCCGGGAATCTCTGGAACCCCGTCGCCATCACTCAAAACTCGCAGACATACTTTCTGACTCCAGCACCTGACAACACTCAGCATGCCCTGCTGACACTGCAGGACCTGTCTTCCGGAACTCTGCAGCTCAGCACCCATCAGATTCCTTTGCCTGTCACAGCCATCTGCACTGCAGTCAAGGGATCAGAAACGGTGATCGCAGCGGCCAGTGCTGATGGACACCTTGTGCTGCATGACGGTGGATTGCGTACTGCTGCCCGCAACTTCCAGGCAGAGCAGCTGCTGCAGAATCGGCTTTCTGAATTGTCGTTGACCACCATGGCCCTTTCTGCAGATGCCACACTGGTGGCACTGGCAGGCGATGGTGTCACGCCTGACAACGATCAGCAGGTGCAGTCATTTGTCGCACTGTTTGATCTGCCCACACTGCAGCTGCGTGACCTGAAACTTTTTCCCGGCACAGCCTGCTGTGAATCGCTCAGCTTCAGCCCGACCTCATCACACCTGCTGGCCTGTGATGACACCGCCGAGATGCTGCTGCTGTGGGCCCTGCGGGACGATAACAAAGCAGCGATCCCACAGCCTCTGCAGCAGCCCCCGCAGACCATCAGGGCCCGCAGCCGCAGCTTTCGCACGGCCCGTTTTTTCCGGGAAAAATCCAGCGAACCGCAGGGTTATCAACTACTGCTGACAGATTCCCTGGACCAGAAACTGCAGTTCGAACCTGGTACAGGTGAGCTTGAGACTTTGCCGCAGCCGTCCGAAGCACCAGTCGTCAATTCTCCCGACAGTTTCGCTACAGGCTGGTCCGTTGAAGCTTCACCCGTTTCCGACGACGGCTTGTACCAGACGATTCGCATCGTGCCACCTGCCGGAATCAATCTCAGCATTCCCCCAATTCAGCTGAGCGTGATGGATGAGGGAACGTGGTCGGGAGCCTTTGCCTTTCTGAAAGGCACTGACACGAAACCTGCAGCCGTCGCCATTGGCACACAATTGATTGACGGTATTTTCCTCTATCGAATCCCGCAGGGTGATGGCGAACCCCCGGCCCTTGTACGCTATTTCCGCGACCACGCAGGTGCCGTGCGCGATCTTTCCATCTCAACCGACCAGCGATTCATCGCTTCCTGTGCCGCTGATCGCACGGTCAGAATCTGGAGCCTTTCCGGTTGGGATCAGCCACAACCAACGGCAATCTTTGGAGGCCGCGTTCAGCTGCAGGATACCGGTAAAGCCACAATTACAGAACTCAACCCTGCGGGAATCCTGTACGCTCGCGGCCTGCGTGATGGAGACGTGATTGCTGCTGTAAAAACAGCCCGGCAGCCCGACAGACTGCTGCAGGATCCCCGGCAGATCGAGCAGCTGTTTGCCCGGCATCCAGCATCGGAAACACTGGATCTCTGGCTGACGACCACGGGCTTTGACCCTGCCAACCCTGAACAGGGTGCGAAACGCATCAACCCCGGCTGGGAACCACTGCTGACACTGGTCGCCGATCAGGCCTCGGAATGGGTGATCTTCACTCCCGAAGGCTGGTTTGATGCGTCGATTGCTTCCGGAGACCGACTGTTTGGATGGCAGATCAATCGCGGTGTCGCACTGCCCCCGCGGTTTGAACCGGCCGAACACCTGCAGCGGGACTATGAAAAACCGGACGTCATTCGCCGTGTCCTGCAGACCGGCAGCGTCCCACAGGCTCTGGCGATCCTGAACCAGCCGGTCGTCGGTGATCTGCGACAGGATCTACGAAATCGTGTGCTGGCGCTGCCCGAAATTCGCATCGTCAGCCCCCTTGACGGACTGCAGATCCCGGCAATCGCCCCAATACCAGTCACGGCCGAGATTACCTTTTCACAGCCTCAGGATGCTGTCGCCTTTGAGTTTCAGGCAGCCCAGAATGGTCGCGCACTGGCAGAACTCAACCGGGCGCTGCAGAACAATGTGCTGACAATCACGTGGACCAGCCAGGCTCTGGAAGTCGCCAGTCAGTTCTCTGTGACAGCTCGAGAAATCGGAACGGATCTGGCAAGCAGCAATCAAAGCAAGGCTGACGTCATGGTAACCACCGCTGGTCGCCAGCGAGACCCCAGGGCCCGCGTATTCCTGCTGGGGCTGGCCGTTGACGCATATCAGAAGATTCAGCCACTGCAGTTTTCTGTACAGAGTGTATCGGCATTTCGAACGGATCTGCAACGCCTGACTGCAGAACAGGGAGCAGCCCCGGCTGTTGCCAGAATTCTCGCCAATGCCGAGGTATCGGCGTCAAACATCAATCAGAGTTTGCAGGATGTTCTGGCACAGCGTCAGCAACAGCCGTCACCCGACGACCTGATCATTGTCCTTGTCTCAGGGCAGGGCGTTTCAAGAACGGTGGCTCGCGGCAGCAGCATTCGACTCAACGCAATCGAGGAATTTTTCTTTCTGCCACCTGCCGTCGATCCGAAAGACCTGCGACAGCTGGGGCGCGATGGCATTCGCTGGAAAAACGTGTGTGATCCCATCAACCAGTCGAACTGCGACGTACTCTGGATCATTGACGCCAGCCACTCTGCCCGCGCACGCAACGAAGCCAAAGCGGCTTTCAGCGAGTGCCGAGGATCGCATGGTCGCCATGTAATCTTCACTGATCAGACTGAGGCCATTGAAGCTGCCACGTGGCAACTGCGAAGTGGCGAGACCGGTAGTTCATCGTTGCTGCTGGCAGTGCGTGAAGCCCTGTCAGGCAGCAGTCTGAATCCAGCTGCCAACAGTGCAGTCGCCACACTCTGGCAGGATCAAACACTCAGCTTCGATGACCTTGCACAGTGGACGGTTGAACGAGCACACGAGTTGGCAGTTTCTGCAGGGAAACGACAGAACGTCCTTTTCTCACCCACCGCACCCAACTCCGCACTGCAACCCCTGATCCTCGGCACAAGGAAAGACTCCACCGAAAACCGCCCCTGAGCACAGCTTACAGCCTCAAAATCGGGCTCTACCTGAAATATAGTTTTCAGTTTCCAACGCACGCGAAGTCCCTCCTGGGAGGGCGAGGCTCCTGCCGAACCGAACTCAACTGTAACTATTCCGCTGTCGTCGTTCGCCCACAATCGTAGCCCGGGCATTCCTGCCCGGCCGCCTTTTGCCAACACAAACCCGCCACGCATCGCACTGTCTGCACGTCGCTCAACCTTC
>CAXBSH010000196.1:0-10284 GCA_963977705.1 uncultured Planctomycetaceae bacterium
TCGAGAATCAGCCCGAATCTCCAATAAACGCTGGAAATCACATACACAGAACCACGCAAGGGTGATTCAAGTTCGGGTTAATGGTGAACGATTTCCGGCGGATTGTGGAGTAGTCACCCCCCAGCAAAGCAAAGGAAACAGGCTATGAACTCAACTGCAGAAACGACGGCTGACATTTGCCCGGTCCCAACTCGTTCCCTCACCACATTCGAGCGAGTTAAGCTGGTGACATGTGTCTACCTGGTGCTGCCACTCGTCTCCACATTGAACTTTGCGTCACAGGCCGCATGGGGTGGATCAGGCTTTGCAGATATCTCTGGCCGTGTGCTGAATGACCTTTATTACTGGGCTGTGTACTCCGTGTTTATTCTGCCAGTGATCTGTGGTTTGGCAGTGTTGATGCGACCTTCCAGTACTACCGCGGCTGGGACTGTCGCACCCATGAATTCCTCGTCCCGTACTGACCGGACGGATCTCTGTTTCTGGGCTGGCTACGCAGGTTCCATTGTAATTGGATTCTTGTTCCTTGGTGAATTCTTCCCACTTGCCCCATTAGTAGCGTTGCCGATCTGTGTAGTCGCCTTCAGGGCTCTGAGGTATACCGTCGGGTCGGGACCCCGTTCGTTGCTGGTTGAAATGTTGGTGGCAGGTACCTGCATCGGACTGACTGCGATCACCTCATACTGGCTTCCTGGTCTTGTCGTCGGTGCGTCGCTCGTGTGGTGATAGTCGCCCGTGAAGCCAACCCTGCTGCTGCATTCTGAGTGCTGTACTGACGAAACACACAGGTGTGCCATCCGTTTTGCCTCCGTGTGTTTTTGAATCCGATAGGAGTTTGCACATGTTGAGCAGCAATGATGCCAGTGATCCGTCTGGTCCCCGAGCGATCTCTCTTGCTGCGACCGCAGGACCCAGAATTCGTCAGTGGATCACCGCTGTCTCGATCGGTACTGTGGTCGGGGGTGGCCTGTTTGCCTGTGTGATCCTGCCCTCACCGTTCACGTTCGTTTTCGGGTGTTGGGTCGCTGCGATCGGTAGTCTGCCAGTCTTCGGAGTTTATTCTCTCGTGGTATGGTTGCTGCGCAGCGTGATGCATTTGTACCCAGTTCGAACCATTCTGGGGACTTTGTGCGGTTTCTCTGCCGGTCTCCTGTGCACACTGGATTTCTCTGCGGGTGGCATCATTGCTGGCACGATCGCCGGCGCCTCCGCCTTGTCTGCTGTGCTGATCACTGACACACTGCATTTCAATGACATTCACAGAAAGGCAGCAGTTCGGGTTTGAGTCGTTCGGGGTGGTCTGAGAGAATTGATGCTTCAACTCCTCAGCGTTCCTCCCCTGAATTTCGCCCCGTCCATGAATACTCTGCTGTTGCTGCTGCAAATCAGTCTGTTACCCACCGGTCTGCTGCTCGCACAGACCGATCAGTCTCCGTCATTCACTGCCAAACAACTGCAGTTCTTTGAATCGAAGATCAGACCACTTCTCGTGGAACACTGCTATCAGTGTCATTCTGGCGATCGACTCAAAGGTGGACTCAATCTGGAAAGTCGCCAGGCACTGCTGCAGGGCGGAGACAGCGGGGCGGCCATCGTTCCCGGTGATCCTGCCGCCAGTCTGCTGGTGCAGGCGGTTCGCTATAATGGCCTGGAAATGCCACCCACGGCACGCTTGCCCGAGGCAAAGGTGGCCCTGCTTGAACAGTGGATCCAGCAGAACGCACCGTGGCCTGCCGAGTCCGCTCGACCGCCCGGTCAGCCGGCGAAATCTCTGCAGGTGACAGACGCCGATCGCAGCCATTGGTCGTTTCAACCGCCTCGAGCGGCATTGCCCCCGTCACAATCTGCCCTGCAGCATCCCGTTGATGCTCTGGTCATGGCCGGACTGCAGCAGGCAGGCCTGCAACCACTGCCACAGGCTCCTCCGGAAATTCTTGTCAGACGCGCTTTTCTGACTCTGACCGGCCTGCCACCAACTCTCGCCGAACTCAGACACTGGACGCAGCAGATCTCCAGTTCAACTCCTGATGCACTCAATGAAACCGGTTTTGCAGCCCTGCTGGACGACCTGCTGGCTCGCCCGGCGTATGCTGAACACTGGGCGCGACACTGGCTGGATGTCGTGCGGTTTGGGCAGACGAACGGCTATGAACGGGATGGCTACAAACCATATTCATGGCGGTACCGCGACTATGTCGTGCAGGCCATGCTGCAGGATAAGCCATGGAATCGGTTTCTTGTGGAGCAACTGGCGGGTGACGAACTTCCCGACAGCTCCGGAGAATCTCGCGCTGCAACCGGCTTCTATCGCGTTGGTGTCTGGGACGATGAGGCGGATGATAAACGGCAGGCAGAATTCGACGACCTTGACGATGTGCTGGTCACTGTCGGCGCGTCGATGCTGGGGCTGACGATCGGTTGTGCACGCTGTCACGATCACAAATTCGATCCGCTGCCTCAGGCAGACTACTACCGGATGCTCAGTTTCTTCCGCGGTGTTCGTCGCTACGAAAACCCGGAGGACAAGCCAGGCAGTGCCACAGCTCTGCCGTTGCAGGATACTGAGGTCGTCAGACGTGCTCTGACCCCACAGAGCGGCCAGGCCGCTCCAGAACTGACATGGACGCTGGCAGTGCGTGAAGCGGGCGTGCAGCCTGCCGAAACTCGTATCCTTGTGCGAGGACAGGCGGCCAATCCGGCAGCGGTTGTACAACCCGGTTTTCCGCAGGTGTTGTGTGGCTCAGAGACTGCCACGGCCGACTCACTGCTGCTGCACGAGATGCACTCGCAGTCACCGCTGGCCGATCTGTTTCCCTCCAGCGGTCGGCGCCTTGCCTTCGCCAGGTGGCTCGTGCGGGACGATCATCCACTGACGGCTCGAGTAGCCGTGAATCGTGTGTGGCATTTTCATTTCGGTCGAGGTCTTGTCGGCACAACTGCGGATTTCGGTCGTGCGGGCGAGGCTCCGGTGCTGCAACCGCTGCTGGACTGGCTGGCTGTGGATTTTGTGCGACAGGGCTGGTCCTTGAAACAGCTGCATCGGCGCATTCTGACTTCTGCAGCCTGGCGCCGCAGCTCGCAGACAACCAGCGGGCACGCTCCCAGTGTGCAGCTGGCCGAACAGCAGGACCCCGCTGGCAGACTGCTGTGGAGATTTCCATTTCGGCGATTGGAAGCCGAATCGATCCGGGATCGGATGCTGTTCAGCAGCGGTGAGCTGAACTCGGCCGTGGGCGGACAGGAAATGTATCCACAACTCAGTGGTGAAGTACTGGCCGGTCAGTCGAAACCGGGCCTTGGCTGGCAGACCAGTTCGCCGACCGAGCAGGCTCGTCGCAGCCTTTACGCAATCGTCAAACGCGGGGTCCGCGATCCGGTGCTGGAAGCACTCGACTACACGAATACCGCGACACCGTTGACGGAACGTCCGGTGACGACCGTTTCGCCGCAGGCACTGATCCTGTTGCATGGCCGGTTTACAGCGGAGCGAGCCACGGCCCTGGCCCGGCGTGCCATTGCCGCAGGCCATCTGACGGCTCAGATTCAGTTGATCTATGAACAGATCCTGCAGCGATCGCCCACTGCCCACGAATTGCAGACGGCCGAAAAACTGGTGACGGAATGGGGGCAGCTGTTGCCATTGGAGCGCGAACAGGTGTCGTTTCGTCCGGATGTCCCCGAGTCTTTGTATGGGCTGTATCGACAACAGCTGCCGCAGGACGCATTCCTGCTGGGCCCTCGGGAGATGTGGCAGTATCGCAGTGGTGTCTGGGGCGGTGGGTACGAAGGTATCGATGTTGTTGACAAGCGATCAGGACCACATGCCTTCTGGACGGGCGGGCAACTGGCCAACGGCACATTGTCAGGGATGCTGAGACTGGATGGGTCGGTTGAGACAGCCACGCTGCTGGCACAAAGTGCGCCCGCTGGTGCTGGTTGGTCCGGACTATCGCTCACCTTCGATCAGCAGACCAGCAGCATCCGACTCAAGTTTCACCCGGCCGGTGAGCCTGAACAAATGCTTGCCGCAGTACCGTGGAACCGAGGCAACCGCGAATGGATTCCATTCCGTTGGGAGATTGGCCCTGAGATCAGAGTGTTCTCTGAAAACAATGATAATCCACTGCTTTCGGTCCCGATTTCTGCGGAAAAACTGCGGTCAGGTCGGGTGGGAGTGGCTGTTTGGGGTGGGCGACTTGATCTGCGCGACGTGGAATGGTGCGATGCAGAGACCTCTGCCACGCCTTTTGCTCTGCTGGCTCGTCGCAGTCGCCAGCAGGAAGTTGCGGCCCCGCCGGGCTGGAGCCATTATGGTGGTGACTGGCAGCGAGTCAGCGAGACGCATTGGCGGGTCGCTGCCGATCGCGGCGGCAAGATTGTGCGTGATCAGCAGCCACTGACCACCGGTCAGGTTACCGTCGAAATGCGGATGCCGGCAGGCAAAGCGGAGATTGGCGGACTATTGCTGTGTGTCAGCGAACCGAAGATCGGCGCCGATAACTGGTTTGGTTATGAAGTCAGTCTGAACATTCCCGCACGCAGTGTGCTGGTGGGCGATCATCGAAATAACTTCCGCCTGCTCAGTCAACAGGCCGCGGACGTTGCCGTGGATCGCTGGCATCATCTGCGTGCTGTACTGGGCACTGATCGGTTGCAGGTGTTCCTTGATCATCAATCGCAACCAGTGGTTGATCAGGCTTTGCCTGACCGCTTGCAGGGCGGACTGGTGGGATTACGTACGTGGGGTTCCGAGATTGAGTTTCGGAACCTGCAGGTACAGGCAACGGGGCAGCCACCAACGGAACCTGTCGTATGGCCTCAGCACGCTGTCGAGCTACTGCCGGAAACGGATGCTGCCCAGGAACGGCGACAGCAGGGACTGGCTGCTCTGTGTCGCACCATGTTCAGTCTCAGTGAATTTGCATATCTGGAATAGGGACTGTGCTGATGACTGATCCGCTGCCAAACTCAGCCCACCACAAGCTGCTTCGCCGCATGCAGGCACGCCGTCAATTTGTCTGGTCCAGCAGTGCTGGTTTCGCCGGGCTGGCGTCGGCCGCTCTGCTGTCCGAGGAGACGTCAAGCGGCGGGCACAGTCAGCCGGGTTCGCATGGACCGCTGCTGCCACACAAGGCCAAACACTGCATCTTTCTTTACATGTACGGCGGTCCTTCCCAAATGGACCTGTTCGACTACAAGCCCGAACTGCAGCGTCGTGATGGTCAGGCGGTTCAGATCGAGCTACGGCGGCGGGACGTGAAGGAAGGCCGACTGCTGGGATCAAAACGACGCTTTCAGCAGCACGGAGACAGCGGACTGTGGTGCAGTGATGCTCTGCCCTGTCTGTCCCGACACATGGACAAACTGGCGGTGGTGAGGAGTCTCTGGCAGGACTCATTCGCTCATGGATCTGCCAATCTGCAGATGAATTGTGGGCGGATTGTGCAGGGATACCCGTCGCTGGGCTCGTGGCTGAACTACGGCCTTGGTCGCGAGAACCAGAACCTGCCGGGCTATGTCGTCATGCTCGATCCGCGTGGTGGGCCAATTCCCGGGGCGCCCAACTGGGGCTCCGGTTTCATGGAGGCTCAGCATCAGGGAACAGTCTTTCGCACCAGTGGCCAGCCTGTGCTTGATCTGCAGCCCTACACGCTGGATCCTTTGCATCTGCAGCGTCAGCAGCTGCAGGCGTTGCAGGCACTTGATCGCCCGTTCCGCGAGCGTCATCCGGAAGCTTCAGAACTGAAGGCACGCATGGCCAGCTATGAGCTGGCTTTCCAGCTGCAGACCAGTGCCCCGGAAGCTCTGGACTTATCCACCGAGACTCGCCAGACGCAGGAACTGTATGGACTGTTCGATGACTACCCAGCCCATCGACTGGCAGTCGGCCCTGCCACCTTCGGTCGCCAGTGTCTGATCGCCCGTCGGTTGATTGAACGCGGCGTACGATTCGTGCAGATCTACAGCGGTGGCGGGCACCAGCAGCAGAACTGGGATGCCCATTTTGGCGTCGAGGAGAATCTGACGATTCATTGTCCTGAGGTGGACCGCCCAATGGCTGCACTGCTGCAGGATCTTGAACAACGCGGACTACTGGATGAGACTCTGATCGTGTGGGGCGGCGAGTTCGGCCGACAGCCCGTGTCACAGGGCGATCAGGGCGGGCGAGATCACAACCCCAAGGGCTTTACCTGTTGGCTGGCGGGCGGTGGAGTGCGAGGGGGCACCAGCTACGGGGAAACGGATGATCTGGGAGCTGAAGCTGCCGTCGACCGTCGACACGTCCGGGATTTCCATGCCACCATCCTGCGATTGATGGGACTGGACCACAATCGCCTGACCTGGTTTTATGGCGGACTGAATCAGAAACTGACCGGCGTGCAGGAAGCCCATCCGATCGCTGAAGTCCTGGCCTGAAATTTCCCCCAAGCCGAACGTACAGAGCTTAAACGATCTGCACGCTGCGATCGCCGTCACCCGACGTGTCTTGCTGCTGACTGTCGTCACCGCGAGCCTCTGCTGGGGTTTCCAGAACTGCTCCTGGTACGGTCATCAGTTTTGGCCCACGACGATTTTCCTCGATCACCCGATGCATATGCTCGGCTGACATCGTCTCCATTTCAATCAGGTCTGCGGTCAGCCGTTCCAGAGTTGTCCGTTGCGAGGTCAGCGTTTCCTGAGCCGTGCGATAGGCCTCGTCCACAAGTCGCTTGACTTCCAGGTCAATTTCGCGACGGGTGGCCTCAGCATGCATGGATTCGGAAACTATGGCTCCCGATCCCGCCAGGAATGGGGACCGCTGCGCATCACTGTAGTACATCCGACCCATCCGCGGGCTCATCCCGAACTCGGTGACCATGCGACGAGCAAGGTCTGAGCAGCGCTGCAGGTCATTCTGCGCCCCGGTGGAAGTTTCGTTGTAAACAATCTGCTCGGCTGCAATACCACCCAGCAGCACCGCCAGCCGACTTTGCAGTTCGGACTGTGTCAGTAATTCCCGATCATCCTCGGGCAGCTGCAGCATATAGCCCAGCGCGCCCATGCCTCGCGGAATGATGGAGATCTTGTGGACGGGGTCCGTATGCGGCAGGCTGGCAGCCACCAGTGCATGCCCGCTTTCATGACAGGCCACCCGGCGTTTGACATCTTCGACAATGATGCGTGACGTCTTCTCCAGACCCGCCATGACTCGTTCGATACCGTCTTCAAACGACTTCATCGTTACACGCTTGTCTTCACGCCGTGCTGAAAGCAGTGCCGCCTCATTGACAAGATTGGCAAGGTCCGCACCCACAAAGCCGGGCGTCAGTTTGGCAACTCGCTTCAGATCGACTTCGTCCGACATCTTGATCCGTCGAGCATGCACGTTCAGGATCTTTTCGCGGCCCTTGATGTCCGGACGATCCACCAGCACGTGACGGTCAAAGCGACCCGGACGCATCAGTGCGGGATCCAGTGTCTCGGGGCGGTTCGTTGCACCCATCACAATCACACTGTGATCGGTTCCGAAACCATCCATCTCTACCAGCAGAGCATTCAGGGTCTGCTCACGCTCGTCGTGACCGCCCGGTGCACCACTGCCACGCACCTTACCCAGTGCGTCCAGCTCGTCGATGAAGATGATCGCCGGAGAACGCTGCAGCGCCTGCTGAAACATGTCGCGAACACGAGCCGCTCCAACACCCACGTACATCTCGACGAAGTCTGAACCCGACAGCCCGAAGAATGGGACGCCCGCCTCACCAGCGACCGCCTTCGCCAGCATCGTTTTGCCCGTTCCCGGAGGACCCACAAGCAGGACACCACGCGGAATGCGACCACCAAGGGCCTGATACTTCTGCGGGGTCTTCAGGAATTCCACAACTTCCTTCAGCTCCTCAACCGCTTCGTCGATCCCCGCAACGTCGTTGAAAGTGACCTGCACGTCCTCCTGAGCGTACAATCGTCCGCGGCTGCGACCAAACGACATGGCCGAACCCGCACCTCCAACACGACGCACGACAAAAATAAAACCTCCGACAAGCAGCAGAGTCGTTGCCAGCAACGGCAGCATCTGCTGCCATTCCGGGGCCGGTTCAGAAAAACCATACTTGATACTGGCCTGATCCAGCAGCTGGCACAGTTCGTTGCGAGTCTGTTCGCTGGCACTGAGCAGCGGCGTGTAGTAACGGCGGACCAGAGTCGCCTTGCCGGTTGTGACCGCGTCCTTCGATTGATCCTGCCACGTCATCCACGCTTCAGTGATCTTCAGCTCGTGCACCTGCTCCTGACGCAGCGACTTGTCACGCACACGCTGTATGAACTCGCTGTACTCGACCTTCTCACCCTTGTACCCGCGAGTCACAACCGAGAACAGAACGGCAGCCAGCATGCCAGCCACCAGCAGATACCAGAAACTGCCACCCGACTGACTGCGGTCCTTCCGCGGTGTCTTCGGAGCATTCTGGTTTCCTGACCCGTTTTCCGACGGTGATTCCGGCGATCCCGACATAGGCGGCTGCTTACTGAAAATTGAACGAAATTGGGCGTGAAACAAGCACGGCACGCAACGACCCACTCTAGACCCGCTTTCCCGGCCGGTCAACCGGCGAGTTGTGCGGCAGTGTACACTTCCGCAGCTTTGGCTCTTGCAGGCCTTAGAATCGCGTCATTTTCAGCCTTTTCCGGGGTCAAATCAGCGTTCAATCCCCACGATTTTTCCCGATCCGGATCTCCGACACCTGTTCAGAGCCAGTCGATTGCCTCTGGAATACCCCCTGCTGTAACATCCCTCCACGTCCCCGCAGCGGCTCGGATGACCGACTGTGGTGTGGGCTGCTAAACAAACCTTCAGATATCAAGCACTCTCATGGCCAAAAAATCTATCAGTGAAACTGCCGTTGCCGGCAAGACCGTTTTGATGCGAGTTGACTTTAATGTGCCGCTGGATGCCGCGTGCAATGTGACGGACGATCGACGCATTCGCGAAGCGTTGCCGTCCATCCGTTCGGTTGTTGATCGTGGTGGCCGGCTGGTACTCTGCAGCCACCTCGGCCAACCGAAGGACGGCGAAGACATAGCGAAGTACAGCCTGAAACCAGCCGCAGCCGTGCTGGCGGGACTGCTCGGGCGACCGGTCGCGTTTGCCGCGGACACTGTCGGCACCGATGCGGCTGCCAAAGTCGCTGCCCTGACTGATGGTGGGGTCGTGTTGCTTGAAAACCTGCGATTCAACAAAGGTGAAAAGAAGGGCGATGCGGAATTCGCCGGCAAGCTGGCGGCATTCGCCGACATCTACTGCAACGATGCATTCGGCACCTGTCACCGCACGGATGCCTCGATGGTCGCTGTGCCCGCTGCGATGGCCGGTAAGCCGCGAGTCGTCGGGTTTCTGGTGCAGAAAGAAATTCAGTATCTCAACGACGCCATTTCCAGCCCGCGACGGCCATTCATCGCCATCCTCGGCGGTGCAAAAGTCTCAGACAAAATCAAAGTCATCAGTAATCTGCTGAACGTTTGCGACAAGGTGCTGATTGGCGGAGCGATGGCCTACACGTTCGCACTGGCACTTGGCGGCAAGGTTGGGAAAAGCCGAGTCGAACCGGATCGAGTGGAACTGGCGAAGGAGCTGCTGCAGCGTGGCGGTAACAAGCTGGTACTGCCGGTGGACACACACTGCGGCGACGCCTTCAAAGGTGACTGCAACAAGGTGGTTGTCAAAGCCGGTCAGATTCCGGATGACTTCGAGGGCTTTGATATTGGACCCGAGACTGCTCGCATGTACGCCGCTGAAGTTGCCAACGCCGGCACGGTGGTCTGGAACGGCCCGATGGGAGTCTTCGAGATGCCTCCGTTTGACGCAGGTACTCGTGCTGTCGCCGAATCGATTGCGAACAGCGGTTCTACCAGCATCATTGGTGGCGGTGACAGCGCAGCGGCCATTCAGCAGCTGGGCTTTGCGGACCAGGTAACTCACGTCAGCACCGGTGGCGGCGCCAGCCTCGCCATGCTGGAAGGCGAAAAATTCGCCGCCGTTGAACTGCTTGACGAAGCCTGAGCAACCCTGCGCCGCTGTGTTGTGCTGTTCAAAAACGTAGCCCGGGCATTCGTGACTATAGAAACCAACGTCGTAGCCCGGGCTCTAGCCCGGGCACGAACTTCTCGTCACCCTTGAACTCCCTTGTGTTTTGCAAGGGACGGTGCCGAGCAGAAATGCTCGGGCTACCTTTTGTCTTCAACGTCATCCTTACCCGGCTGCGCCCCTTCCACCGCCCCTCCACAGCTCCTCGGGAGGGCGAGGCTCCC
>CAXBSH010000197.1:0-10258 GCA_963977705.1 uncultured Planctomycetaceae bacterium
TTCGCTTGCATTCGACGGCCCCAGTCGCCACCTCAACGGGATTCTGGAAGACATGCCAAACATCATCGTTACCCATGCCTGAGGCTTTGGTGGATGTGGCGGATTTTTTTTATTGCGTTTGCGACGCATCCCTTTGCTCTTTTTCTTTCCGTACTTTGCCTCCATGCCCTTACCATAGTTCGGAGCGCATAACGCTTTTTCATTTGACTTGGTTCGTGGTGCCGAGATCCTCGACCCATCAAACCCAATGAGCAGCCAGCCATCCGTCCTGGACTGCGATCCAACCACCTCTTCGGCCAGCGTCTGAAGTCGATCTTGTAGACGGTCTTGAAACAGTGCTCGATAACGAGTGAGCGCGTCCATAAAGCCGGTGTAGGTTTTGATAGTGCCCTCGAGTTTCAGGCTCTGGCAAATTTCGAGCGTTTGCTGGAATGCATCTGTGACGTTTGTTGCTTCCTGCCAGGACCAGATCAGGGCTTGAATTACGACTGCTTCCGGACACCATTTGACGTTGCCATGAAATTCACTTTGGTCGAACAAAGATCCTCGTGGAATGATGGACGTGAGTAGTGCCCGCAACAGGTCGGAATTGTGGGTGGCGTGCGGTACCGGCAGTTCTTGCTGATTCGCCCGATTGGTGGTATCCTGCGGCATCGAGTGACTCATGGCCAGATTCCTTACTGACTGATTGTTTCAGTTGGTGTTGGGGGGAATCTGGCCTATTTCATATTCCTCGAATTTGTGGAACCCCAGTTTTTTCCGCTCTCAAAATCCTTCACAGCGTTGCCCTTCAGGCCTTGGGGGGCCTTGTTTCGGTGGTTCAGCTTACCTGCGGTTGCGATTCAGGGCTGGTGGGTCGTTTTCCGATAGCCCAGACCACAAACAGCTGAATTCGTGGGTAACGACAAGGCTTCAGCCTGTGTCGTCCACCGCGTTCAAGCCGCCTCCAGAGGCGAGCCGTTAGCGTCAGCTGACGGGTGTTGTCGTTTGTGTCTGAGCGGTTGCGTTCTTCCTGCCACGGAAGCAGTATCCAGTGCGTTTTCGCCAACCCGATCAAACTGCAAACTACAACCTGCAGTTGCGCACAGGATTTTCCTGGACCCCATTTTACGTTGAGCCTGTAATCCGATTTGGGCCAGGTGTTGAGCCGAATGTTGGGGTCGTTGCTGGCGGTGTGTGTTAACAGTACCGGTGGCTAATGCTGGTCTTGTACGGGGATCGGGTGCAGGTCGGGATGCCGCAGTGCCTGTGTCAGTGACAATTCCGCGGATGGCAACTGCAGTCGAGTGCAGTGCAGTGGTTGACCGGGACGGATGGGCAGAGAGAGTGTCGGTAGTCCAAGGGCGGTGGCGGCGGAGGTGGTCGCCATGTGCAGCACAGACGAGATGTCCAGATCAGGATTCATGGTCAGGATGTGCTGTAGTTCGCGCAGGACGCTCAGGTCGGGATTCGTCGAACGTCCATCGGTGCCGAGGACAACTCGGACGCCGGCCTGCTGCATCTGTCGAAACGGATGCGTTGGATGCTGAAACCGAGCATGGGTGCGAGGGCAATAGACGACAGTCAGTTGCGGATGCCGGGCAAGAAAGGCAATGTGCTGTTTGGTCAGATAGTTCCCGTGGATCACCAGTGCCTGCGGTGCCTGCCGTAATTGCTCAAGCTGTTCCTGAGGGTCCCGCTGGCCCGGGAACAGCCGGGGATCCCAGACTCCGATCTGTTGCAGCAGGTCAGCGAACGGACCACTGCCCTGCCGCAGCAGCTGGATTTCATCGACAGTCTCTGCGAGATGCATGGCGACAGGCACATGAAACTGTTTGGCCAGCTGAATCAGGGACTGCAGGACATCGGGATGTACGGTGTAGGGGGCATGGGGACTGATGCCGGCCTGAATTCCGGGTTGTTGACTGGCAGCGCACTGCTGCAGGTGCAGCAGCATTTCATCCAGCTGCGACTGGGCTCGAACTGGTGTCAGAGCGATGACTTCGCGGAAGAGTACGGCATTGATGCCTTGCCATGCGGTGAGATCAGTCGTGTTTTGTGGACCCGTGACAATGTCGCCCAGCAGTTGGACTCCAGCATTGCGGGATTCAGTGACTCCGCTGCGAATTCGAGTTGCCTGATCATCGGTCGTCTCGTTACGCCACTCAAGGACTCGACGAATCCAGTCCGGGAATGAGCCGTCCGCAGAGAATGGCTGCTGCAGAGTGGAGAATTCGAGATGTGTGTGGGCATTTACCAGTGGTGGTAAGACGATCCATGGCTGAATGTGGTCGGCAGAGCTGCACGGACGAAGATCGGCGACCAGTCCGTTTTCGATGGTGATGCAGCAGTTTTCGCGAGGTTGCTCGCCGGGATTAACAAGCCAGCGAACACTCAGCCTGTGGCTGCTGCCGGACGTTGTGAACGGTCTGCTGTCATGGCGGAGGAACGTCATTTCTGAAGACTATTGATTTCAGAATGGTGGCAGGTGAGTGAAATGTCAGATCAGTGTGTTTCCATCGAGCGGCGGAATCGCTGGAGTCCGCGTCTGAATCGCCGCAGTTCGGCTGCAGCGCAGTGCAGCGATGGCAGCATGATCAGCTGTCGATGACGTCGAATGAGCAGAAAGATGGCGATATTCCATGTCAACCGCCCGATCAGGTAGGCCACTGCGGCTCCCTGCGTCCCGCCAAGACGACTGAGTGAAAAGATCAGCAGCAGTTGCAGGGGCAGATGGACAGCAAGGCAGCGCCCATACAGTCGTTCCAGTCCGGTGGTCTGCATCACGGGGATGGTGGGCCCGGTGAGGCAGTCGACGAGAACAGCGAGCAGCAGTGGAGGCAGCAGTGCGGGGACCTGTGAGTACTGTGGTCCGAGGAGCGGTTCCAGCAGAGGTGCGCCGGCGAGCAGTACTGTGGCCGCAGAGACAGCAGCAAGGAATGTCATGGTGGCGGCGTGTCGTGCCAGCAGTCGAGCGCCGTTGAGGTCACCCTGATGATGCAGTCGAGCAAAGCCCGGCATGAGGCTGAGGTTCAGGATGCCCAGCGGCAGTGAGGCAATTCCAGAGGCCATCAGTGCCCAGGAAAACTGTGCACTGTCTGCAAATCCAGCCCCGGCCGCGACTGCGACCGGCAGGCAGCGCTGGGCCAGCAGGACTCCTGTCGCGACCAGCACGAATGGCAGTCCTTCGCGGGTGCGGCTGCGGATAGTGTGACTGTCAGCGGGTGAGACCTGCAGGGCTTCGCGATAGACGGTGCTGAGGCGTCCTGTGCTGACGGTGGCCAGCCAGATTCCGAAGGTCAGCAGGGCGGTTCCAGCGGCAGCTGGTGCTGCGGCCAGAGGCAGCTGGAACAGCCACAGCAGGCCCAGCAGAAACAGTGACAGCAGGGGAATCAGAAACTGCTCAGGAAGGATCGCGGACCGCGTTCCGACCAGTGGAATGGCGGCCCATTGTCGCAGATACGTCAGCGTCAGCGGCAGGGCCATCAGGACGGCGAGTGTGAGTGTGCGAGCCCAGTCTGTGTATCCCAGCAGCTGGCAGATCACGGCGGAAATCAGGCTGCTGAGACTGATACAGGCTGCGGGCAGCAGACTGCAGCGGTGCGTCAGAGCCAATTCAGCTGCAGCGGTATCCTGTCCGCCGATCGACAGTCGCCGCACAAGAACTCGATCGGTACCCAGCGGGGCCGCCGTGGCGTACAGCAGAGCCAGTGAGAGTGCTGAGGAAAACTGGCCATACTGTTCGGAGCCAAGGATAACTGCAGTCGCCGTCGTGGAGGCAAACAGCAGTCCGATTCCAATCGCGCGGACCAGCAGTGTGAACACGGCGTCAGATGCGATGGAGCGAGCCGGTCCGATGGTCGGAGTGATGCTGACGGACTCGCTCATTTGACGGGACTCCGGAACACGCTACGTTCAGGCAGCGCGTTTGCGTTCGGTACCAGGCATCGGAAGAATGGGGGCATCTTTCAGCCAGGGGGCCAGCAGGTCATGGCGACGACACCAGAGCGCCAGTTCTTCTGTGGACATGGCGTTGGCTGGTGAACTGACATAGGCGTTTTCCACGGTCCGGGAGACGAGGTCGTCATAGTCGTAGCTGATTTCTTCATAGACGCTGCGGAAGGCGGGCAGGACGGCGAACATCTCTGTCAGTTCGACAGTCCGGCGTGTTTCCTCATCGCTCATCAGTTCTTCGTACAGTTTTTCACCGGGCTTGGCGCCGATCTCTGTTACCGGCATGCGAGCTGCACTGAAGCCGTGCTGCTCTGCCAGCTCGTCAATCATGACTCGAGCGAGATCCGCAATCTGGATGACGGGCATCTTTGTCACGAAGACTTCACCACCGCGAGCCTTTTCTGCGGCTGCGAGAACAAGGCGGCAGCTTTCTTCCAGCGTCATGATAAAGCGTGTCATACGACTATCGGTCAGTGTTACTGGTCCGCCGGCGGCGATCTGTCGGGCGAAGATCGGTATGACAGACCCGCGTGAGCCAAGAACATTTCCGAAGCGAGTGGAGCTGAAGATGGTACGGCGCTGCATCTTCAGGCTGTTGGCGGCTGTAAACAGACGCTCGCCCATCAGTTTGGACGTACCCATCACATTGGTGGGGTTCACAGCTTTGTCCGAGCTGGTGAAGATGACTCGTTCCACATCGTTGTCCAGCGCGGCTTCGATGATGTTGCGCACGCCGATGATATTGGTCTGTACCGCATCGAACGGAGCTCGTTCGCACAGTATGACGTGTTTCAGAGCCGCGGTGTGCAGGACGATGTCCACTCCGGAGAACATGCGATTCAGTTTGTCGCGATCGCGGATGTCTCCGATCTGGCACAGTGTGCGGACCGGGTGCAGCCGTCCGCGATTGGCGGTCTGCAGTTCCTGCTCAAGGAAGAAGATTTCCGACTCGTTGGTGTCGATTGCCCGGATTTCACGTGGCTGGCAGTCGAGCAGCTGTCGAACCAGCTCACGGCCGACAGTTCCACAGGCACCAGTCACCAGAATTGTACGATCAGAAAAAAATGACATGGCTGCTTCCCTGCTGCCGGATGATCACGCGAAGAATGTGCTGAGTGAGGTGTGTATCAGGCTGCTCGCTGACGATACAGTTCGGGGTTGATTATGGCGGTCATGGACTGCACATTGAGGTCACCACCGAGAAATTCCGAAATGCGGTTTACGACCGCGGCGGGCGTGCTGAGCAGATCGTTGTAGCTGACATTCATCAGCTGCAGATGTGACTGAGACGGCAGCCAGCCATAGAAGTTTCGCAGTTCACGCTCGAACATGGCTTTCATCACGTCATCGGGGATATCCGTGGTGATTCCCTTGTGTTCCAGCATTTTCTTCTGTGAACGCAGGATTTCGTCGGTATGACGCCGCATGAAGATCACTCGATAGCTGCGATCAGCAGGCAGGTGTCGCAGCAGTCTGTAGACCATTTTGACGGACCGACCAGGGGCCTGCTGCAGCCAGCCGGCATCTTCAGCAAGGCTTTTGACATCTTCGAATTCGTAGTAACCGTTGGGGTTGTCTTCGTCCGGTGTTCGCTGCTGATCGGTGAGCGCCGGGATGCCTCCGGCTTCCAGCATCCGCATCATCAGTGATGTTCCGGAACGTGGCAGACCAGAAACGATCGTGACCCAGTCGCGATTGACGGGAGTCTGCTGGCCGGTCTGTGTTTCGGGGGCAGCTTCCGGTGCCGGCATGGCTTCGGAAGCGGCTTTCAGCAGTCCCAGCAGCTGGCCTTCCGTCAGCGCTCCGGTACGCCGCCCGGCGATCTGACCGCCGGCCCACGCCACAAAGGTCGGAACGCCGCTGATTTCATATCGTGCGGCCAGTGCAGCATTGCGGTCGATGTTGACGGAATAGACATCGGCCCAGTCTGCGACCTTTGCCGCCAGACGATCCACGACGGGCTGCATCATTTTGCAGGGCGGGCACCATGAGGCCATAAAATCGACGAGCACAGGCCGGTCGGATTTCAGGACAACATCCTCAAAGTCAGCTTCACGAATTTCCATAACGAGTATTCTCTGTCGTTTCTGCGTAATCCGGCAGGCGGAGTGCCCTGCCCTCTGAGCAATTCTGTGTCAGGCTGCTGGTTTCCAGCGTTCGAGGACCTTCATTTCGCCGTGTTCACCGGACCAGCGAGTTCTGGGGAACAGAGCTGCCCGCTGAGCCAGAATCCGGTCGCGATTTTCCGGTTGCAGCATGACTCGAAACAGATGGCGAACTTCATCAGCGAAACCTGATTCTGAAGCAAATCCAAAGCGATCCTGCAGTTTTTCATGGATCACTTCGTACGGATGTTCTTCCGACTCAACTCGTGGGTTTTCGATACGCTGCACTTCGACATCAAGTCCGAATTCCCTGCCGATGGTGGCTACCATCTGAGCGATCTGCATCACACTGAAGACGTCGGTGACCTGGTTAACCACATCGTACTGACCGGGGTCCGGTGGTGCGGCGATCAGTCGAGTGATGCACTGCATCGCGTCGCGCAGTGTGATATAGCCGCGAGTCTGGTTGCCGCTGCCGTAAATGGTGAGTGGCATTCCGATGGCGGCCTGTGCCACGAATCGGTTGACCACGGTGCCCCACCATTCGTCGATATCAAAGCGAGTGTTGAGGTCCGGGTGCGCCTGCAGCTCGTCAGACCAGTTGCCGTAAATCACTCCCTGCATTACGTCATAGCTTCTGAGCCACCAGTATTTGCAGGCTTCGTAAACGCTGAAGGTGCCCTGCACTTTGCTGACGTGGTAGAAGCTGACCGGGTCGCGTGGCGTGAGTTCCCCACCAAGGCTCCATTCCTGGCCCTGGTACTGCAGGACAGCATCGCCCGGGAACAGGCCTTCGAACAGTGGTCGTCCGGTGAGTGGGCTGCCATATTCACCCATGGTGCCCAGTTTGATGATGGAGGCTTCGGGGGCGTGGTCGCGAACGCCGAACAGCAGTCCGAGTGTCCCTACGACATTGTTCTGGATCGTGTTGACGGCCTTGTCAACGTCGGCCATGCTGTAGGGGGCGCTGGGGATTTCGGCAAACTGCACGATCGATTCGGGACCAATCTCGCGGATGTAAGCGAACAGTGCTTCGCGATCCAGCAGATCCATCTCGCGGAATTCGATATCGACGCCAAGGTGTTCCTTGGCTGCAGCAACGCGTTCCTGCATTGTGCGAATTTCGGTAACAGACTGAGCGCCGCGCTCGGCTACCAGTTTGCGACGCAGCATGTTGTCGATGCCGTAAACTCGGCAGCCCAATTTGGCCAGCTTCAGTGCCAGTGGCCAGCCGAGGTAACCGTCCATACCAAGGATCAGCACTTTCATGCCGTCCAGCATGTAGCCGCAGTCCGTTTTCTTCCATTCGCTGCAGGATTCGAAGGTGATGGACAGCGGATCGAAGTAACCGATTTCCGGTCGGCGACGACATTCAACGACCAGTTGTCCTTCCGCTGCGCGACGAAACGCGGCCTGACCGCAGGCGCGAAAATCCACATGTCCCTTGAATTCCACTGCCGGACAGCTCCAGCATGTCTGACCGCCGTTATGACAGGATGACTGACTCATAATTGCTTCCGTTCGGTAGGATTTCGTGGCTGCTGCTCAGGCTGCCTTCTGCAGTGTGGAAACCTGAGGCTGCAGAACCTGCAGCACATCTTCCACCCGCATGTCCGCGGGAATCACCCCGTGCTGTGTTCCACGGACGAAAAATGTGGATTCTTCGTGAGTATGGCGACCGTTAATCAGTGTGGGTTCGATCAGTTCCTGCAGGTTCATGCGACCGGACAGTGCGACATCGGTAGCAGGCAGGGCAACCAGATCGGGGGCACGATGAGCAAATGGTCCGCTGTAGATCTCGGCTCCACGCAGTACCTGTGAGACAACCGGACAGCCTTCGACCTGCAGTCCCAGCAGATATCGCTCAAGTTCCTGCATCAGAGTTTCAGCTTCGTCTGCCTGCACAGTGCCACCTGGATAACGCCCGTGACGATGCAGATAAATGCGGCCCGGGTCCATGGCAAACGCCCGTGTTTCCGGCAGCATGTCAGACCATGATGGTCGTGCGGAGGATTTCAATTGCAGGTAGCCGGCTTCGGCCAGCAGGCAGTTGACGTTGATGCTGCGGCGCTGTCGTGCAAAACCATGGTCAGAGACAGCAGCCAGCAGAGTGCGATCGTCCAGACGTTCCAGAATGCGGCCGATATGGCGGTCGACTTCGTGGTAGTAGTCCAGAAATGTCTGATGCAGCGGCGATGTCGGATCCTCAAAATCCTCCCACAGATAATGATTCAGTCGATCCGTGCCAGTGAACACAAACATGATCTGCTGCCATGACTGGCGATCCCAGTGCTGATGCAGGGCTTCGCAGCGGGCATTCATGACACGCCGCAGCTCCTGAACAAACTGTGGTTTGCCCTGCTGCAGGACGGTCATGTCGGCATCGACCGCGTAATTCAGATGCTCCAGCGACGACAGCTGTTCGGCCGGATAGACAGCGCGTTTCAGATCCAGTGCCACAAATCCTGAGACGAGCATGCCATTCAGTGGTTGAGCCGGGTAGGTCTGCGGCACGTTGATGATCAGTGAGGGGCCGGCATCGGGCTGAGCCCAGAACGGCTTCGCTCGGAACGTGCGAGACGATGTGAATCCCAGCGAATAACTGCCATCCATCAGGTCGGTGAACCCGAACACGTTGTGACCGCCGGGGTTCAGTCCGGTGATAATCGAGGCCCATGCGGCGGAGGAGACTTCCGGCAGTGATGATTTCATCGGGACCAGCGTACCGGACCGCAGCAGCTGCTGACTGTGTGGCATCACGCCACTGTCAGCGAACTGCTGCCACATCCAGCGTGGCAGTCCGTCAATTCCCAGCAGAAACAGATCCATCCCCCTCGGTCTCCCGCTTTATCCGAGCTTTCCTGTGTTGATTTCACCAGCCTGTGACAGTGGCAGAACTACAGATAACCCAGTTGACGCAGGCGTTCGGCGACTGCTTCAGCGTCTTCCTCATCCATAAACGCGTCGGCACCGCAATCATCCATGAGAGTGCACAGCAGACAGCGAATTCCGCGACTTGAAAGTTCCTGAATGGCCTGCGAGCCGGCTGGCGAGTTCTGATCTGCCACGACGACGATGCGATCCGCATCCAGCTGAGGCAGGTGGTCAAACAGCGGAATCAGAGTATCAGACCACGCAACGCTGGCGGGCTGCGAACAGATCTGCAGGCGTGAATCATGATGATTAGCTGAGGCCAGCTGCAGAAAACGGGCCTGATTGCCGGTGGCCAGCGACTGTGCCGTCAGATTCAGAATCAGATCACCACCCAGCAGGACTTCGGTGATGGAAGCGGCGGTGCTGGAACACTGTGTGATGGTGGCTGCAGTCATGGAAACCATCCCTGGAAACAGCCGGCAGCAGAAGTTGTCTGGCGACAACCGCTGTGACGGCTATGAATTCGCGGTACCGGCGCAATCCCTGCGCCGGCTCTTAACCGCACTGTAATCTGCGGCGGATTCTGACACAACAGAAGTTTCTGTGGCAGAAACTGCCGAAGTTTGCTGATTCCGGGAGTCCCGGCGGGCTGCGGGGGAAAATTCGATTGCCCGGAAGTGGTTCAGTCGGTAGAAATTCTGCAGTCACGGCCCACTCATCACCCCCGCGACGGCTCAGATTGGCAACCTGATTTCGCTTCAAGGACCCTGATTTGCAGTCTGTTGAATACAAACCTGGAGATCTGGTGATCTATACGGTGTCGAAGCAAAGTCCTCACCCAGGCCCCCGCGCGCGCTCTATCCACCCGTCCGAGAGTGGTGAGGACTACGCGTATGTGGTGGACAAATTCTGGATCGTGGTGGAGCTGCTGGCGGACGGTCAACTGATTCTGGCGACTCGCAAAGGCAAGCGACGGACAGTCGCCGCCACAGATCCTCTGCTGAAAAAAGCGGGTTGGTGGCAGCGTCTGCGGCATCGCCGTCGTTTTCCGGCGAAGGAACTGCTGGGCGAACAGTGAATCGCTGACGGTAATTCAAGTTTCATGTTCGCAATGAATACGTGCCCTGCGGAAGCCCGCGCATTCCTGACGCCGAGGACAAAATATAGCCCGAGCATTCCTGCTCGGCCCCGTCCATGAAAAAACACTGGGGATTTCAAGGGTGACGAGAAGTTTGTGCCCGGGCTGAAGCCCAGACTACGACTTTTGTTCCTCGGCATCATTCCTGCCCGGCCGCCGTTTGCCCAAATAGAGCCGCGAAGCGTCGCACGTTTCCAGACGCTCAGCC
>CAXBSH010000198.1:0-10227 GCA_963977705.1 uncultured Planctomycetaceae bacterium
GGGGGAGGTGGGTGGGGAGAGAGGGGGAGGGGGGGGGTTGGAGGGTTGGGGGTTGGGGGGGCTTTGCAGTTGTGGGCGTCGTTTGCAGGAACGAGATTGCTCGAAAGCGGGGTGCATCGCATAATGCGGTGGGGATGTTGTTGTTTGTGGCGTAATTCCGTGGTGTTGTGGGTTGTTTTTTGAAGTTCGTGCCGTGGCCAGTCCATTGAATCAGTTACCGGACTCTTCCTGCGGTGGTGGGCCGGGGTCCGTGCCGGTCTACAACTGTCTGGTGATTCTGGTGCGTGATCCGCAGACGGGCCGGGCCAGTGGTCGTGTGGCGAATCTGGCGGGCATTTCGGGTGAGGCTTCCAGTGAGCGCGATCTGCTGTTTCTGTTGACTCGCAGATTTCGCGAGCAGCTGCAGTTGTGTGTGCGTGAGGGCCGTGCGATTTCGTGGGTGGATCCTGCGGAGGTTCCGGGTCCTGGGGAGCAGCAGCGTTTTATTCCGATTCATCTGTAGTGGCGACGGTACGTCGTGCGTAACTGAAGTGAGGGGCTGAGATGGTTGCGGGGCCGACTGATCGCCGACTGATGAAGCTTGTCAAGACTCGCATTGTGGCGACCCTTGGTCCGGCCAGTGAATCGCTGGAGGTGCTGAGGCAGCTGGTGCTTGAGGGCGTGGATGTGTTCCGGCTGAATTTTGCGCATGGCAGTCATGCGTGGCTGGCTGAGCTGGTGCGAAAGATTCGGCAGGTATCGGCCGAGCTGGATCGGCCGATTGGTCTGCTGGGTGATCTGTCGGGTCCGAAGATTCGTCTGGGAGAGCTGGCGGGTGGCGAGACGTGGTGTGCTGAGGGCGCGTTGTTTCGGTTTATTCGGGGCACTGAATCGGCGAGTTCGACGGATCTGACGTGTACTTACGAGCCGTTGATCGATGATGTGCGTGCCGGCGATCGGATCCTGCTGGCGGATGGTACGGTGGCGATGCAGGTGGTTGAGAAGGATGTGTCGGCGGGTTGGGTGCAGTGTCAGGTGGTGCAGGCGGGGCGAATTCGCAGTCGTCAGGGAGTGAATCTTCCGGGCGTGGCCCTGAGTACTCCCAGTGTCACGGAGAAGGATCGGCAGGATCTTGAGTGGGCTCTGCAGCAGCAGCTGGATTTCATTGGTCTGAGTTTCGTGCGTCGAGCGGACGACATTGTGCAGCTGCAGTCATTGATTCAGAGTCTGAAGCCCCGGTTTGCTCCGCTGGTGGTTGCGAAGATCGAGAAGACGGAGGCGATTGACGATCTGGATAATATTCTGGCGGTGACGGATGCGGTGATGGTTGCGCGGGGTGATCTGGGTGTGGAGGCTGAGATCAGTCGCGTTCCGGTGCTGCAGAAGCAGATTATTCGGCGTTGCAATCAGCTGCGGATTCCGGTGATCACTGCGACTCAGATGCTGGACAGCATGCAGTCGAACGAGTTGCCGACGCGGGCAGAGGTGACGGATGTGGCGAATGCGGTGCTGGATGGTACGGATGCGGTGATGCTGTCGGGAGAGACGGCGATTGGGCAGCATCCGGTGCAGTGTGTACGGATGATGGAGAAGATTGCGCGTGAGGCAGAGGTACTGGTGCAGCCGCAGCAGCCGCAGGAGGCATCTGAGCAGGAATCGCGTCGTGCGCGTCCGATCACCGAAGCTGTGACTCGCGGGGCCGTAGCGGCTGCCGATTTTCTGAAGGCCGATCTGATTGTGGTGGCGACGGTAACGGGTCGGACTGCTTTGGCATTATCGCGACTGCGGGGGAAGGTACCGATCGTGGCGTTTACGGATCGCGAGGAGGTGTCGCGTCGGATGTGTCTGTACTGGGGAGTGACTCCGCAGCTGAACCGTGCAGTGGCTCAGGCCCCGGATTCGCTGTTGAAGCATGTGATTGCGTGGGGGCGTCGGAATGGAGTGCTGGAGGCTGGCAGCAGGGTGATCCTGGTGGGGCATGCTGCGTGGCTGGGGGAGACTCACGATCTGATGATGGTGCACGTGGTGCCGTAATTACCGGGGCTGCAGGAGTTTTTGAATCACGGGAGTCAGTTGATCTGCAAGCTGTCGATGTCCGGCGGGATTGGGGTGGCACTGGTCGGTGGTCCAGGTGCCGATATCGGTTCCCTGTTGTTCGGCGATGGTCCAGTGCTGGAAGTGGTCGACGAGTGGCAGCTGGTGTTTGCGGGCGACGGAGCGAGTGCGTTCGAGGAATTGTTCGAGTTTCACATTGGGGTGTTCTGCCGCGCCGTTGGGGTTGGCTGTTTTTCCCCAGCGGGGTTCGGTCATCAGGACGACTTTGATCTGCTGGCTGCGGAGTGACTGAATGATGGCCTGCAGGTTGTCTTCGAACTGTTGAGCCGAAATGCGGGTCTGGGATTGTCCGATATCGACGTAGCTGTCATTGGTGCCGTACATGACAACGACGATGGCGGGGCGGAGTGGCAGGATGTCCTGTGGCAGTCGTTTCAGAGCCTGATCGGTGCGTTCCCCGCCGATGCCCTGATTGAGGACATCGACGTTCAGTCCGGCGGTTCTGAGATCCTGCTGCAGCAGGGCGCCGAATGTCTGTTCGGCTGTGACCCCTGAGCGGACACCTTTGGTGATGGAATCGCCGAGTACGACGATGCGAGTTGGGGGATCGGCGGGCGGCGTCAGCAGGGCCAGCAGCAGTGCGGTGAGGAACATGGGTGGGTGATTCCTTTGAGCAGGGCTGCCGTGGTGGCTGATTTTTCAGATTGTGGGGGTATTCAGGCTTTGAATCCGGCGATGTAGGGGATGGATTGTGCGTGCTGAGTCACCTGATCGGCGGCACTGAGCAGGCGTCCGAGGTAGTCCCACTGTCCGGTGACGAGGGCATCTCGGGCACTGTCGGCCAGTGCTACGGGGATGCTGAGTGAGCCGACAGAAGCGGTGAGGCTGGTGAGGTCTACGGTGAGTTGTGCGGTGGGGTCCTGTTCGATGACGGCTGCCAGTTTTTCGATATCCGAGCGACTGGCTTTGACGGCGGGGATCCCGAGTGAGTTGCAGTTACCGAAGAAGATTTCGGCGAAGGATTCAGCGATGATCGCGCGGATGCCCCAGCGCATCAGTGACTGGGGTGCGTGTTCGCGGGATGAACCGCAGCCGAAATTGCGACCTGCCAGCAGAATTCCGGCGCCCTGAAACCGGGGTTGATCGAAGGGGTGGCCTGGATCCTGGAGTCGATCGTCTTCGAAGGCATGTTCACCGAGTCCGTCGAATGTGACGCAGCGGAGAAAGCGTGCGGGGATGATGCGATCGGTGTCGATGTCATCGAGCAGCAGTGGAATGGCGGTTGCGGTGACAGAGCGAATTTCGCTGGCGGCCATGGGTAACGGGCTTTTGTCTGACGGACCTGATTTGGTGATCTGAGTGATTTGCGGGGCGTAGAGCCTGCAAGCGGTCATTCTTAGCGGCTGGAGGAGCGGGAATCAATCGGTGAGGGGGGGAATTCGCGGGTGTCTCGCGGGAGGGTGTGAGATGTGCGCGGGGCTGAGGCGGTAGGGGTTGTAGGGGTTATGTGAGAGCGGAGATTTTCCCGGGGTTGTGATGTTCCGAAACGGGGACTCGTGGTATGTTGGGTGTGGGGGGCTGTTGAGGGTGTTCGGGGCCGTGATTTTCTGTGGATTTGACTGATGGCAGTGCAGCCTTTGACGAATGAAGACATCGCTTTGCGGTATCTGCAGCAGCTGCCGTGGCCGCCGTATCCGTTTCAGGAGCAGGCCATTTTCAGCTGGTTTGAGGCGGAGGACGGCATTCTTGTGTGTGCTCCTACGGGCACGGGCAAGACGGTGATTGCGGAAACAGCGCTGTATCATGCGTTGATGACGGGTCGGCGTGCCTATTACACGACGCCCTTGATAGCACTTTCCGAGCAGAAGTACCGTGAGCTGCGTGAGTCGGCAGTGCGGTGGGGGTTTTCTGAGGACAGCATTGGTCTGGTGACGGGCAATCGCCGGGAAAACGTGAAGGCTCAGATTCTGGTTGTGGTGGCTGAGATTCTGTTGAATCGTCTGCTGGATCCGCAGGAGGACACGTTTGAGGACGTTGCTGCGGTGGTGATGGATGAGTTTCACAGTTTCAACGATCCGGAGCGGGGGATTGTGTGGGAGCTGACGCTGGGGATGCTGCCGCAGCACTGTCGTTTGTTGTTGATCAGTGCGACGGTGGGGAATGCGACGGACTTTGTGGTCTGGCTGGCTCGGGATCATGGTCGTCGTCTGCGTCTGTTGCAGAGTCAGGAGCGTCGAGTTCCGCTGGACTTTCGCTGGGTGACGGACGAGTTTCTGCCGGATCATCTGCAGCAGATGACGGCGGGCGATGAAACGTCTCGATATACGCCGGCGCTGGTGTTCTGTTTTAATCGGAATGAGTGCTGGAGTGTGGCTGAGCAGATGCGTGGTCGGGATCTGCTGGCTGCGGGTCAGCAGCGGGCGATTCTGGAGGAGCTGGAGCTGCACGACTGGTCGGTGGGTGCGGGCGGTAAGCTGCGTCAGTTGTTACTGCGGGGGATTGGTCTGCATCATGCGGGGCTTTTGCCGCGATATCGCCGGGTGGTGGAGTCTTTATTTCAGAAGAAGCTGTTAAGTCTGTGCATCTGTACTGAGACACTGGCGGCGGGAATCAATCTGCCTGCGCGTTCTGTGGTGATGACCTCCTTGCTGAAGGGTCCACCGCGGGCGATGAAGCTGATTGATCCCAGTTCAGCGCATCAGATGTTCGGGCGGGCTGGTCGTCCTCAGTTTGACGATCGGGGTTATGTCTTTGCTGTGGCGCATGAGGATGATGTGCGGTTATTCAAGTGGCAGGAGAAGTACGATCAGATTCCTGAGGACACGAAGGATCCGATGCTGATTCGAGCGAAGAAGAATCTGAAGAAGAAGATGCCGAAGCGGCGTGAGGGGATGCAGTACTGGTCTGAGCGTCAGCTGCAGGTGCTGCGTGAGGCACCTCCGGGAAGTCTGTCAAGTCGTGGTCGTTTTCCGTGGCGTTTGCTGGCGTGGTTGATTCGGAAGACGGGGACTGTGCAGACGGTGCAGGATGCGGTGCGACAGCGGTTACTGGATTCAGCGGGCAAAGAGGAGTCGATGCGCGAGGTGACGCGGATGCTGATGACTCTGGAGGCCGGAGGTTTTCTGACTCTGGAGCCACCGCCGCCACGTCGAACGGCTGTGGTTGCAGGGTCCGCTGATGACGCGGACGTGGTGTTTCGATCGAAGGCAGCAGAGCGGGCTGCGCTGGAGTTGCTGCGGGCGATTGAGTCACGAGCGGGCAGTGCGGAATCGCGGTGGCTGTCTGCTGCGCTGCCGCCGTTATCGGAGGCAGAGACGCTGCGGCTGGCGGAAGCGACAGTGGAGAGTGAGTCGGCTGCTGCTGCGGAATTCGGGGAAGGAATTTTTTCCGGGGAGTCTGAGTCAGCATCTGAATCGGGGGGTCTACCGGTTGTGGAGGTGGCTGGAGGGGCGGTCGTTGCAGAGCCGGGGCCAGAGGAGTCTGTGCCGGAGGAGTCGGGTGGAGGTTTACTGGGGCGTTTGATTCAGGAGGCTCGCAGCAGCGGCAAGGCGGGCAGCAGTGGCGGGCCGAAGGCGGCGCGGCCTGTCAAGCGTGAGGCTGTTGCGGCACCGGTATGGGATGAGTATCAGCCGCGTCTGGCGATTGCGACTCCGCTGCTGCCGCTGATCAACTGTTTTCGCAGTATCAATCCGCTGTATGGTCTGTTTCTGGCTGAGCATATGCATCTGGCCAGTCATGAAGAGCGACTGCAGCTGCTGGAGAGTGTGCTGGACATGCCAGCATCGGTCGCGGTGATGGTGCGTGTACCGTTGCCGGATGCGATGCCGGCGGGTCCATTGGCGTCGGAGTATCTGAATCCGCGGCTGTTATCACGGGGATTGCTGACGCCGCAGGATCTGACGGGTTATTTTGATGAAGTGGAGCGACGTCGAGTTTTTCCGCTGCCGCTGGGTGATCGGATGCGGCTGTTGTTTCAGCATGAGTTCCCGGGGGTTGCCGATGTCTATCAGCGGAGTGTCTGGTGCATTGGCGATCTGCTGCGTTTTGGTGGGAACTTTGATCGATTTGTGCGAGCGCGGGATCTGACCCGTCAGGAGGGAGTCGTGTTTCGGCATTGCCTGCGGATGATTCTGCTGCTGGGAGAATTTGCCGAAATCGAACCGCCATTGCTGGATCCTGTGGAGTGGCGGCGAGATCTTGCGGATCTGGCTTCGCTGTTGACGGATTCATGTCGCGCAGTGGATCCATCCAGCACTGACGAGGTGCTGACGACTTTGCGGGGCCATGCGGAAGGTCTGGACACAGCATTCTGAGATATCAGGGAATTGAGTAGAGGGAGACATATCATGCCGCGTCGACTGCAGGGTGTTCTGCCGATTGTGCACACGCCGTTCACGGACAGTGATGAGATAGACGTGCCGGTGCTGCAGCGTGAGATTGACTGGGCTTACTCCATGGGGGCTGACGGGCTGGGGTCAGGGATGGTGTCAGAGACGTTTCGTCTGACGTATTCCGAGCGACTGCGACTGACGGAGCTGATGGCGGAATTATCGGCTGGTCGAGGTGTGGTGTTTGCGGCGGTTGGTGCTGAGAGTTCGAAGCAGGCCGTGGAGTACGCAGTGGCGGCGGAGCGGGCCGGCTGTGATGCTGTGATGGCGGTGCCACCGTTGACATCGCGATTGAGTACGGATTCGATGACGGGCTATTTTCGGGCGATCGCTGACGGGACCGGGTTGCCGGTGATAGTGCAGGATGCGTCGGGTTATGTGGGCCAGTCGATTCCGCTGCAGGTCAGTCTGAATCTGCTGGATCTGTATGGTGCTGAGAAGATTGTCTTCAAGCCTGAGGCCTCGCCGATTGGTCCGTGTCTGTCAGCGTTGCGTGATGCTGCGGGCGGGCGAGCTCAGATCTTTGAGGGATCGGGTGGTATTCATCTGGTGGACAGTTTTCGTCGTGGGGTGACGGGGACGATGCCGGGGATGGATCTGCTGGACGGTATTGTGGCATTGTGGCGGGCGTTGCAGTCCGGTGAGGATGATCTGGCGTATCGGCTGTGGTACCCGATTTGTGGTCTGGTGGCGTTGCAGCTGCAGGCCGGGCTGGACGGCTTTCTGGCGATTGAAAAGTATCTGCTGGTGAAGCGTGGTGTGTTCAGTTCGGCTGCGCGTCGGCAGCCGTATGGCTGGACGCTGGACTCGGAGACAGCGCTGGAGGTGGACCGTCTGTTTGTGCGTCTGCAGCAGGAGCTGGGGGCGACGCAGCGGGCGTGAGTGCGGCTGGCAGCGATGGTGTCAGTGGCCACGCGGGAAGGCGCGGCGTCGGGGGCCGAACCCGAGGAAATCGTCCAGCGGATTGACGCGGTGGTCTGCTTCATACTGACCTTCGCCACCCTGCTGGTTGTTTCCGTGGTACCAGTGCAGGTTGTAGTGGGAGTACCATGGCATGTAGTCCACGCCGAAGGTGCCTTCGCTGCTGCGGCGACCTTCGCCGCGGAGCGGGGTGGCGGGGAATCCGAACAGGGGTGCTCCGCCACCAACGTAGTGGCCGCGGGTGCGACTGCCGGGCCAGGTGGTAGCCCATGGTGCGACGCGTCGGGGATAGCCGGCGCGAGCGGCGGGGCTCTGGGTGGACTGTGTCGCGGTACGGCCCGATTTTCTGCGAGGGTTTTCTGTACCGGCACTGGCAGTGACGGGTAACAGCAGTGTGACCAGCAGAGAGCACAGCAGAGAAGATCGGAAAGTGGGCTGCATGGATGGATCGCTCTCGTGCTCAGCCGAAAGGGACGCGGTTGAATTTGATGAATGGCAGACGCACACCATCGACAGCGACGTCGTCGGCGCTGGTGATGCCGTTCTGTCGTGGCAGGAAGGTTTGCGCTGCAAGGAAGGTGACGACATCGTCCTGATCGACACCATCTCCGCTGACGCCAAGGCCTCCGATCAGCTGCCCATTGCGGTACAGTGGCGTGCTGCCCGGGAAGAAGACAATTCCGTTCTGGTGCGTGAGGCTGGTGGAGGCATCCTGAAAATTGCGACCTGGGTTGAAGGCATCGAAACCCAGTACGGTGTCATTCATGGCTGCTGCGGCAACTGGTGGTCCATTGTTTTCCGCGGTGCGAGGGTTGATTTCGGGATTTTTGGCCTGATTCAGAGTCGAGAAGGACGGAGGATCAGATCCTTCGACACCGGCTGGATAACGCGGTTCGGCGAGGAAGCGGAATGTGCGATTGGTAAAAGCCGTCTGAGCTGGCACGCCAGCAACGGTATCTGCTGGCTGCAGATTTGAGCCGGCGTAGTAGGACGTATTGCGTGCTTTGGCGACGGCTACGTCGATGGAGAAGAACGTGGCGTCCGGCATGCGATACAGTCCGACGACTTCACCCAGTGTATCGGTGACTGCCAGGACCATTCTGGTGCGTGAACCGGCGGGCACACGAATCGCAGCGCGTGTTTTGTCGGCAGCAAGAATACCATTGTCAATGATCTGCTGGACTTCTGCAGCACTGATCCCGACTCCGTCTTTGGGAGTCACCAGCCAGCCGGACGGAACAGCACTGCCGGGCAACAGCTGAATGCCACCAGGTGCAACTGGTTGATTGATCCCATTGACGGTGCCTGTCCCGAGGGATTGGGCAAGTGCGACCGTCTGACGGACTCCTTCAATTCCCGGAGTGGGTCCGACGATTTCCAGATCGATACCGACGAGCGTGATGTGGTCGAAGGGCAGATCGATATCGGGAATGGCTGAAACCCCGTCGATGGTACCGATCTGTGCGCCGGGAGCCCCTGTACCGAAGGTGACAGCCGTGCGACTGCCTCCGGCGGCAGCCAGGGCGATGACTTCGGCTTCGAGGACCCTGGGAGCGTTCGTGCGAGTGACTTCGGATTGACCTGCTGTGAATCCCTGTTCCCAGGTCGCGAAGCCTTCCGGGCCCGGAAAGAAGACTCCGATGCCCCCGATCAGCGTATCGCCCACCGAGTCACTATTGGTGTCACGGAACAGTGGAATACCGCCGGGCAGCGTGGCAATGCCACGGGACTGCTGAGTGGGTGCGAGTCCCGAGGCGAAGCCCCAGGATTCAGGAGCGGGCACATCTTTGCCGGCAGCGAAGGTCGCATCAAAGCGGGCTGAAAGCAGCAGGTCATCGCCACCGCCGTTTTCTCGCTGTCCATTCAGACCGGCATGGATCAGGCTGTCGCGATTGGTGTGTTCGATGGCAAACAGGTCGACAGGCGGCGTGTGCAGGATTTCCGGTGGAAAATGTCCACCGACTCCGATCGGGGCCACAAAGCCAGGCCCTCGCACTGCAGGATCGAGTGAGTTTGGGTTGGCTTCCACTTCACGCTGTGTGATGGTGGTCTGACTGAGAAATCGAATGGTGCGTGAAGTCAGTGGTCCGACTGTTCCAGCAACGGGATCTCCGTTGGAAAACATGGCTGCAGTACGAGCTTTGGCCACGGCTCCGTCAATCATAAACGCCAGTGTCTGGTTATCGGGTGCCGAGACATTGCTTTCGGTGCGAACGCCAAGGATTGTTCCTTCACGATCCACAACGGCGATGATGGCATCATTGCTGGGGGTGGCAGCTGAAGCGCGGTCCAGCAGAATGCCGACTTCGGCAGCGGTCAGTTGCGGGTCACCCAGCCCGTGCAGGGCAAAACTGGTGGTACCGGTGCCGGCAGGAACCGAGGATACCACGGTGCTGGTCGTTGCCGGGGATTGAGTCGAGACGTTGCCGGTCACTGTGGTTGCAACAGTGACACCACTGCTGATGGCAGTGTTTCCGCTGCTGCTGCCTGCTGCGATCTCTGGAAAGTCAGCCAGACCGACAGGGCCAGAGTAGTTGCCGTTCATCAGACCACTGTGGGAATCTGCCAGCCCAAGGACGTGACCCGTTTCATGTGCGAATGCAGTGAACAGATCGGGGCCTGTGGAGGAGCTGCCTGTCCCGGACCAGTCCTCGGCAGAATCCAGCCAGACGAGTCCGTGTACGGAATGATTGTCCGAGTTGCTCGTGAGACTACTGCCGCCAAGTCCCAGCAATCCCCCGCGGGCCGATGCGGTGCCAAAGGAATCCAGAGAGCCGATTCCGATGTTCACGATGGATGAGAGCGGACTGGTTGTGTCTCGATAAAACAAAAATCGGCCGGCCGATAGATCGGAAGAGCGTCGTGTAGGGAAAGAGTGTAGATC
>CAXBSH010000199.1:0-10225 GCA_963977705.1 uncultured Planctomycetaceae bacterium
CGGAACTGGCCCTGCTGGCTTTCGTCTGTGTTCGCCTCGGAAAATCGGACGACCTGCCCGCTCTGCAGCAGCGAATCGCTGAGGACCTTGCTCTGGTGTCAGCCAGTGAAGATGTGCGAGCTGTTTCGGCAGCGGCAGCCGTTATGGTGATGCTGGAGAAAACAGATCTTCAGACGGCTGACGAAAACCTGCTTGCATTCCGACAGCACTTGCTGCAGGGCCTTGCAGCCGAGACCTGGGGCGTAACAGGCCTGCATGAAAGGGCCGAATCCCTGCTGCTCGAGCAGTATCGCAGAACAGGTCGTGAGGAGCAGGCCCGCGCCGTCGTTCTCAAACGCGTTCAGTCGCTGCGCAGCAGTGGCGTTTCCGGTCCGGACAATATCCGTGGACTGCTGCAGGCATCAGAACAGATTCAGCACTCGGGAAATCCCATCGAAGCCGCTGCGTTACTTCTGGATGTCACTCCGTTTGATCTGGCCCGTTTCACACAGGATCTGGGGGAAGATAAGGCCATTGCTTTCCGCTCACGCTGGAATGCGGCACGCCGCTGGAATCTGCAGCAGATGAATGCCAGCCGCATCCTGCTGTGGCTTGAACAGCCGGCCGGATTGACAAGCCTCGACCTGCTGCTGGAGGTGTCGGGCACGACGGATCCCGGCTGTACTGACATCGATCAGCTTCAGCAATTGAGACTGCAGAGTCAGTTACTGACTGCGGTAGGTCAGTGTGACTGGACGGTCCCGGAGATTCAGGCACGGCTGCAGCAGTCGATCACCAGACTGGCCAGTACAGCGGATGTCCCGCCGCAGCAGTTACTGATTGCGGCAGCAGCAGCCCGCAGTGCGGGAATGATTGAAGTCTCCCGCACACTGCAAGGCCGACTTGTTGCCATTACGCCTGTCCCTGTGGGGACTCTTAACGCCGAAAGCTCTGCGGACGGCGCGATCCCTCTGTCTCTGCGGCAGCATCAAAACCTAGCTTTGCTGCTGCTGGCTCGACAGGCTGTGATGGACGATGCTGCCGATGCCCTACCGCAGCAGTTGCTGCTGGCCGGACTGCCACAGGACAGTACGAAGCTGCATCCTCTGGTGGAACTGGCTGCGTTGAACGAAGCTTTATTCGTTGCCGAAAAACTGTCGCTGACCGAGCAACTGGGGGTGATCCGGGCACGCAAAGCTGAATTGACGGCCCGTCAGACTCAGTTGCCAGCGCAGCAGGCAGCAACGGATCTTGAAGCAGCGATCGAGTCACTGCTTAAGCAGAATCCATAGTTCACAGGATCACTGGTCGTCAGCCGCGGCAGAATCACACCGTCTTAAGGAACTTCTGATGACAGCCCTGACCCTTCCGTCGCTTCGCATCCGATGCCTGCTGATACTGAGTTATGCGTTGCTGCCAGATTTGTGTCGCGACACCGTATCAGCCGCAGAAACCGTCTCCCTGACTCCCGTTCGAGACAATTCCATTGTGATGGTGGATGGCGAATGGAACCAGAATGCCGGAGCCAACGGTCGCATTCGGATCAAGGGAAATCAGCACATCGTAGCTATGGCTTTCGATCTTTCAGGTTTGCAAGGACGCACAGTGCGGCGTGCGCGATTGATCTGCAGCCAGGCCTCGGAAGATATTGCCGGCATCACGATTTCCACGATTGCCGTTCCATGGGACGAAAACGCCAGTAATGGTCTGACCGCAGGAACACAGCCATTTTCCGGCTGGGGTGCACCGGGCCTGCGGTTTCCGGCGGTCTGCGGCGGAAATTCCTTTACCCTGGTCCACCACACCACTCAGGCTGTCGAGAATGGAGTCTACTCGTGGGACCTCGCTCCTGATCTGATCCATGCAAATATCCTTGGTCTGGCTTTCGGACTGGCGCTCCACGAACACTCCGCCGACTATTCCCGTAACCCTTCCATCTATGCTCGCGAGCAATCCGGGCGAGCCCCGCGTCTGGAGCTGGAACTTGAGTCTGTCGCAGAGCCACCTCCGACCACCCCGACCGAGCTCAGCATCCGGATGACATCAGCCCAGGTCCCCGAATTGTCTTTTCGGGCTCCACCTGCCGGGTTCGGGCTGCAGATCAAAGTCGATGATCAGGACGTACCGCGAACTGAGATTCCGTTGTTGCAGCCCGGTCAGCTGCAGCAAGTGCGGTTGTTCGAATTGTTGTCAGAGACTTCAACGGCGTCTCGTGTCGAGGTTGCTGTGCGAGCGATCAACAGAAGCGGGGCCGTCTCCCCATGGGCAAAACTCACCACCGAGAAAATCCCTCGTCCGCCGCGACTCACAGCGATTCCCGAGAGCAGGCCACCGATTGCAGCGTCTGAAGTCCCGGATGGAATCAGCGTTATACCGATCTGCGATCGATACGACTCAGACGGACAGGCAGTTGGTGAGCTGCCTGACAACTATCGTCGCCGGAATTCGATTTTCGATGGACGTCGCGTCACTCTCAGTGGTGCTGCCGGCGAAGTTGTATCGCTGCAGCTGCTGCTGCGGGGCGAGGGACGACAATCTGTACAGATCCAGTTTTCGGGTCGCACGCCACGGATCGACCTGTTCGAAGCTGTGTATGTGAAATCAGCGGGCAGGCAGATTCCGGATCCGCTGCTGCCCCTTCCGGACACAGTACTGCTGCAGCCGCAACGGGACATCGTGATTGCCGCTGACATATTCATCCCGTTCGAGGCGTCGGCCGGGATCTGGTCGGGCAGTATCCGAATCAGTGATGGACGAGTGGTTCCGTTAACCGTGGAAGTACTGCCGTTTCAGATTCCGCGGACGGCATCATTCGTGTGTGAAATGAACGGCTACGGCCTGCCGGATCATGTCGACGACTATTACGCGATGCAGCGTGCGGCCTATGACCATCGGGTGCATCTGAATATCCTGCATTATTCGCACAACACAGCCGCACCGGGAGCTCGCAAGAGTAATCTGGACATGCGACTGCGATCCGGGAAACGCATGGATAATCGCCGTTATGACGCGATTGAGGCCGGCTCAGGCAGCGGCTACTGGGACGACTTTGCTGCGGCCTTCGGCCCCGTCCTTGACGGTTCATTGTTTGCCGACCAGCATCGTGGCCCGATCCCTGTGCCCGGATTTTATCTGACGTTTCATGAAAGCTGGCCACTCAACTGCCGCCAATTCTTCAACGGCAACCCGGATGCTTTTCAGGCATTCGCTGCTCACCCGGAATATGCAGCGACGTGGACGAGGATCCTGCAGGATTTTGCTCATGTGGCCAGCGACAGGGGCTGGACACAAACACATTTCCAGGTCTATCTGAATAACAAGGGAAGTCTTGATGATCCGGCAAAATCACCGTGGATTCTGGACGAACCGGCGGGGTTCTGGGACTATCGAGCTCTGAAGTTTTATGGAGAGCTGACCGATGCCGGAAGAGCTTCCCATCCACAGGCACGGATTGATTATCGAATCGACATCTCGCGTCCCGAATATGCTCGTGGACAGCTGGAGGGTCGAGCTGACCACTGGGTCGTATCCGCAGCAGCGTTCCGTGACTATCGACCGCTGGTGCAGGCGCAACAGCAACGCAATGATCTCAAAATCTGGATCTATGGCAGTACCCCGGATGTGCATCAATCCAGCCGCAGCCTGCAGGCATGGGCTGTCGACTCGTGGCTTGCCGGGGCTTCCGGGCTGGTTCCGTGGCAGACAGTCAACAAGACGGGCAGTGCTCTGCGTGAGGCCGATCCGTTGGGTGTGTTTATCATGGACAGCAGTGTGGGTGACCGTCCAGCCGTGCGTCAGACGCTGCGATTGAAAGCGTGGCGTGAGACTCAGCAGCTGCTGGAGTATCTGATTCTATTGAAAACCGGCCGCAATCTGACACCAGCGCAGCTGAGCGATCTGATTTCCGAACACGTCGAGTTCCGAACGGAAGTCAAACAGCAGAATGAGGAAGACGCGGGGGTACTACAGGCTGCATCCATCAGTGCGGACGGCTGGGAAAGACTGCGTCAAACAGTGTCGAAGCTGCTTTCAACAGATCCCGCTCAACCCTAAGATTCTGCTTTCAGAACTTTTCTGTTGGTAACAGAGGCATCATTTATGGCAGCAGGAAACTCAGACAGTGCCCCGACAGATTACGGATCGCTGGCGTGGCTGATCGTAGCGCTGCTGTTTCCCGTTGCGCTGCTGAACTATCTGGACCGCCAGATGCTGGCGGCGATGAAAACCTCGATGATCACGGATATCCCGGGGATCGAAACCAAGGAAAACTGGGGACTGGTCCTGGGTGTGTTTAAGTGGGTCTATGCGGGCCTCAGCCCTTTCGGTGGCTATGTCGCAGATCGTATCAGTCGACGGCATGTGATCTGTCTCAGCCTGCTGGTCTGGTCGCTGGTAACGTGGCTGACAGCCGACGTTCGGACTTTTGAACAGCTGTTGCTGATGCGTGCTCTGATGGGCATCAGTGAAGCGTTTTATATTCCGGCGGCACTGGCCATGATTACGGATTTTCACACCGGGCGCAATCGATCACTGGCTGTGGGCATTCATCAGACAGGGATTTACATCGGACTGATCCTGGGCGGCATGGCGGGCTACGCGGCCGAGCAACCGGCTATTGGCTGGCGATTTGTGTTTTCCAGTTGTGGGCTGACCGGAATCCTGTACGCGCTGCCTCTGATGTTCATCCTGAAGAATCCACCGCAGCTTGCAGCTCGGCAGCCCTTCAACCCGGCTCAGACTCTGCATTCACTGCTCAGCAATTTCAACTTTCTTCTGCTGGTGCTGTACTTCACACTACCGGCGATTGCCGGCTGGGTTGTGCGTGACTGGATGCCCGACATCCTGCGTGAAAAGTTTTCACTCAGTCAGGGCAAAGCAGGGCTGGTTTCAACGTTTGTGCATCCAGCCTGTATCGCCGGTGCAGCCCTCGGTGGATTTCTTGCTGACCGCTGGATGATTCGCAGTCATCGTGGTCGCATCTACATCAGCGCCATCGGCATGGCCATGTTTCTGCCTTCACTGTATGCTGTTGGCAGTGCACCGACGCAGTTCACAGCGATGGCCGGACTCGTCCTGTTCGGCCTCGGCTGGGGATTCTTCGACTGCAACAACATGCCAATTCTGTGCCAGATCGCCCGACCTGAACTGAGGGCAACTGGCTACGGAATCATGAATCTGGTCAGTATCAGCTGCGGCGGATTTGGTGACTGGGGTTTTGGCTGGCTGCGGGATCGAAATGTCCCGGTGAATATCATCTTCGGAGCGTTTGCTCTGGTGGCCGCGCTGTCCATTGTGATTGTTCTGCTGATCCGACCTCAGACACGGGATGAACATGTCGGCACTCAGGCCTGACAATCCAGCCAGTACGGGGTGGGCTCCGAACACGCCCCTGACTGCAACCCAGCTGCGCTGGCTTTCAGGGCTGCTGCTGCTGTCCCTGCTGCTGCGTCTCATTGCCGCGTTTGGCATCGACCTGTATGTGCAGCAGGCGGGACGCCAGTTTCTGGTCGAGGGTGACGCAAATGGATACTGGGAACTGGCCCAGCATCTGGCACATGGCGAGGACTACGCGATTCATTCGCCACCGCGCCGCATCCTCAGGACGCCCGGTTTTCCGTTGCTGCTGGCCGCCAGTATTCGACTGTTTGGGGACAGTATCACAGTGGCCTCGCTGGTACTGGCGACTGTCGGCAGTCTCTGCTGTCTGCAGCTCTTTGTGCTGACACGGCGACTGGCGGGAACCGGACCAGCGATTGTCGCTTTGGCCATCGCCGCAGTGTCACCGCTGCAGATTGCCACGTCCGTCCAGATTCTCTCGGAAGGCTGGTTCACATGCTGGGTGCTGGCCAGTCTGCTGACACTGGAACCGCTGCTGCGTCAGGCTCCCGGACACCCTGAACGCCACCCTCTGCTGCAGGCCCTGCTGGCTGGTGTGGCCGCTGGAATTGGAACCCTGGTACGTCCGGGCTGGATACTCTGGCCGGTGGTGGCCAGCATTCTGCTGCTGTGGCTGCACCGTGACAGATTGCGGCAGAGAGTGCTGCTGGCCGGTCTGCTATGCCTTGCCGCGTGGCTGACACTGCTGCCGTGGGCCGCGCGAAACTATCACGTCAGTGGCCTGTGGGTGCATACATCGCTGTGGTCCGGCCCTAGTCTGTATGATGGCCTGAATCCGGGGGCGACCGGGGCCAGTGACATGCGTTTTCTGGATGCTGAAGGTCTGTACCAGCGGTTTTCCGAAGCTGAGGTCAACGAGCAGTACAAACAGCGAGCAGTTGAATTTGTGCTGAAAAACCCCCAGCGAACGCTGCAGCTGGCCTTCACCAAAATGCTCAGATTTCTCAGCCCAACTCTGCATGCACCCGGGCTGGCATTTCCCCTACTCAACGTTTTCCTTGGAATCTGGTATGTTTTCCTCGGTTTTTTGACAATTCAAGGCCTGTTCGCCAACCGAATCAGCCTCTCCTCCAGATTGCTGCTGATTCTGCCTTTTCTGCAGTTCCTCGCGGTTCATATGGTCTTTGTGGGATCCGTCAGGTATCGTTTACCAGTGGAAATGCCATTGATGACAGTGGCAGCCTGCGGATTGGTCGCTCTGCTGTCGAAACGTGGCAGGCGACTGCAGCCCTGATATGGGACGGGCAACGGGCAAGGACGCATGCGTTTTTTTTCGGTCATTCGCTGGATGCTGCTGATTGTGGTGACGATCGTCGCGATCGTCTTCGCAGGGGGTGGCTTGCTGTGGCTGCAAAAGGACCAGTGGCTCAGGGAACGACTGGTCCGCACCTTCGAAACTCGCGCTCCCCAGCTTTCGCTGCATGTCGATGAAATTCGTCTGCCTGGAACGGCGACGCTGCAGTTGAATGGGGTTGAGGTTCGTGATCGCAGCACGGGCAGGGTGCTGGTTCGCATCAGTGAAATCCAGGCCGAAATCGATGACGCTCAACTGCTGGAACAACAGCAACTGCTGCTGCGCAGCCTGCGATTGTCTGGTGTGGATCTGCTGTTGAAACGAACGGCTGAAGGGCGCTGGAACTGGCAGGACTACACGTTTCCACAACCGGCCAGCCAGGTCTTCACGCCACCACAGCTGCGGGTCCAGGATCTGCGGATGCAGCTGATACTGGAACACGCCGGTGCGGTGCCTCCGGCCGAACTGCTGCTGTCAGTGCCCGACTTTCAGGCAATCCCGGCATCCGGTGAGCAATATGATGTTGCGGGCAGGGTTGTTCTGCCTGGTGCCGGCACGCTCGCACTCGAAGGTGACCTTGACCTGAAATCCCGCAGTTGGATGCTGGCTGGTCGAGTCCGGGATGTGGCTGCCGATCAGAATCTGCTCACAATCGCTCAATCCACCATGCCACAGCTTTCGGAAAAGCTCAGCGAGTTCGAGCAGACGCTGAACACGGCCCTGCAGCCCGCCCTGCAGGATCGCCTTCCCGAACCCAGCCGACAGACTCCGAACAGTGGAGTCTCTGGTGCACTCAGTGTGGGCAGTGGCGACGCGTCACTGCGATTTGTCGGTCTGATTGATGTGGACTTCGAAGCAAAACGAGCTCCCGATGCCGCAATTCCGGAGCTGCAGCTGAAGGTCGCAGTTCGCGAAGGTTCGCTGGCATGTCCGGTGCTGCCATGGCGGTTTGCCGGAATTGCGGCTTCGCTCGCAGTCACCAACACAGCCTGCAGAATCGAGCTGCAGTCAGCGCGTGACGGCAATGCACTGGTCACCGGTCAATGCACTATCCCCCTCGGAAATTCCGACATCATCCCCGAAGCGACTCTGCATGTGGAAAACTTTCCTGTCACTATGCAGATGAAATCTCTTGTGCCCCCCAAATCGCAGCGATTCTTTGACCAGTTTCAGCCGGGCGGGACAGTCACTGGAGATGCTGTGCTGAAACGTATGGCGTCCGGTCGCTGGGTGCCTGTTTCCGTGCAGGCAACATCTCAGGATGCCACGGTCAGATTCCATCGCTTCCGACAACAGGTCACCGGTATTCGAGCCCAGTTGAAACAGCGTCCACTGCCTGCTGCTGAAGCTTCGATGCAGGACGTTGTGTTTGATGTGCAGGCCGCTGGTGCAGTGGGCACCAATACGGTGAGCGCGGTTGGCTGGATCCGGAACCCGGGCCCCGAACTGGAACTGCGATTCGATGTGCATGCCGATGTCGTACCTCTGGATACGGCTTTTCGGGATGCTCTTGATGAATCTGCTCGCAGGGTCATTGAAAGCCTGAACCTGACTGGCGAGGCCACGGCTGACATTGAGTGCTATCGGGAACCTGGCCTTGATCGGCCCACGGACATTCGGCTGACGGGAAATGTCCGCAATTCAAAACTGCGATTTCGCGGTTTCCCCTACGATATCGAGGATCTTGCTGGACTTGTCCGATTCCATTCGAAGCAGAAACGCTGGACATTTGAAAACCTTTCTGGCCGACACGGGACAGGAGAACTTCTTGGTGAGGGTTCGTGGGTCGGTCTGCCGGCTCCCGGTCAGTTGAATCTGACGGTTCAGTCGCGAAACGGTGCCCTTGATGCTGATCTGTTCAACGCCCTGCCTCCGGCTGCCCGCACCGTCTGGTCCATTGTAAACCCGACAGGTCAGGCAGACGTGACGACGCTGATTTCGTGGACGTCAGCGCCCGGCTCGAAGGCCAGGGTCAGCCTGCAGGACGCGCACGTTTACAATGCTCGCATCTGTCCGCAGCCATTTCCCTACCCCATGGAAATCGTGTCTGCACGGCTCAGTTACGAACCCGACAGTCCGGACCTGGCTGGGCGTCAGCACTGTGAAATTCAGTCGCTCAGCGCACGTCACGATGGCAGTGAAATCTCGGCTTCAGGCTGGGCGGAAGTCAATCCGGCAGGAGAGTGGCAACTGCACCTGAATGATCTGAGCGCCAGCCGTGTGCGACCAGACGATGAGTTGCGAGCGGCCCTGCCGGACAGCTGGCGACAGATCCTGTCCAGACTGGGTGAGGCCGGACTGATTTCACTTGAGTCATCGGAAATTGATTTTCGCGGGCTTGTAGATCACTCGGCTGCCCCGACCGCGGCATGGCGTGTCAACTGCCTGCTTGAGGGCTGCGAAATCAACGCCGGCCTTGGCCTTTCCAATGTGAATGGTCGAGTGCGTGCCGGTGGCAGCTGGGATGGTGTTGACCTGAACAGCGAGGGCGACCTGCAACTTTCCAGTCTGAGCGTGCTCGATATGCGTCTCGACAGCATTTCCGGCCCATGGAAGGTCACCAATGAAGAACTGGTGCTGGGCCATCGCGACGTCATCCTGGGAAAAGCAAGACCTCAGGAAGTGCCCCTTGCCGAAAGAATTCAGGGTCAGGCATTCGGTGGTCGCCTTGAGATGGATGGACTTGTGAATCTGCGTGCCGGCACATCATGGCGATTCTTTGGCGAGCTGCGAAATGCGCTGCTGGAGCAGTACGCACGCCAGCATGCGCCGGAACAGCGAAACCTGCGCGGAGTGCTGAATTCGTGGATCTTTGTCTCCGGAGACAGCGATCAGACCAGTGCACTGAAGGGACGTGGGCAGGTCCAGATCAGTCCGGCAGCACTTTATGAAACCCCTGTCGTACTGGAGCTGCTTCGAGCGCTGCCGCAGCTGAACTTCGCGGTCAACGATCGCACGGCCTTCAACCATGCCCTGATGACCTTTGAAATTGCAGATTCGGCCTTCTGGTTCGACCCGATTGATCTGGTGGGTGAATCCATCTCACTGCGCGGTCGCGGACGAATCGGATTTGAAGGAGATGTGGTGCTGGACTTCTTTTCGCGACCGAATCGCGGACCCGGACTCCGCAATCCCATCAGCGATATCCTCACCACCAGTGCCACGCAGTGGGTCACAGTGCAGGTTCGCGGCACCATCAATCGACCGCAGACCACCGTCGGCAATCGCCCGCAGATCAACGAACAGCTGCGGCAGTTCCTTGCCACGTTCGAGCCCAGACCCGGTGCTCCCGCTCCTTCACTTGTGATTCCGAATGCGTTCGGACTTTCGTTTGGTCAGCCTCCCGTCAGAAATCGCCGTCAGAACTGAGCCCCCATGAACGCTCGAAATCAGCTGTGGCCCGTTTACTGTCTGCTGCTTCCTTTACTCCGAACTTGAGCGACTCTCAACGAGTGATTTTCGCGGTTTGAGTCGATGTATTGCTGGGATTCCGAGCTGGAATGCAGCGCGCGGAGATGCACGGCTTTGGCTACGCCGCTTTTGGACCGCGTTCGG
>CAXBSH010000200.1:0-10222 GCA_963977705.1 uncultured Planctomycetaceae bacterium
GAGGGAGACTTCGCTGGGACCACCGAGCACCAGCTCGGTGACAATGCTGACACTCCCCTTATGCTACGTGGTTAGCAGACAGGGAAGCGGCTGAGCGTCTGGAAACGTGCGACGCTTCGCGGCTTTATTTGGGCAAAAAATGACCGGGCAGGAATGATGCCGAGGGACAAAAGTCGTAGTCTGGGCTTCAGCCCGGGCACAAAATTCTCGTCACCCTTGAAATCCCCAGTGTTTTTATGGACGGGGCCGAGCAGGAATGCTCGGGCTACGGTTGTCGGCGAGCAACGACAACTGAGCACTGACAATTGACTTCGGCTCGGCAGGAGCCTCGTCCTCCCGAGGGGGACTTTGCGTGCTGTGACCACTGACCAACGTGTCCTTCGGTAATGAAGAATCACCAACACTCAGACGGCATTGCAACACCGCGCACAGCAGTGTACTTAGAGCCCGTTGTTCACCCGCTACGTGGAAGTCTGTTCGATCCTGCCAAGGCGCTGATGTCTCAGCGAGCCTTGATCGTCAATGTCGCCTCAGTGAAATGCTGCTGGACGCCGGACCCCGTCGTGGCACGCACGGTCAACGGCATGTTAAAGGGCCCCGGCACAGCCTCGCTGAACTGCAGGGTCAATGTCCCCGCTTCGCTGTCGGCCGGTACGGTCACGGGCTCACATTTCAGCCCGCGCATGTGGGCGGGAATAACCAGTTCAAGGCGAACGTCGCCCCTGATCCCAGGCTCCTGAAAAACCTGCACTGACAGCGGCACAGCCTGTCCTGCGGAGACCAGTAGTGAGTCCCGTTCCAGTCGGATGTTCATGCGACCAGGATCGACCAGCACAATGACCTGGTCGTTCTGCTCGAAAGATGTGTAGCTGACCGGATGCGTCTGACCATCTTCGGTGGCTACGAATCCCGTGGCCATCAGGCAGGTGCGACTGGTGCGACCGATTTCCATCCATGGAGGCAATCGAACCGGGTACTCAAATTCGTCTGCCTCTGCCGGCACAACCACCACCGGCCCGGTGACGCCCTGCAAATGCCGAGTCTGTCGTTCGGCAAGTGACACTGTCAGTGGACCCTTGTAATCACCGCGTTCGATGCGGTAGCGTCGCACAAATGTGGAACCGCGCGGGGCATACTTCGTCTCAAATGCTCCGACAAACCGAAACGGCGTTGGTACACAAACCGACAGCCACAGATTCTCTCCAGCCTCATCGTCCGGACGCTGACGCCTGACCGTGGCTGTGGCCTGCAGTAGCGCATTCGCCTTCGAATCCGCAGGCTCCGGTGCCTCCGATGAAGCTGCCGCTGACGCATCGGTCGCATCCCGCAGCTCGCGACCGCGGATTGTTACAGGGGCCAGCGATACGGCAGCATCCTTCGACGCCTTCAGAATCAGCGTCGTCTCATTGCCTCCTGCCTTGATGAGATTGCCCTCTACCGCCACCCCCGCTGGCAGATTTTCCGGAATCAGCTCAATCGCTCCCTGAAACTGTCCGGTGCGAACTGCCGTAATTTTCAACTTCGCCTCTCCACCCCGAGGCAGGGACAGAGCGTCTACTGGTAGATCAAGTGAAAACCCCGGAGCGTCGCTTTTGGCCGAGCGGATCATCAGCCGATACCCAAACTGCACACCGCCACGGTCCGCGAAACGATCGGCCACACACACCGTCCAAATCCCTGCTTCGCTGGCGGTGAAACGCAACTGAGAATCTGTGACGCCATTTGGCAGATCGTCAGATTCCGCAATCAGCTTGCCGGCGGGATCAAGGACGGTCAGCACGCTGTCAAGCGGGGATCCCAGTCTGGCGGCAAATACATCCAGCATCACCGTTTCCTGTGCTGCCAGACTCAGTTGCCAGCGATCCGTCTCACCCGCCTTCCGAATTCGGCCGTTAGCCACCTGCTCAAGTTCCACGGTCGCTGCGGCAACGGCTTCTCCGTCGTTTTCCGGCTCCATGACCTCTGGCAGATCTGATACAGCAGCCCACAACGGATGCTCGGGCAACTGATATCGTGTTCGCTCGCTGCCACCAATCAGGAACTCCTTTGTTGTCAGCAACTGTTGTCCACTGGAAAGCTGAAGTGGAACAGTTGAATGACGCCTGCCACCAAGCGGGTACATGCCGTCGGCTTGCAGTTCCGAGACAAGTGAAAGTCGATAGACATAGTCCTGCAATCCACCAAAATTCGCATCCTGCAGGTGCACCTGAAATTGCCCGGTCACAGGCGCGATAAAAGCAATTCGCGGATCGGTCCCGTGAAAGTCATCAGACTGCTGCAGAATTCGGCCGTCAGGACCGGTGACCCAGATTCTTGCGTCCAAGGGAGATTCCAGGCCGGCCGCGAGGACCGTGCACGTCACCGCTTGCCCCTGCTGTAGAGTGAACGTCCAGATATCAATGTCTTCCCGTGGAAAAATCCGGCCATTGATGGTAACGGGTAACTGCACAGAGACCGGCACGGGGTCGCCATCGATTTCCTGCTCTACAATCTCCGGAAGTTCGCCAACAACAAAAGGTCGCGACAGCGTCACTCCCTGTGACGTACTGACACGCCACCGTCGAATCCCTGTCTCTGCGTCGGCTGCGATTGTTACTGAGCCCGCATGGTCAACTGGGTAGTCTTCTTTTTGTTGGGACTCCTGCAGTGGAATGACAGGTCCCTCGAACCATACCGTCTTGTCCGTGCGTTGCAGATTGCTGACGGTGGTAACTCCCGATCCCTCCATCTGAAAACGACAGCGATCGTGCAGATAGTGTCCACCGACATGAAAACGAACGGTCGTCCCGCGCTGACCGCCAGCAGGGAACACATAACTGACTGTTGGCTCATCCGCCAGGATACAATGACTTGCATGATTTGCTGGGAAAAAACACAGCAGCAACAGGCAGACCTTCAATACTTGCATTTCTTGCATCCGCGCCGTCCAGACTGGAAAACAGGCCCCTCGAGCAGATTTCAGACACGATCAGGCAAACAGCGGCTGGATGACACGACCTGTTCCCGGGACAATCGGTATGGGGCGTCCCTCGGCTGTGTGGAACAGAGTTTTGGGATCAATTCCCAACACATGATAGATGGTGGCGGCCAGATCCTCGGGGCCCCACGGTTCCGTTGCCGGCTTTTCTGCGCGGGCATCTGATGCTCCCACGACATTGCCACCCCGAATACCACCTCCACCGATGGCGATCGCTGTACTGGGGCCCCAATGATCACGGCCTGCATCCTTGTTGATGCGAGGAGTTCTGCCGAATTCTCCGGTCACAAGCACTAGTGTGTCGTCAAGCAGCCCACGTTGATGCAGGTCCAGAAACAGTGTGCTCATGGCGCTGTCAAGATGCGGCAGCAGGTCATCCTTCAGCACGCTGAAATTTGAGTAGTGCGTATCCCAGTTCGTGTGGTCGATCAGCACTGTTCGCACTCCCGCTTCGACCAATCGCCTGGCCAGCAGACACGATTGCCCCAATGAATGCCGACCATACGCATCGCGCAGAGAATCCGGTTCAGCAGAGATTTCAAAAGCTGCTTTTGTCGATTCGGACGTCATCAGATCGAATGCCTTCTGCTGGAACGTGTCCATGGCAAGAGCATTGCGATTGGCGGCGAGCTCGGCAGTCTGACGAAAGCGGTTAATCTTCGAGACGAGGTCCCGTCGAGCCTCAAGCCGATCGGCACGTACCGTCACAGGCGGCATCAGATCGGGGACCGTGAATCCCGGGGCGTTCGGATCAGCATCCACAACGAACGGCGCTGCCGATGATCCGAGATACGAAGATCCACCGCTGTTGTGCATGCGCGGCAGACACACATAAGGCGGGACCGAACCACGTGGGCCCAGCTGTCGGGAAATCACCGCGCCATGAGCGGGTTTCTGATTGTTCGGCTTCAAACCCCCGTTAAAGCCCGGTCCCGGACGGTACCCCGTCAGCAGATAATGATCGGCCGGGCCGTGATCCGAATTTGGGTTCGTGAACGACCGAACCAACGCAAATTTATCGAACTGCTGTGCCAGCCTTGGCAGGTGTTCGCACACCTGAACACCCGGGACATTGGTACTGATCGGCTGAAACTCGCCGCGGAATTCGAGGGGGGCGGCGGGCTTCATGTCCCACGTATCAATTGTTGAAAGACCACCCTGCAGGAAAACAATGATCAGCGACTTTTTGTCACTGGTGGCAAGTCCCCTCGCAGCATTTGCCTCTTCGGCAGCCAGTAGACCCGGCAGAGTCACTCCGCACGAACCGATCCCCGCTGCCCCGTAGTGCAGCAGGTCCCGTCGAGTTACGCCATCACACCACGCTCGCTTGTTCACAGCAGTCCCTTTCTCAGGTACCAGCACCTCAGTGGTTCAGCAGAAACTCGGGGGAATTCAACAGACTCCATGCCAGATCTTCGACCGCTTCGGTTCGTTGCGAGTTCTGTACCAGATGCCTGACCGCGGCTGTCCGTTCTTCAGAGGTCGGCAGGCGTCCATAAAACGTCAGATACAGCTCGTCAACCATTTCTTCCGGGGCCGACACACGAGCCATCAAGCGAGCCAGAAGACCGTCTGCATGTCGCAGGCGACTTTCAATCTGCGGGGAATTCAACACGTGCAGAACCTGAGCCACCGTCGGCTCGCTGACTCGTTCGCATTCACACGCTGTCTCTCGAACCGGACGACCAAACAGTTCCAGAAACTGGTGCGGCAGATGACTGTCCCAAACCTGAATGGCCCGAGTCCCTGCGGGCATGCCTGGGAAGACCTCGGGAACACCCGTTGTCTGCGACACAGCGTCCAGCAGTACTTCGGCGTCCAGTCGCTTCATCGGATAACGCGAATAGTTCTGCTCGTCCGCTGCATTGCTCGGAAGTGGCTGAGTCGATCTCTGGTAAGTATCTGACAGCACGATGGTGCGGACAAACTGCCGCAGATCGAATTTCACGGTCGTCAGATGCTGGCTGAGCGATTGCAGCAGTCGAGGATTCGTAGGCGGGTTCGTGAGCCGAAAATCGTCGACAGGCTCAACCAGCCCACGCCCCATAAAATGGGCCCAGATACGATTTGACAGATTGGCCGCGAACCATGGGTTCTGGGGCGACGTGAGCCATTCAGCAAGCAATTCCCGGCGATCGCCGTTGGGAGTGACGCCCGGCATCGGCTGATCCAGTGCGTGAGCATTGATCAGTTGTGAAGTGCGCGGATGACGCGTTTCCGTTTTCGCAGTTGTCACCAGCGACTGACCGCCACCACTGGGTTTGAACTGCACCTGCGTAAAAAATGCCTGCATTCCGTGATAGTCGGTCTGCCCCCAGCGATCCCACGGATGATGATGGCAGCGCGCACATTCCATGCGGATGCCCAGGAAGACCTGGGAGACCGAGTTGACCATCTCGTGCGGGTCGCTGACAGATTTGTAGAAGTATGCCGCGGGCGTGCTATGCAGCGGCCCGGAAGCTGTGAGCAGCTGGCGAGCGAACTGATCAAGGGGCAGATTGTCTGAGATACTGCGATGGATCCAGCCATAGTAGGCCTGGGCACCCTTGCGACCCAGAGTTCGCCGATTCACTCGCAGCAGGTCCGCCCACTTCATGGCCCAGTAATCACTGAACTCCGGTCGCTGCAGGAACGAGTCAACCGCGTGAGCCCGCCGCTGCGGGTCGGTGTTCAACAGAAACTGACGCGTCTCAGACGCCGTTGGCAGCGTTCCAAGCAGATCAAGGGAGACCCGGCGGAACCATGTGGCATCGTCGCAGTCAGGCGATGCAGCAATTTGCAGTTGTAATAGTTGCTCTGCGACCGGTTGGTCGATCACGTGCGCAGACTCAACGAGCCTCTGCAGATGCTGCTTTGCATCGGCATTCAGAGGCTCTGCGTGCGGAATCAACGCCTCGAAAACATCAACTCGTCCGAGATACCCAGCCATAATGGCCACTGTCCCGGGGACCTGACCGATCTGCACCTGACCATACTCGTCGACGGTTGCCAGTGTCTCGTTGTTTGTCTGAAATGTCGCGAGCGGTGTGACATCTTCCTGTCGACCGTCGCTCCACACTGCTGTGACTGTCAGTTGCTGCTGCTGCCCCATAGTCATCTGCTGCTCAGAGGGCAGGACCGTGATGCTTAGTAACCGCGCGTCCGTCGCTGTGCCAAAGGGCATGCCATCGGCGATCCAGTCACGCAGGCGACCGTATTCCACTCGGCTTGAATCGATCCGCTTTCCCCCTCCATGCGGAATCTGCCCGGAAGCCTTTCTTAACAGCAGACTGAACTCTGGTGCAGCAGGAAAGACACGCCGATTGCGCGACTCGTGAGCAATTGCGGCGTAGTCGGCCTCTGGATCAAATCCGAAGACAGACAGCTTGAACCCGGCCTGTCCTTCGGCCTTGCCGTGACACCCGGACATGTTGCACTGAAAGCGTGTCAGGATGGGGATAATATCGTTTTCAAAATTCCATGGGCGACGATCTTCACCACAGACTGGCCATGACAGCACCAGTGTCAGCGCGGCAGCGATGAGCGACTGCATTGATAACGTGCGGTCAGACGGCTTCGGCAGCACAGCACGGATCCTGAATGAAGAGAAGTCCTCATCTCTGTCCACTGAAACGCGTGGCATGGACAGACGATTTTGGGGTGGTGAGCTGGTATCGGGGCGGGCAAGATGAGGGCTGTGCAAGGGGCTGCAACAGATGCACTATCAAGTGTGATACTCGGAAGTACAAGCAAAAACTTAGCGAATTACTGCATTCAATGTCAACGCTGGTGGGGTTGGCGGGCTTCTCGGCAGGTTCCGCAGGCGTCGATGACCGTTCTGTTGACAAGCCATCAGGTACCAGATTCAACTGCTGCCGTCCGTCTGATAGCATCGTTGGAAGCATCGCCTGTTTTTGTACCCCCAGAGAGATTTGGTATGTCTTGCACCGCTCGGACTGCTGTAATTCTGGGTCTGCTGCTGCCCCTGTTCTGCTTACCGCTCACCAGCACCGCCGCTGATACTCGCCCAAATCTTTTGGTGATTCTCGCTGATGATCTGGGTGCGGCGGATCTGCAGTGCTGCGGAGCTTCGGATATGCGAACCCCGGCTCTGAATCAGTTGTTTGCGGCAGGAATGAGATTCAGCAATGGGTACGCAAACAGTCCGGTCTGCTCGCCAACTCGCGCAGCGTTACTCAGTGGTCGTTATCCCGAGACAACGGGTGTCCCGGGAGTCATCCGGACGGATGCCGCCGACAGCTGGGGGTATCTGTCACCCACTGTCGAGCTGCTGCCGGTCGCGGCCCGGAAAGCCGGGTACCATACCGCAATAATCGGCAAGTGGCACCTTGGCCTCACATCCCCGAATACTCCACTGGAGCGGGGTTTCGACCATTTTCATGGGTTTCTTGGCGACATGATTGATGACTACTACACGCATCGTCGCCACGATCGCAATTATATGCGACTGGGACAGGCGGAAATTGACCCCGCCGGGCATGCGACCGACCTGTTCGCTGACTGGGCCGTACAGTTCCTGAATCAGCACCGCAAAGATGCTCCTCCTTTTTTTCTGTATCTCGCATGGAATGCTCCACACACACCGATTCAGCCACCATCGGAGTGGCTGGATCGGGTACGGCAGCGGGAACCCGGTATTTCAGACAAGCGTGCGGGACTGGTCGCATTGATTGAACACATGGATTCCGGAATCGGTCGAGTGATTTCTGCGCTGCAGGCTAACGGTCAGTGGGAAAACACGATCGTCGTGTTCACCTCAGACAATGGCGGTCAACTGGATGTTGGGGCCGGTAACGGACAGCTTCGGGATGGCAAACAGAGTGTTTATGAGGGGGGGCTGAAGGTACCGCTGTGTGTCACGTGGCCCGGGAGAATTCGGGCTGACAGTCAGACGGACTTTTCGGTGATGTCCATGGACATTCTGCCGACTCTGTTTGCAGCCGCTGGCGTCACTCATGCCGATGGATTGGACGGTCGCAGTTTCCTGCCGACACTGCTGGGCGAGCAGCAGCCTGAGTTGCGCACTCAATGGTTTTTCACGCGACGTGAAGGAGGACTGCGTTACGGTGGAAAAACGATCGAGGCGGTTCGTGAAGGGCCGTGGAAACTGCTGCAGAACTCACCATTCGCACCTCTGGAACTTTATAACCTGCAGCAGGACCCTCTGGAGTCTCAGAATCTGGTTGAAAACCATCCGGCGATCGTCAACCGACTGAACGCTGCACTGCGCAGGCATCTGCAGCGAGGTGGAGCAGTTCCGTGGCAGCCGCCGATGCAGACAACGAGTCAGTGACTGCTCTGCAGCAAGGCAGGGTTATTCGATCCACACAATTGCGAACGCCAGAGTTGTGATCAGAGCGATCACTTGCAAACAGGAGACAACTGGCGGAGCGGTGGCCAGAGTTTGTCGCTGCTGTCGGCTGGATTTTCAACGGGATTCCTGACTGTGAGGTCATACGCTGATTACCGGGACCGGCACATTTCCTGAGCTTTGTCCGCCCACTGTGAGAGTTACCCACACCAGTCGTCCCTGCTGCTGCAACTCATATTGGGGCTGGGGGATCGGCAAGATTTGCCGGTTTCCTGGCTTCCCGCCTCGTCCCCAGTTTACCAGTCCCCAAATTTTCCGCACTTCAGGTCGTCCGAGGATGGATTCTGATTGACTTTTGCTAAATTGCTGACGCTGAGGCCTCAATCTGTCCCGAAGACGGCGGGCTTCTGGCAGCGGTTTAGCACGTGTGGCGCGGGGAAATTCTGTTTTTCCGATGAAATCGATTGAGTTTCTGCATTCGAGGCTCGATGCCCAAACGGTGGATGAGAGTGCAGTGACGATTCGGAGCGATGAGTTGGTTGCGATCACGGACGGTGGGCACTGGAGACCGTTAAACGGCCTGCAGAAAATGATGCTGCGATGGGAATCTTTCCATCCGTTGAACGCAGCCCATCTGCTCACCCTTGCTGGTCAGCCGGACGTTGCCTCGGTTCGAAATGCGGTGCACGCTGCAGTGCAGTGGTTTCTGCCGGGGCCCGTTGAATTCTCCGGGGACGGTTGCAGTTTCCGTTGTCTGACCGAACAGTCGCCGCAGTCGTATATTCAACTGGACTTTCACACCTCTGGTCAGCAACCGCCCGAACAGTTCACAAACGCTTTGCTGCAGACCGAACTGAATCGCAGGTTTCCCGAGGAATCATCCAGTCCGTTTCGGTTCCATATTGTTACCACAGGGGCGAATCGCTGGTATCTGCTGATCATTTATCGTCATGTAATTCAGGACTCTCGAGCTACCACAGCGCTGGCGAGATGCATTCTTCGGCATCTGCGAGGAGCGGTGCCAACTGACGCAGCACCGCCCGGAATCGCTCGAGAGCTCTCCACACTGATCCCCAACTTCGAGCGCGATGGCTCGCTGGGGAAGACGCTGCCTCGGGTTCTGCGGGAGATTTGCTGCGGCTGTATTTCGTGGCGTGCGCCGCGATGCTTTGCGAAGCCAGATGTGCTGATTCCAGACACTGACAGCGAATTACTGCCACTGAGCGACGTCCGACTGACGGCTCGCGATTTCGGTGTCACAGTCCACGATTTATTGCTTTCCGCCACCCACGAGGCTATCGAAGAGACTGTCTGCAGGTCCGGTTTCAGACGTCGCATCGGGCTGTACACGCCTGTTGACCTGCGGCATGAAACGATACCTCCGGTTCCCGAAGCGTCCGGTCAGATTCTGGGTGGCTATACTCTGAGACCACGTCGCAGACGAGGTCAGTCGTTTGCCGACTTTGTACGGCAGATGGCCGCCGAAACTCAGCAGATCAAACGTTCGGGGGTCTACCGTTTCTACGAACGGCACCTGGAATTCATGTCAAATATCTGGGACTGCCTGCCGCGCTGGGGGAATCGAGTTGCCGGTCCTGGACTTGTGCCCGTTTCGGCACTTGTCTCGAATGTGAATCTCAACACTTTTCTGTGCGACGAACTGGCCTCTGGGCAGCTTCAGCGATACTCCCGCTACACCGGCACTGGGATTATGACGTCAATGATGCTGGGTCTGACGACCTGTGGCAATACTCTGGAAGTTTCTTCCACTCACCACTCCGTGCTGTTCAGTCAGGAGCAGGCTGCAGCGATCCGCCAGCGAGTTCGTTACCGTCTGTTGGGCGGCAGAAACAACTAAGAACTGCTGTTCTGGCTGCTGGTACAGTTGCCTTGCCCGGTTGCCTTGGGATGCAGGTACATCTCAGTGGGATCCC
>CAXBSH010000201.1:0-10193 GCA_963977705.1 uncultured Planctomycetaceae bacterium
GACCCGCCACACCGGAGCCCCGGTCTGCCGTCCCCGACACTGCCTCAGCGCCCGACCGACGGACCGGTAACTCCACCTTCGGCAGATGCGTCACGCCCAGACCCGTCAGATGCTTCAGCAGCTGGGCCATCGCTCGTTTGCTGTTCATCGCTGCGCCCCATCCCCACAAAAACAGCCGCCAAACTACGCAGCCAGCACACCACGACTGGCCCAGCAGCACTGCACAGAATCACCTGCCAGGAGTATACCGACCCCCGGACCCAATTACGAACCGCAACACTCAACCACCTCTCTCCACACCCTTCTGATCCGGCCACAGCAGCCACAGAAACACCAAACCCAGCAGCGGCGCCAGTCCCACTGCCGCCAGCACCTCGTCGTAACGCCCCGTCCGATCCACAACTCGGCCAAACAATTTCTGCAGTGGTGAAGCCGTGAGCCAGCCAATCGCACTCAGGATGCCGGCCGCCTTCCCCATATTCCGACTGCTTAGATCCTGAGACATCGAATAATAACAGGGAAATAACCCCAGCGAACCCGCTGCCACAATCAATAACACGCTGTACAGTCCCCAGCCCAGCGGCAACATTGCCGCAACCACCGCCAGAGCCGTGCACAGGGCACACAAACCAAAAACCCGCAGCCGGGCCCCATGAGTCGAATAGCCCCGACGGGCCAGAGTCAATGCACCCGCGCCCGCTGCAAGACAACCCACATCCGCAGCCACAAAATACAGCGAATTGAAAAACAATGCCGAATCCTCTGCCGCTCCACGACCCTCCTGCAGAAACTTTGGCAGCCAAGCTCGAATCAACTGCCACGTAATATTCAGCACAATGACCACCGGAACAAGCGCCCAGAATCTGCGACTCGTCAGACACTCCACCAGCCAGTGCCGCCCCGAATCCTCCACACTGCCCCCACTGGCATTCGCCGCCGGCAAATCACGCCACTGCACCGAAAGCAACCAGATCACAGCCCACACCACGCCCAGACTGCCGATCACCTGAAATGGAAAACGCCACGCCCCAGCCTGCGCCTGCTGACCCAGCATCGCCAGCACCAGCAATGGCGTGATAATCGCACCCAATGCCCCGCCACTCTGCAGAATACTGTTCCCCATCAGACGCTGACTGCCCGTCTGAATCGTCTTCGTGGTCCGCAATGCACACGGCCAGTGACCCGATTCAAAAAAACCCAGCAGCACACGACATAACAACAGCGAAGAAAAACTGCTGCACCACGCCGTCAGCACACCCATCGCTGACCACGCCAACAGCACAGCCGGATACAACAATCGCACCGACCAGCGATCCGCGATCGCACCAAACAACAGCGACCCCATCGCAAAGGCCACCCCAAAACCAAACTCCAGATCACCATACTGCTCGTTTGAAATCTGCAGCTCACCCGTGATCCGTTTCGACATCACCGACAATGCCTGACGGTCCATGTAGTTCAGCATCGTCGCCAGCAGCAGCAGCACACTGACCCACCACGCCCACAGACCACTTCGCGCTCGGGGCCCGTCCAGTTTCGACTCACCAGCCATAAGAACAACCCCTCTTACCCGAGACACGAAAATCGGAAAATCACCGCATTCCCGCCACTCCTGCCCACCAGCATAAGATCCCCACGACACAAAACCAACCACGGCGCAAACTGCAGCCTCGGCAGAACTCACACAATCAACTCGCGACCGCAGCAGTCAGTGAACCAGGTCCGGAACTGACAGATATGCCGACTGCGAAGAACAAGCGGGCACCCCATTTTCTTTTTCCCGCCTTTTCCCCGACCCCCGGGACTTCTTCCAAAGTCTGACTCAAACACGTGGTAGGTTTGCTGACCTCTGCCCCACTGCGTCCCCCGCAGTATGCAGACTGTCCCGCAGACTGCCACCCCGAGAGATCAGGAAACTCCCGTGAGCAGAATCAAGCCGTTTCTGGTCGGCACCTCGCTCGGCGCCGCAACCATGTTCTTCGCCCTGCAGTTCCACGTCCTGCGAACTGACAGCGGCTTCAAAGTGCTGCCACGCACACCCCAGCAGTCCCTCGGACTCACCTACGCAGACATCCGCAGCTGGACTCCCGAACGCTGGCAGGATCGCCCGGAACTCGCCCGCGCAATACTCGCGAATGGCTCCGGCGAACTCATCAGTGATTCCGTCACAACAGCACTCAAAGACTCACTCACAGAGAATTCCGCCACACTCGATGAATTTCGCGGCTTCCTCGAACGCACTCGCACACGACTGCCCGGAAAGAAATCCGAAACCACGATCGTAAAAACCGAGAAACCCGTGATCGACTCGCCCACGCAGGAGCAGCGTGCGATCCCGTTTAATGCCGTCACACCTCGACCGCTCCCCGGCGGAAAAACGCCGGCGGACCCCTTCCGCCGCGTCGCACCAGCCCAGAATAACTCGCGGTTCACAGACACCGACGTGCAACAGGGGTTGTCCGGAAACAAACCCAATGAGACCCCGCCAGCGACACCGGCGACTCCAGCAAACTCTCCCCGCAGCAGCGAAAGCCCGGCCGCTGCACTCCTCCGACAACAGGCTGAAGAAATCGAAAAACGCATCTTCGGCGATCTCAGCAGCGAAACCACACCCGCTCCGCGCCCACAGCTGCCACCCCAGACCAGTACACTGCCGGTGTTCGAAGAAGTCACGGCCTCGCTGGAAGAACACGCCCAGTCACTGCTCGACCACGCTCAGCAGGTCCGACTTGCCAACGCGAACGAAAGCAACGACTCAACGACCGCTGACACACAGCCCAGTGCTTTCGAAAAAGTCGCCACCAGCGCTGCTCAGGCACTGACAGAATTCGTCCGCACCCCCGGCTTCCCCGCCGCAGCAACAACTGAAACTTCTTCCACACTCTCTCAACCAGCGGCTGCCGTGGACACCACCCCCAAACAGCCACAGCCCACGACTCCACCTTTTGATTTTGACCCATTCCTGGAATAATCCGGCAGCCACGCCAACTCGCAGACAGCTGACACCCTCCGTGAACTCCAACACCCAGCCTGATTTCCCCGGCCCCGGTCGCTACCGACACTACAAAGGGAAGGACTACGTCGTACTCGGAGTCGCGACGCATTCAGAGACGAGGGAACTGCTGGTCGTCTACCGCACAGATTACGGCGACCGTTCCCTGTGGGTCCGCCCGCTGGCGATGTTTCAGGAGCAGGTCACTGTCGAGGGCCAGCTCGTGCCCCGCTTCAGCTGGATTCCTGACTGACCAGCGGCAGTTTCTGCCGAACCACACAACCGCTGCCATATCCGCGAAAAGAATTCGCCACACAGCCGCCACAAACTGAGCAGTCTGCGGGGACTTTGCCGATAAAACTGCAAGTCCTGTGAAGGTTCATGCTGCGCCCTGCGCGGTGAACCGCTGAAGACTGCTCGCAGCAGGAGACGTGGCTGGATGACCGAAACTGAGCTGATGGAAATACTGCGAACCAGTGTGAACGAGCTGTTGCGGTGGGTGGGCTTTGGTACGCTGACCGGGTTGGCGGCGAAGGCCATCATGCCCGGTCGCGACCCCGGTGGTGCCGTCGCCACGATGCTGATTGGGATCGGTGGCAGCGTGGTGGGCTGCGGTACGGCGCTGTTCTTCTGGCGTGACGCATCGATTGATCCGATCAGCTTCAAAGGCTTTTTTGCGGCCGTTTTCGGGGCCTTTACACTGTTATTCTTCTATCGCCTGCTGGCTGGGTCGTTTTTCCGTGAGGCGACTGAGGACGACGACCGCTGGATGAGTCGTGTCCGTCGACGTTTGCGTCGTCGTCAGGTGATTGACGACGTCTTGCGCGACGCCGCATAATGAACATTTAAACAGTACACCCCCCTTGACATTGGTGTCGTTCATTGGGTGTGGAGTGTTGTGGTGAAGTCGTTGGATGCCCACGTCTGCGATTTCCCCGAAACTCCCCGAACTTCTGTTGAAGCTGGAATTCTCACGCGATATGCTCAGCCGTTTCGACTTTCCGGGGGTGGTTTTGCGCGCTTCGGCGGTCGGGTGGTGATTTGTTTGGTTCTTTGGCCGGGTGAATAACTGGGTTTTGTTGCTGTGCGTTTGCTCGGCATCGGCTGGAAATTGCCACAAAAGCTGTGGAATTCAGGGCTTTGCAGCCGAACATCGCTGGTTCCATCCGCACTGCGGTGTTCCAGTGGCCGTACTGACCAGTGGTTTTTGATTTCCCAGATCGCTTTCACACATATTCAGTAGATGTGGATTTTTTCGGGGTTGTTTCAATGTCGGAAGATCTGTTGTTGAAGGTCGAGCGTCGTCAGTCACCGGGCTCGAAGGGTGCTCGCCTGGTGCGTGCTGCTGGTCGAGTTCCGGCCAATCTGTATGGTCTGGGAAAGCCGGGCGCTTCCGTTTCGATCTGTGCAGAAGTTGTGAACAAGCTGGTTGCTGATCGGTCCTCGGTTGTGGACGTCGAGCTGGACGGTGCGGTTGACAAGGCCGTCGTTCAAGAGCTGCAGTGGGATGTATTCAGTACAAAGGTGCTGCACGTGGACCTGCGTCGGGTTGACCCGGCCGGTCGGGCCACTGTGGACGTTGTGCTTGAACTGCGTGGCGAGCCGGCAGGTCTGAAGGACGGCGGTATCCTGAAGCAGCAGTCCAAGCGAGTGAAGTTGAATTGCCCGGACTACCGAATTCCCAAGTCCATTCCGGTCAGGATTGGTGCTTTGGGGCTTGGTGATGTCATCAAGGCGTCAGACCTGCAGTTGCCAGAGCATGCCGTGCTGGTAACGGCGGGTGACACTGTCATGGTCGAACTTTACGATCCTCGCAAGGCCGTCTGAACGCTCGCTGAATTCCAATGAAAGTGGTCGTTGGGCTGGGTAATCCGGGGTCACAGTACACTGGCACTCGCCATAATGTCGGATTTGATGTGGTGGATCGGCTGGCCCAGTTGTGGCAAGCTGAAAAACCTCAACTGAAGTTTCAGGGACAGATACAGCAGGTACAGGCGGACGGACACAAAGTTCTGCTTGTGAAACCTTTAACCTTTATGAATTGTAGTGGCCAGTGTGTTCAGCCGCTGCTGCGATTTTATCAGGTTGAACCTGTTGATGTGGTTGTCGTTTGTGATGATATGAATTTGCCTCTGGGCAGACTTCGCTGGCGTGCTGGCGGGTCTTCCGGGGGCCAGAAGGGGCTGGCCGATATCCTGCAAAAGCTGGGCACTGAACAGGTGCCAAGACTCAGACTGGGTATCGGACGTCCGCCGGATCAGATGGATCCGGTGAACTGGGTGCTGGCACGGTTCCGTGGGGATCAGCAGCAGCAGGTTCAGCAATTGCTGGACTGCTCGGCAGATTCCATTCGGCTCTGGGTCAGCAGTGGTCTGACAGAGGTCATGAATCGGTACAACAAGTCGTCCGATTCCTGATCATCAATTCAAGTCGGTTGATTCGTCACCGGGTGTTTTTACAGGGAGCAGCAGTTCCGTGACTGTCGCAGTTCAAAAAGTCGTGAAGCCGCATAATTACGAAGGCATGTTTCTGGTCGACAGTGGCAAATTTGCGACGGACCCGGATGGCGTGATCAATGACATCATGAACGTGCTCAAAAGAGCCGGTGCAGAAGTTGTCGCTCATCGCCCATGGGCCGACGGCAAACTGGCCTATGAAATCAACGGCATGAAAAAGGGCCTGCATTACATCGTCATGTTCACGATGCCGGGTTCCGGCATGAAGACGCTGGTCCGCCAAAGCCATCTCAGTGAAACGATCATCCGACAGATGGTCATCCGTCACCCGCAAAGCATCTTTGATGCCAACGTCAACGCCCTGACCGGCGCTGTGCCGGCTCAGCAGGAAGCACCAGCCGCCGACATCGAATGATGTCCTGACTGGTCTGCCTGAAACCGCCGTCTTAATCCAATGTGGTCCGGAGTCCTCCATGGCCTCGTTCAACAAAGTCATTCTGATGGGCAATCTGACCCGTGACCCTGAGGTGCGTTACACCACCGGGGGCACGGCAGTCTGCGACATCACTCTGGCAATTAACCACAACTACACGGATAAACGTTCCAACGAACGCCGTGAAGAAGTGTCGTTTATCGACATTACGTTGTGGGGACGAACCGCAGAGATTGCTGGCGAATACCTTGCCAAGGGTCGCCCGGCACTCATCGAAGGTCGCCTGCAGATGGACAAGTGGGACGACAAGGAAACCGGCCAGAAACGATCCAAGCTGAAGGTTGTTGCTGACAGCATGCAGCTGCTGGGTGGTCGCGGTGATGGTGGTGGCGGTGGTCGCGGTGATGGCGGCGGTGGCGGTGGGGCCCAGCGATCTGGCGGGGGTCAGTCATTCCGGCCACAGTCCAACGATGGGTTTGCTGCCGCAGACAGTGGTCGCGGCCCTGACCAGACCTTCTACGATGACATGCCCGCTGGCAACGACGACGTCCCATTCTGAAATCCATTCCTCAATACTCAACCCGAAAACTCGGTAGCCTGCTTACAGGCGTTCTGAACCAAGGATCTTTGCAATGGCTGGTACGACTGCTCCTTCTTCCCGAAACGTCGAAGTACTGCTTGTCCACGATGTCGAAAATCTTGGCAAACGTGGTGACATTGTCCGAGTTAAGCCCGGATACGCTCGCAACTTCCTGTTGCCCCAGGGCAAAGCCACTGTAGCCACCGAGCACAACAAGCGGATGGTTGAAAAACACCGCGAGAAGCTGGCTGCACTGGAAGCCGGACGCATCAAGCAGCTGCAGAAGGTTGCCGAAGCGGTCAGCAAGTACAGCGCCACCATCGAAGCTCACGCCACCTCCGACAACCACCTCTACGGTTCAGTTGTCGCTCGTGACATCAGTGAAGCCCTCAAGGCTGCCGGACATCCTGTCGAAGCCGAACATGTGCGGCTTGAAGGCCCCATCAAGGAGCTCGGCATGTACACCGTGAAACTGAAGTTCCACGAAAAGGTACAGTCCGAAGTCAAGGTCTGGGTTGTACCCTCAGCCACCAGCGGCTGATCACAACCGCCAGCAGAAATAAGTACTCACTTGCTTCTGCACGTTGCCCATTTCCTGAATCCTCAGGCAGCCCGCTGCCTGGGGATTTTTCACACACCGACGGCTCAACGCAATGTCCTCTGATAACCCCGGCGAATCACGTCCCAGACGCTCTCGCCGAAATAACAACTCAGAGTCCCGGCAGGCGGCAGCCGATGACAAACTGCGGCTGCCACCGCAGAACCTGGATGCAGAAAAAAGCGTTCTGGGCAGTATCCTGCTCATGAATGAAGCCATCGATGAAGTCGGCGAATCACTCAAAGCCGAACACTTCTACAGCGATGCCCACCAGAAAATCTACGCCGCCGTGCACAAGCTCTACGAAGCCGGCGTCCGCGGAATTGATGCCATCACACTGGCCGAAGAACTGATCCGTCGCAACGAACTTGAAGCGATCGGAGGTCCTGCTTACCTCGCCGAAATTCTCGAAACCGTTCCCCACGCAGCACATGTTCGCTACTACGCCGATATTGTCCGCGACAAATGGATGCAGCGCAGCCTGATCTACGCCTGCACAGAAATCCTTGCCGACTGCTACAACGCTTCTGATGACGTGGAATCTCTGCTGCAGACCGCCGAACGACGCGTCTTCAGTATCGTCGAAGAACAGGGTGGAAACGCCAGCATCGCCATCAGCGATATCCTGATGGATGCCTTCAACCGTATCGACGAACGACTGCGCAAAACCGGCGATGTCACCGGAATTACCACCGGCTTCCGGGATCTCGACGAACAAACCACCGGGTTTCAGGCCACCGAACTGATTATTCTCGCCGCCCGCCCCTCCATGGGCAAAACCGCTCTCGTCTGCAACATCGCCGAAGCCGTTGCCCGAAAATCCGGTAAAGGCGTCCTGCTGTTCAGCCTCGAACAGTCCAACCTCGAACTCGCTGAACGCTTCCTCGCCATCACCGCAAAAATTAATGGACACGATCTTCGTGCTGGAAATCTCAGCGAAGATCAACACATGCAGCTCGTCAAGGCATCTGATGACCTCGCACGACTGCCCCTGTTCATCGATGATAAACCCGGTCGCACCATGACGCAGGTTGCTGCACTCGCCCGACGACTGCACCGCCGCTCACAACTCGGTATCATCATCATCGACTACCTGCAGCTCATCGAACCGGAAGATAAGAACGCACCACGCGAACAACAGATCGCAGGCATCTCACGACGACTCAAATTCCTCGCTAAGGAACTGCGAGTCCCCGTTGTGGCACTCGCTCAGCTCAATCGAGGTGTCGAACTTCGCGAAGATAAACGACCTCGACTCGCTGACCTCCGAGAAAGCGGTGCCATCGAACAGGATGCTGACATGGTCATGTTCCTGCATCGACCCGATGCCTATGACCCCGAAGATCGCCCCGGTGAAGCTGAAATCATCGTCGCTAAACACCGCAGCGGACCCACCGGCATCATTCGACTCACATGGCGCAAGGAATTCATGCGATTCGAAAACTACAGCCCCATGAGCGATCAGGATTTCAATCTCTGAGTCAGCTCTCGATCGGTAAACCCCGCTCCTTCCAGCCCCGAAATCCGCCGTCCATCGAAATCACGGACGTGTAGCCCATCAGCTTCAGATTCAATGCCGCCAGCGCTGACCGATAACCACCACCACAGTACAACACCAGTGGTGTCGCTGGATCCGGTACCATCTCCTCAATGTCCCGCTCAATCACTCCCTTGCCCAGATGTCGAGCTCCCGGGATCCGCCCCGCCGCAAACTCGCTCTCCTCACGCACGTCCAGCAGCAGGAATGAATCACCCGCTGCTCGCCGAGCACACATTTCTTCAATCGTACATTCCGCAATCTCACCTCGCGCCCGATCGACTATCTGAAGAAATCTCTCGCCATGCGCCTTCGCCATCACCACACTCCTTATGACCCGGTATTCCACTCAGACCCCTGATCCCGGCAGACACCTGCACAGCGGCAGACTTGTGAACTGGGCATCACATCAGACATCATTCAGAACTCATCCGCAAGTCCTCATCACACATTCCACACAAGGTCTCCCTCCTGATGCCCGTACCACAACTGCTGCTGGGAATTGCCGGAGGCTCCGGATCAGGCAAATCCACACTCGCGGATCGACTCTGCTCCGGTCCCTGCGGAGCTCATATCTGTCGACTGACACACGATGCGTGGTACCACGACCTGCCACAACTGCCTCGACTTCCTGACGGCAGCGGCAACTGGGATCACCCCCAGTCACTCGACAACAGCCTGCTGCTGCAACATCTTCAGCAGTTGCTGGCGGGCCAGCCCATTCAACAGCCTGTTTACGATTACACAACTCATCGCCGGCTGACACAGACCACCACGGTACACCCGGCACCCGTGATCCTGCTGGAAGGCATCCTGCTGTTCGCTGTCCCGGAATTATGCCAGCGACTGCAGCTGCGAATCTTCGTCGACACTCCCGCTGACCTGCGTCTGCTCAGAAGAACGCTCCGCGATACCAGCGAACGCGGCCGCTCACTGCAGTCTGTAGCCCAGCAGTACCAGCAGACCGTCCGGCCAATGCACGAAGCCTTCGTTGAACCCAGTCGGATCCACGCTCACCTGTGCATTCCATGGCTCACCGAGAATCAGCCCGCCATCGACACTCTGAACGCCCGCATTGCGGAGGCTGTGCGACTCAGCACTTAACAGGCCACACACTACGGCACAAAGGCAAACTCCGGAGTATTCAGCAGTACCCACACCACATCCTCTGCCGCCAGTCTCCAGCTCTCCTGCAGCCGCAGCGTCGGAGGATCACCTTCACGCGCAGATTCCTCCTGCTGCTGCTTCTGCTTCGTCGCCTCTTTGTTGAGATGATTGGACCAGCTGACAGAGTTTCGACGAGCGACCGGCGGTCTCCTCTCAGCTCCCGCCACCATGCGGTCCCCAAAACCCTCCCGCAGCTCAATCGCCATCTGCTCCAGTTCCTCAGGCTGCGGATCCCGCGTCAGAATTCGACGGAACAGCTCCGTCACCAGCTGCTCCGGACTGCTCGCCGTAACTGCCAGCTCCGTGGCCGCCGAATTGTCACTGAACTGCACCAGCCTGTGACCCGCATTGCCATTCGCCAGAGTCAGTGGCTGCAAAACCGTCGCCTGATCATCTCGCACGGATAACCCATGCGGACGAGAATCCCGCC
>CAXBSH010000202.1:0-10143 GCA_963977705.1 uncultured Planctomycetaceae bacterium
GCCTTGCGTGTGGTGCAGCAGTATCCCGATACTGTTACGATTTTTTTAAGGGCTCCTTCGGCGGCCGAGTTTGAGCGTCGTTTAAGGAGTCGTGGTACGGAGTCGGAAGAGGTCATTCAGCGAAGGCTGGCGACGGCAGCACAGGAGCTGCAGCAGGCCGATCGTTATCGATATACGGTTGTCAATGATCAGCTGGAACATGCAGTCAGCGAGATCTGTGGGATACTGAAAGCGGAGGAGAGGGCTCGCAATGCTTGACGAATTTCGTGAAGATGACATTGTCCGCAAGGTGGGTGGTCGGTTCCGGCTGTCTTCACTGATTCAGAAGCGGATGGTCGCACTGAACCGTGGTGCGCGACCGCTGGTCGATCTGCAGACTCGTAACCTGATGGAGATCGTGGTTGCCGAGATTCTGCAGGATAAGATCTATCTGGACACATCAGGGAAAGTGAAGGCGGTTGACGACACGTCTTCTTTTGTGGACAAGATGGACCAGTTGACTCCGGACGATGGTGGTCCTGGGGCCGACATCCTCTGAGGCTGGTGGGCCACGAGACAGGTGGAGGAAGGCCGAGCCATGTCGGACGTGCTGGTGGATCGCGAGATTCTGCTGGGTGTCAGCGGTGGGGTTGCGGCCTGGAAATCTGCTGATCTCTGCAGTCGACTGGTGAAGCGGGGTGCTCGCGTCACCGTCATTCTCACCGAGTCTGCGCGGGAGTTCATTGGTCCGGCCACGTTTGAAGCTTTGACGGGCCGGCCCGTACACAGCCAGCAGTTTCGTGCGCAAGAGCATTTTCAGGGTGAGCACATCGGGCTGGCGTATCGAGCGCATCTTGCTGTGGTGGCTCCTGCAACTGCTCGCACACTGGCTCGCATGGCGCACGGTCTGTCAGATGATCTGCTCAGCACGACGCTGCTGGTCTGCACCTGTCCTGTGCTGGCAGCTCCGGCGATGAACTGCGATATGTGGCAGAAGCCGGCTGTGCAGCGAAATGTGCAGCAGCTGCAGCAGGATGGAGTGCACATGATTGGTCCCTGCGAGGGCTGGCTGAGCTGTGGTCGTACGGGAATGGGGCGGATGGCTGAGCCGGCCGATATTCTGCTGGCGATGGAGCGGCTTCTGTCTTCGCCCGCGGGGTTCGGGTCATGAGAATTCTGATCACCGCCGGACCGACTCGTGAATACATCGACGATGTGCGGTTCCTGTCCAATGCCAGCAGTGGTCGAATGGGATATGCTCTGGCGGCCGCAGCGCTGCGTGCGGGGCATGCTGTGGAACTGGTAACGGGACCGGTGGATCTGGACCCGCCCGCGGGTTGCCGAGTGCATCGGATTGAGACGACCGATCAGCTGCGTGAGTCCTGTGTGCGGTTGTTTCCGGAATGCGATGGAGTGATCGCGACAGCGGCGGTTTGTGACTATCGCCCGAAGCAGCGTATCTCCGGAAAGATTACGAAAACCGGGCAGCCGATCGTGCTGGAACTCACAGAGACCTCCGATGTCCTCGCCGAACTGGGGGCTCAGCGTGGTCATCGCTGGGTTATGGGGTTTGCTCTTGAGTCTCAGGATCCAAGAACAAATGCCATGCGCAAGCTGCGGATGAAGAACTGCAGCTGTATTGTGCTGAACGACACGTCGGCAATTGGTTCTCTGTCGAATTCCGTGGAGGTGTTGTCACCGGATGCGGAAACGATTGCCGAGATTCGCGGAACAAAGGATGAGGTTGCTCAGAGGCTGATGGAGCTGATTGAGACATCGATAGTGCGCTGATTCGGGAGAGTGCGGCATGTTGAGAATCGATCGACTGGCGGTGGTGCTCTGTCTGCTGCAGCTGATGCCCAGTGTCTCGGCACAGAATGCTCAGATCCGTCCGGGAGAGAATCTGGTTGCCGAGGGTATTCCGGAGATTCCTGCGGCGGTGGCCGAAAAGGTTCAGCGGTACACGGAATCGCGTTCCGCGTCGTTTGCTGCATGGCATCCGCAGCGTCGCGAAATGCTGATTTCGACGCGATTCGGGAATACTCCGCAGATTCACGAAGTACGGCAGCCCGGAGGAGCTCGTCGCCAGATCACGTTCTATGCAGAACCGATCAGCGGAGCCTCATGGGAGCCTCGCGAGGGCCGTTTTTTTGTCTTCAGTCGTGATGCCGGCGGCAATGAATTCTCGCAGCTGTATCGCCGCGATACTGGCAGCGGAGAAACCGTTCTGCTGACGGATGGGGGACGCAGTCAGAACAGTGGTCCCTTGTGGAATCATGCAGGAACTCACTTCGCCTGGGCGACGACTCGCCGCAATGGTGCGGATCGAGACCTGTGGCTGATGGATCCGCTGCATCCTGAGCAGGCGCGATCGATCGTGGAGTTGCCGGGTGGGGGCTGGTCGGCAGTGGACTGGTCACCCGACGACAGAACGCTGGTCGCCCGCCAGTATCTGTCAGTCAATCATTCCGTGCTGTGGTTGATTGATGTGGCGACGGGACAGCGGACAGCGCTGACGGATGCTGCTGAACAGGTTGCGTGGGGTAGTGCGGAATATACTCCGGATGGCTCGGCCCTGTACGTGACGGGTGATCAGGGCAGTGAATTTCGTCGATTGGGACGCCTGCGTCCTGAGACTCGTGAAATCCAGTGGCTGACGTCAGAGATTCCGTGGGATGTGGAATCCTTTGATCTGTCTCCGGATGGTCGTCAGCTGCTGTTTGAAACCAATGAGGCGGGCATTTCAAAACTCAGACTGCTGCAGACGGAGAGTGGGGAGTTCCGTGAAGTGGCGGGGGTTCCGGCTGGGGTGATTGGTGGAGTGGAATGGCATCGGGATGGATCGGCTGCAGCATTTTCGGTCAGTTCAGCGCGTGCCACTTCGGACGTGTACGTACTGGAGGCTGGCGGGCGAATTGAGCGCTGGACGGAAAGTGAGCTGGGCGGACTGAATGCGGATTTGCTGGTAGAGCCCGAGCTGGTGCGATGGACCAGTTTTGACGGTCTGGAGATCAGTGGTTTTCTGTATCGTGCTGCTGCGGGTTTTTCGGGTCGGCGTCCTGTGATCATCAATATTCATGGCGGGCCTGAGGGGCAGTCGCGTCCCGTCTTTCAGGCACGCAACAATTATTACATGAATGAATTGGGGGTAGCCATGATCTACCCGAACGTGCGTGGTTCAACAGGTTATGGAAAGACCTTTGTCGCACTGGATAACGGTCTGCGGCGTGAGGATTCGGTGCGGGATATTGGTGCTCTGCTGGACTGGATTGCCACTCAGCCGGATCTTGATCCGGAACGGGTGATGGTCACCGGTGGCAGCTACGGCGGTTACATGACGCTGGCCTGTGCTTTCCACTACAACGATCGAATTCGCTGTGCTCTGGATGTGGTGGGCATCTCGCACTTCGGTACATTTCTGAAGAATACGGAGTCGTATCGTCGCGATCTGCGGCGGGTGGAATATGGTGATGAGCGGGATCCGCGACTGGCATCATTCTTCGAAGAAATGGCTCCGCTGAACAACGCCGGGCGAATTCGGAAGCCACTGTTCGTGGTTCAGGGGGCCAATGATCCGCGTGTTCCGCTGTCCGAGGCTGAGCAGATTGTGGCCCGCGTCCGCCAGAACGGAACTCCGGTCTGGTACCTGATGGCGAAGGACGAAGGCCATGGATTCCGCAAGAAGAACAATGCGGATTTTCAGTTCTATGCGACTCTGCAGTTTGTCCAGCAGTACCTGCTGGATGCATCAGCACCGTAAGCCGTTTCAGGTTGACTGCAGTAGTCGGCTGGTCTGTCGTGTCAGCTCTTCCAGCAGCAGTTCATGGCAGCCGGCGGCAGTGGCTGCGATGACTTCCTGATAGATTCCATAGCCATAACTACTGGCCGGTGGAATGTAGCCAGGTTGCCAGTCACCTGTCAGAGTGGTTACAAACACGGGTTTGGGAGCGAATCGTTCGCGCAGCCGGATCTGCAGGTCCTGGTAGAGTTCTCCGGGAAGGAAGAACCAGAGGCAGTCGCCGGTAATTCCGAGGGTGACTTTCAGTGGGCAGACGGGTCCCGGTGCCAGTGCTTCAAGTCGCGTGATCTGGCGGGTCATCTGTTCCACGTTAGCGCGGCAGTCACGGATGGCGGACTCGTCACCGCGTGCGCGTGCTTCGGCTTCCTGAGCCAGCCAGTGTTCGCGGTTTCGGCGAGTGTCGTCCAGCCGTGGCAGATCATGGCGCCATGGCAGGCTGACGGTGAATTCGTGCCAGGTCCAGAGGCTGAAGGACTGTCGGACGTCTGCAGGTACGGGGCGATGTGCCCAGCGCCCGATCCACGTGCCCGACAGCACGGGCTCCTGCCACGCGTAATGGGTGCCGGGGCAGGGCAGTGACTGCAGTGTGGAGAGCACGGCAAAAGCCAGCTCGCGTCCATTGCGGTCGGCGACTTCCGTGTCACCCGTAAAACCTTCACGTGGTCCCAGATCACCGGATGCTCCCTGCAGAAACAGGCAGATGCCCGGAGCGTGCTGTTCCACAGTTTCCCGCAGAGCTCCGACATAATCCGGGCTGATCAGCGTGTTGTCCCACGCGAGGGTGGTTGGGTGACAGGCGTAATTCACCAGTGTGGCGACAGGCTGCCCGCTGTCAGCGGTGATTCGTGCTATGAGAACAGTCGAGTCTGAGAAGCCGGCAGGGTTCAGTCCGCAGACTGCGTGTCCGCGATCCGGGTCCACAAAGTTGCGATGTCGGGCGAGACTGCAGTGTCCGGTACCGATCACGGCAGCAGCCGGTTGTCTGCAGGCTGCCGTCTCAACAGCCAGTTGTCGCACTTTTTCACGGACTTCCTGCAGATAGGGAGCGATCAGGTGCCCCCCGGGAAACTCACTGCGACTGAGCGCCATCCAGCCACTGCCATGAGTATGGGTGAGTGTGACGAGGACACAGGCGGGATCAATTCCGACAGCGTCGGCCACATCAGCAGCCAGTGCCTGTTGCAGACTGGTTTCGAGAATGCAGTGATCGAGCGAAAGGATCACTCGGGATTCCGAGAGTGGTCCATTGTCCGGTTCCAGCCACAGCAGGCTGGCGGTCAGTGGTCGATGCACTCCGGTGGCCTGATCGTGAAGTGCCGCACCCCACATACGATGATAGATCCCGACGGGTGGAGTGATATCACATCGCCCGGCAGCAGCGCGGCAGCGAAATTGTGGCAGTTGAATTGATGGCATAATCAGGAGTCCGCAGGAGGATCAGGAAACAGCTGTGTGCGAGGATTCAGCAGTGCCCAGCAGACGGCATCCACGGCCATGATACCGGCGAACAGCAGAATCATCAGATTCCAGTTATTGAAGCGGGCGGTCAACCAGCCGGAAACCAGCGGAAACAGCATCGCTCCGAAATTTCCGACCATGTTCATCATGCTGAATACTGTGGCTGTCTGCTGACCTCCGAATTCGATAGCCACTGTGTAGCCGCTGACGCCCCCAAATGTCGCGCAGAAGACGCCGGCAGTAATCAGGAAGATCGCAATACGGATATCTGCAACTTTCATGGAAGCCAGCATCAGCAGACTGCAGAGCAGCATGCCACTGACTGCCAGTCCCTGGCGTGCCAGTCGGCGATTGCCCGTCAGCTGCAGCAGCAGGTCTGAAGCCAGGCCCCCGGTCAGACTACCGATAACACCGCCGATGCCCACCCACGAACTCAGGTCTGCTGAAGTTTTCAGATCAACACCGCGAGTTTTCTGCAGGAACGATGGGAACCATGAGACGAAGAACACCATCCCGGCAGCTCGCAGAAACTGTTGAGCACAGAGCAGTGCCAGCGACTTACTGGCAAGCATGCGACGCAGCATCAGTCGAAAGGGCAGGGTGCTTTGTGCAGAAGGTCGGACGGGAAGTTTTGATTCAGGAACAATCCCTACAAACAGAAAGCACCACAGGATTCCCGGGATAGCCAGCAGAAACAGTGACAGTTGCCATACGAAAAAGCCGGTGGAAGTGGCCGCTGGCTGCAGCACACCCAGCAGTCTGGCAACGATCGCTGGAGCTGCTGCCGCTCCGACTGTCATACCGGCTGCGAGGATTCCGGAGGCTCGCGCCCTTTCGGAAACTGGAAAGATCTGCGCGATGGCCAGCGCGGCACAGGGAAAAGCGCCAGCCTGCAACGCACCCATCAGGAACCACGAACCTGATAGTGACCACAGTCCGCTGACAAATCCCGTAGTGGCTGTCGCCAGTGACCACAGCAGGCAGTACAGAACGATCGAGCGACGGCAACCCCAGCGGTCTGCCAGCCGCCCAGCCGGAATCTGCAGCAAGGCATATCCCAGATACCACGCCGACTGCACAAACCCCATGGATTCTTCGAAGTGTGTGATCTGCAGATCGCTTGCGACCTGACTGGCCGGGACACTGATGGCCGCCCGCTGCACATAGGCAATGCCGGCCATCAGAAAGAATAATGCAAGGATCAGATAACGCATCAGCTGGGTTCCGGCGTTTTTTGCGAGGCTGACAGGAACAGCGTATGCTGACAAACCGAATTTATACCGTATCAGAGGGTGACTGCGGAAACGACAGGACATCCGGATTGACGACATTCTGTGGCCGTCCCTGCAGAAATGCTTCGATGTTGTCGATGCAGCCCTGAGTCAGCAGATCAACGCCAGCCTGAGTCATGTCAGCGGAATGCGGTGTGAGTACCACCTGTTCGCAGGCCAGCAGCGGGTGATCGGCAGGCAGCGGTTCCTGTTCGTACACATCAAGACCGGCTGCGAACAGCTGACGCTTCTGCAGAGCCTCGGCCAGTGCCACAGAATCGACGATGGCACCGCGGGCCGTGTTAATCAGAACGGCCGTCGGTTTCATCAGGGCCAGTCGTTCGGCATTCAGCAGGTGGCGAGTCTGGTCAGACAAACGTGTATGCAGGCTGACGGCGTCAGAGGTCTGCAGTAGTTCCGGGAGACTGACGTAGCGGAAGTTGAGTCGTTCAGCTTTGGCCTGATCGGGATGCAGCGACCATGCGACAGTCTGCATGCCGATCGCGTGAGCCAGTCGCAGCATCTCACAACCGATGTGCCCGGTACCAATGACTCCCAGCTGTCGCCCGGCCAGCGACAGACTGAGATCACCAGGCCAGCGGCCACTACGAAGCTCGGCCGTCATCCACGCCATACGACGAGCTGTGGCCAGCAGCAGGGCGAGCGCATGTTCCGCGACAATCGGAGCTGTACGGCCAGGAATATTACATACCACGATGCCCTGCTGTGTGGCGGTCGGCAGATGGATGGAGTCATAGCCGATTCCACAGACGGCCAGCATTTTCAGACGTGGCAGAGCCTGCAGAATGGCTTGTGGAAAGCTGAGACTGCCGCGCGAATTCAGCACGATATCAGCCTCTGCAATCCGCTCAATCTGTGCCGCTGCCGATTGTGGGCGATCGAGATACAGGCGAACGTCAGCCAGTCGATCCAGCTGGGGCAACAGTGGTGAGCGGGAAACGAGCGGAGGGAAGTCGGCAGGAATAACGACAACAGGTAGTGCCATAAGTCAGGTTTTCTGAGGGAACAGCCATTATCAGGGGACCAGAACGCGACAGTCTAATGCGATGTTGAGGCAATCGAACAGTGCACAGGCACTTCCGCCGAAAACACAGGCTATCCGACCGTTTTTCGTCCGGTTTTTGTTTTTTTCCGGTCTGTAGCCCGATAGACTGCAGGCGGGTTTTTCAGAACCGGAGTCATCGATTATGTCCGCCATTGCTGTCCCGTGTCCCGCCTGCAGCGCATTGCTGAAATTGCCCGATACTCGTCTGGTGGGTAAGACCGCAAGATGTCCGAAATGCAGTCATAAGTTTGTGATCCAGTTGCCGGCAGCCCCGGCAGCCCCGGTCGCTCCGGCAGCCCCGGTCGCTCAGATGCCTCCGGTGGCTCCACCGCAACCGGTGGCGACAGCCCCGGACGAACTGCCCGTTCTGCCGTTGGCTCCGCGGACAGGGCGTGCGGCGCGCTGGGTCCCGGATACTCCATCTGCCCCAGAACCAACTGCTGCCCCTGTAACTGCCGTGGCGGCTGACCTGCAGGGATTTGAAGGTCTGCCGGATTTTGGTGCGATGCCGGTGACGGGATCGCAGGATTCAACGGCTGCCGATCGGCCATCGACATTGTCCAGCGTCCGTCGTCGCCGGCGCAGTGGCGGAATGGCTCAGTGGATTTCACTGGCCGCAGCCGGGCTGCTGGCTGCGGGTATCACTGTGTACGCTGTCATGGCCGGTCGCGGTGCAGCACCTGTCGAAAAACCCGTTGTTCGTCAGAATAAGGGCTGGGAACAGGAGCAGAAGGAGCGTGAGGCATCGAACGTGGCGGCCGAAGAACTAAGTCCCACGAAAGGTTCCCCGGTTCCACTCGACCATATTCCGTTTACGCCCCATGTCATCGTTCATCTGCGTCCATCGCTGCTGTGGCAGAAAAACGAGACGATGGGTGAATTCCAGGCACTGCTGGGAAACCTTGGGATCTGGTTAACAGAGCAGATCAGCCAGATTTCAAGATTTGAGCCTGCTGAGATTGATGAGCTGACCATAGCGCTGAATTTTGGGGCCCGCATGGCACTGCCCGATGTTGCCATGGTGGTACGTCTCAAGGAACGACAGACCGCTTCGGATCTGCTGAAGCGATTCGCCGGCCGTCTGCGACCGGATGCCAATTCAAAAGCGGAGGTCTATGAGGCCTCAGACTTTGCCTTTCTGCTGGTCGATCAGCAGACCTTCGTGGCAGCACCACTGACCATGTCTGAAGAACTGGCCGACTTCAAGGAAGGACAGGCTCTGCCATTACCGGACATGGAACCTCTGTTGCTGAAATCAGATCGTCAGCGGCACCTGACGGTGTTGTTTGATCTGACACTGCTGGATTCGCATCGTGAAGATGCATTCTTCCCGCAGTTGCAGCAGGCGGCCGACAAAGTGCTGTTCTGGTTCGGTGATCAGGTGGAGTGTGTGCTGTGGAGTCTGCATCTGGAGCCTGACTTCTACATGGAGACACTGCTCAGCAACAGTCGTGACAGTACACCCGTACGCCTGCAGCGGCAGATGCAGGTTCAGCTGGATGGTCTGCCCGGTGAGATTCTCGGTATGGTTCGGCAGATGCAGCCGTCAACTCTGGGCAGCCGTGAAATCATCGGGCGATTCCCGGCGATGCTGCACGCTCTGAATGTCGGTACCACAGTGCATGCCGGCGCCGGCTTTGCTCGCCTTGTGACAATCCTGCCACGCCAGGCGGCCGGCAATCTGGCGGCAGGCACGCTGCTGACGTGGAATCAGTCTCTGGTTACGGTCTTCAAAGACGAAGCGCGCCAGACAAAGGCGGCTGAAGATGGAAAGATCCCCGAAAAGGTTGCCGATCGGCTGAAGCTCAAAGTTCTTGTCGACTTCCGCAGGACTCCGCTGCAGGAAGCCTTTGGTTATATCGGTGAATCGATCAAGACCGACGTGACGATTGACGGTGACGCGCTGAAGGGGGCTGGCTTCACTCAGAATATGCCACAGACAATGGATCTGGGCAGCGTAACAGCTCTTGAAGCGATTGATCGGATTCTGCAGAACTATGCCAAAGAGCGTGATCCACTGGTGCTGGTGGTGGATGAAGCTGGTAAGAAACTGCTGCTGACGACGAAGGTCAAGTCAGAGGCGGATGGCTTGAAGCCGTTTGATACGAAGGCAAAGTAGCCCGACATTCCTGTTCGGTCTTCGTTACAATCCTTGTCTCGACATGCACTCGCTGCCTTGCCACAGGGCCTCCGCCAGTGGTCTCAGGAAATGCCCGCGAGCATCGACTTTCATCGGGAAGTCGAACGCGGCGATCTCCAGTCGCGACTTTCGCGAGAATCCCGGCCACAGCGTCTTCTTTGAGGGCTTGCCCGGCTGCGCTCTCGATAGCAACGACAGGGAACCGTTTCCACCTTCGGCTCGGCGGAAGCGGCGCCCCACGGAACTGGGGATGGTCGCGCCCCCAAAGGGGACTCCCCTGGGACCACTAAGCACCAGCTCGGTGACGGCAGCACGACAGCACCCATCAGCTTACGCTAACGGCTCGGTTGTGGGGGGGCTTGAACGCGGTGGACGACACGGGCTGAAGCCCATGCTACGACCACCGAGCACCAGCTCGATGACGATGCCG
>CAXBSH010000203.1:0-10053 GCA_963977705.1 uncultured Planctomycetaceae bacterium
GAAGTGGTCAGTTCTCAGTAGTCAGTGGTCAGCCAAAATGTAGCCCGAGCATTCCTGCTCGGCCCCGTCCATTAAAAGACACTGGAGATTTGAAGGGTGACGAGAAGTTCGTGCCCGGGCTGAAGCCCAGACTACGACTTTTGTCCTCGGCGTCATTCCTGCCCGGCCACCTTTTTAGCCCACACAAAGCCGCGACGCGGCGCCCGTTTGCCCATCGCTCAACCATTCCGTGAGCCGACCACCTTCAGCAAAGACGAACCACGGCATCACCCCCCACGCTGGTGCTCGGTAGTCGTAGCATGGGCTTCAGCCCGTGTCGTCCACCGCGTTCAAGCCCCCCCCACAGGCGAGCCCTTAGCGAAAGCGGACGGGTGTCGTTCCAACGTACTATCACCGAACTCGTGCTCAGTGGTCCCCCCCCCCCCCTGGACAATGAGGCTCCCGCCGAACTGACGAGATGCCGCTGCCGGACAGGCATTCGGTTCAGCAACAACCGAAGGCCCCCATAAAACTCCTTCACGCTGCTGCCTGCTTTATTTCTTCGTCGGTATGAAACAAAGGCTTCCGGAAAAAAAACACGGATTCCCCTTGACTCAGACTGCCCAGACTACCCAAATTAACATTCTGTTGACCAAAAGCCACAAACGCAGCACAGTCGCAACGTTTGTGGCGAAAGTCCCTCCAGCAGGATGGTTCACATGGTGCCAAATCGCCTCAGCCGGTGGTTTTCATTTGCAGGTTTCCGTGCTTCACTGCTGTTGTCTGCAGCCGTCGTCTGCGGCAGCTTGTGTACTGCATCTGCAGACGAAAAACCGCGACCGTCCGGCAGCAAACCGGCGGTGAAAGCACCTGCCAAACCGTCCGCCAAAACCACAAAACCGTCCGCCAAAGTTCCGGAAACCGACCTGCAGATCATTCCGGCGGCCAAGGTTCCTGTCGGTGGTTTTCCATCGCCTTCCGCCGCGAAAACTTCGGTCAAGACGGCAACGGCCGCTCAAACCACGCTCGGGGCCAAAGAGAGTGCGGCCAGTTACCAGCAGATTTATCGTTCGATCCCGTTCAATCGTGCGTTGTACAACGCCAATCCCAACTATCGTCACGACGCCACGATGGAACTGTTGACGGGCCAGTCGCGGACTCAGACTGTCAACCTTCAAGGCCAGTCGCAGACCGACCGCGACATCCGACTTTCACCCTGACCGAACCAACCTGCGTATCATTCCCGGAGGGTCGGCATGATTCATCCTCGGACACTCGTCCGCTGAATCCTGTCACTCTGAAGTCACCGAACCCCTGACCCGCGACCTTCAAATGCTCCGTCGCGCGGTGGGGTTCTCATACCGACCCTCCGGTGCTTTGACTGTCACCCTCGCAGAATCACGATGACCGCGAATCAATGGATTCCGGCACCAGAATCCTTTCCCTGCGCAGCGTGGTCATGACCGGCGAAAGGACGAAGCCGGCAACAGCGTGCAGGAATTCCGTGGGACTTGAATACAACGGTAACACCCGTTGGCTTCCGCCAACGGCGCGCCTGCCCACCTGGGACCACCCAGCACCAGCTCGGGGACAGTAATAGACGTCCCTTCGACTCGGCGGTGGCCTCGCCCTCCCAAGGGGAACTTCACTGACCACTGACAACTGACAACTGACAACTAACCACGGCCCGCCGAGGGACCTGTCACAATCCCGAGACCGCCCAGCGCCGTTTACCTGATGCCTGTCCAAAAACGGCAACACCCGCATCCAAACGGAATGTACCCCACGGTTCTCCATAATTCCTCGTTTTTGGGCATCAAAATCGCTTGATTTAGTGCGGCATTACAGTATCCCCATGGGTGTGTCATTGGTTTTCCTTCCTGAATCAGCACATCCACCGCACAAATCTCAACGGGAAACTCCCCATGGGCATCGGAATCAATCCTCTGATCGATTACGCCTTCAAATTGCTCTTTGGAAGCGAAAAACAAAAATCGCTGACCATTGGATTCATCAACGCTGTGCTGGGCAGACAGATTCCCGTTACCGACGTCACCTTTCCAAACACCGTGCACAGCAAACTGTCGGAAGACGGCAAATTCTTTATCCTCGACGTACTCGCCGAAGATGCTCTCGGACGCAAATTCAATATTGAGGTCCAGATCGCACTGCCGGCTGGAATGGCCGAAAGAATGGTTTTCTACACCGCAGAAACCTACGTCCGAAGGCTGCAGCAGGGACAAAACTACACGGACCTGCGACCGTCCATCAGCATCTGCGTCCTGTCCGGGGCGCTCATCCGGCAGCCCGCAAAGCTGCATCTTGACTTCAGACTGCGCGAACAAACGCTGCCCATCACCTTGACGAACGATCTGCAAATTCACTTTTTGCAGCTGAATCATCTTCAGGTCACTGCAGAAACCCTGTACACTGCGACTCCGATCGAACGCTGGTGCTGGTTTCTCCGCCATGCGCAGGAACTTACCGCCGAACAGATCAGCCAGTTACTACCCGATCAGGAATTCTCCGAAGCTGCCAGGGTTCTTGAAATGATCGCCCAGACCCCAGAACAACTCTACGAATACAACGCTCGCGTGAAAGCCCAGCGTGACGAGGAAGCTCGCATCGTCTATGCCCAGCAACAGGGGATTGAGATCGGCGAGGCTCGTGGCGAAGCACGTGGGATTGAGATTGGCGAAGCTCGCGGGATTCGCCGAGGCCTGCTGCAAGGGCAAATTCTGCAGCTGCAGCAACTTCTGAAACTGCCAAACTGCACTGATGAACAATTTGCCGCCTATGACATCGACGAACTGACTCAGATGCTCGCACAACTGCAGCAGCAGTTGAAAGGCCACTATAGCTGAAACTCGCGTGGTCATTCCTTCGCCCACAGCATATCCTCGGCGGCTGGGTCGCACGATAGACAATCATAAACACTACTCAGCCGTCGCGCACAACCTTGTCGACTCACACTGTTCACTCTCAATAGCATCGCCAGTGCCCGTCAGGGTAACACGCGTTGGTTACAGCTAACGGTTCGGCTTTGGGGTTCCTGGGTGCCATCGGTAATGCTGCTCGACCGCTCTTCGGCTCGGCAGGAGCCTCGCCCTCCCGAGCGCGTCTTCGCATGCTTTGAAAACTGAAAACTGAATGGCCCGGTGGGCTGCGTTTCAGTCGGCAATGACGACGGTCCCCAGCATCTCGTCAACAAGACGCCGGTGCGTGGTTCGAAGTATACATAGAACATCGACCAGTACGAAAATCAGTCCGAGGAGCGGGATGATGCTGATAAGTCCGGGAATCAATTCACGGCCGAAAGTTTTCAGGAATCCCGCTGGTCGCCCGGTCACCGCATCGCACACCGTCAGTCCTGCAATGGATTTGCCAATGCCCTTGCTGCGCATCATCAGTACGATGGAGATGACGAAAAACAGCAGGCCTGTGATGACCAGCACAGCAGTGCCGACGAGGATCATCGGGCTGGGGTTGCCTGGTGAGCTTTGTGCAATCCCGAAGAACATGATTCCGTAACCCGGAATCGTGGCAAACAGAGTGATCACCCCATCAAGGAATCGGGCTCCCAGTCGATGCAGAGGGCTGGCGCCTGTCAGCGTTGTGCTGCGTGTGCGGGCATGCGTCTGTGGCTGTGAGGCAGCCCATGGGTTGTAGGAATCTGCGGCATCACTTTCGAGCTCTTCAAACTGATTTGCGGAATCATCTACGCTGGTGTCAACATCAAGGTCAAAAGGATTCTCCTGCACCTTGCGAGCTGTTTTTTTTCTGCTGCCGTCGAGGCTTTCGCCACAGAACCGACATTTCTTCGCTGCTGCCTTAATGGTTTCGGCGCAGAACGGGCATTGTTTTACAGCTTCCGCAGCGGCGACGTTGCCAGTTGCAGCAGCGGCGGGCTGAATGGGTTTTGTTACGGGTGGTGGGCTTTTCGGAGCAGCAGACTGGGGCGGTGGATTGCGTGGTATCGGTGGAGGTGTTGGAGGAACTGGTGGCGTCGTGGCTGATGGGGGCTTCGGTGCAGCAGTCGGACGAGCGGGTTCGCTGGTCAGTGGCTTAAGTCCGGGTGAAGAATCAGCCAGTGAGAAGCCCGCAGTCTGCACTCGGATTGATTGCAACTGTGATGGTTTGACTGTGGCTGGCTGAGGAACTTCGATGGACCCCTTGCAGTCCGGGCAGCGGACCTTTTTACCAGCCAGTTCATCCTTGACATTGCCTTCCCACGCACAAATACAACGGACCTTGATGGACATGCTGAAAAACTTTACTGGAGCGAATGAATCGAGTACCTGCCCCGGCTGACGTGATAGTCGAGGTGGTTTGAGAGTGGGTGCCGGGTGCCGGGTGCTGACCAGTGCAGCTACTGTGGCTGAGCAGGGGCTGCTGCAGCGTCTGGATCGGCCGGGGCCGCCTGGGGTTCCGTTGGAGTGGGTGCCGGATTTTCTGCGGGGGCCGCGCCCGGGGCACCGGCAGGAGCGCCACCGCCCGGAGGTCCCTGCAGTGCGGGCGGAGCTTCCACTTCGCCTTCCAGTTCAAGCACAACATGGTTCTTTGACGGATCGCTGCTGACGGTAATTGTCAGTGGTGTGGTGCCCTGTGCGAGGTATTTGTTGGGGACCAGCGGCCGCGGCGGAATTCCGGGTGCCATGCTGCTGACCGCCACGCGATGCGTTCCCTCGGTAGCACCTTCCACGCCATTCGTATTCAGTTCGAATCGACCCTCTTTATCAAGTTCGCCAATCCCGACGTCGTACTCGTCATCGACGCTTTGAGTCATCACAGCACCAACGGTAACGGGTTTGCCATTCAACAGCACTTGACCGGTGAACTTCTGGCGTGGTCGCGGACCACGTTCCTGAAAGACCGCAAAATAGACTCCGCCAGCGACCGTTGCTGCGACCAGCAACAGAATCAATACGCGCACGATACTGAAGGATTCAGCAGCAGCTGGCGCTGATGATTTGGAACCGGCATTGTCAGACACAGTGCATATCCTGGGAAACAGAGCTGGGGGGGAAGAGGATCAGGGAATCAGGTACAGCAGGGGTTCCTGAGTTCCGTCGGAAGACTGCAGGATAGTGTAAGCGCGGCCGGTAGACAATCCGTCGACTGTGGTTTCACTGCCGTCCGGCCAACGAATCTGCACAGGCGGCAGTTTTTCTGCATCTGCTTCACTGGCGGTCAGCACGGCGATCGGCTGCGAAGATGACAGATAACTGCCTCCGGCGTGCAGTATTGCGGTTTGCACTGGCTGCACCTGCAGCTGCAGTGTGGCGGGGATGGCGCCGCGATGACTGCGACGACCGATCAGCCTGAGAGTCACGTGCCGCGCCAACTGCTGTGGGTCTGGTGTTTCGTTGGACAGCAGGGCCGGGGCGGCGTCCTGATGGCAGATGACGACATCCATGTCACCATCGAGATCGAAATCTGCTGTCGCAAGACCGCGTCCCACATGTGGTGACTGAAAGTAGTCTCCGGCAGGCCCGGATAACACGAATCGACCCCCATCATTTTTCCAGAGGGCAGCCGGCTGAGCATATTCGCCTTCACGACCAAGCTCGGCCAGTGTGTCGTCGGTATGTCCGTTTGTGACAATCAGGTCCGGCCAGCCATCGAGGTCAAAATCTGTGAGCGACGTGCCCCACCCAACCCAGGGCAGTGAGCCTTCAGGAACGACACTCAGGCCCACCTCCAGAAACGCTCGCTTGCCAAGGTTGGAATACAGCGCATTGTGCTCTGCCTGGTAGTTGGTGACGAACAGATCCAGTGTCCCGTTGCGATCGATGTCGGCCGTGGCCAGCCCCATACCTGCCTGAGCTCGCCCGAGATGATCGAAGGCGGTGCCTGAAACTTCGCCGATTTCCACGAAGCGTCCGTTTTCGCCAACAAACAGAAAATTGGGATGAATGTCGTTGGCGACGTAAATGTCCGCCTGGGTGTCGCCGTCCACGTCCGCTACCAGCACTCCCTGTCCCCGGCCCGAGTTACCGCGAATGCCGACAACTTCAGAGGCGTCTGTGAAACCACTGCCGGAATTCTGATACAGAATATCGGGCTGAGGTGGTACATGTGTCGGGCTGCAGAACATCCGAATGCCGCGAACCGGATCACCACAGAACTGATTGGTATCCCAGGTCCATTGGCCGTAGTTGCACACGTAGATATCCGCCAGCCCATCATCATTCAGGTCGGCGATGGCGGCGCTTGTGCCCCATTCCGGACTATCGATGCCCAGTTCAGACGCCTGTTCAATGTAAGTACCATCACCCTGACTGATCCAGCACTGATTCGGTCCGAAACGGGTGACATAGACATCATCAAAACCATCGCTGTTCAGATCTCCGACAGCGATTCCGCACGAGTATCCGGGTTTTCCGATTCCAGCGGCGGCAGAAACGTCCTGAAACTTCCAGGAGCCGAGGTTGCGATACAGGCGATCCAGTGGGCCGCGGGCTGTCGGGCGCAGCGGGAATTTAGCGCCACAGGCGAAATAGACATCCGGACGGCCGTCCTGGTCCACATCCAGAATGCCGCAGCCCGTCCCATTGGCAGCAGGGAACGGCTTTTCAGGTGCATTGCCACTCAGCTGCACAAAATCGATACCGGAACCTTCCAGCTTTGATGAAAAGCGAAAATGCTGCGGTCGTCCTGTGCCCTGGATTGGTGTTTGACTGCTGGCCGCTGCAGTTTTGGCAGGGGGCTCTGGTGGTGCCGGAGTCGCCGTAGCTGCGTTCGGGGCCTGACCAGCGGCTGTGCTTTGTGAGCCGCTGGCAGGGCTGGTGGTGGGCGCCGGAGCTGAATCACCGGAACAGCCGGCCAGTGCAAGCAGCATGTTCAGCAGACAAAGCGGGACAAGGACGTATTTCAAGGTGTGGCTCCTTCCACTGCCTGCAGTGCCTGTTTCAGTGTGGCTTCAAGACGGCTGCGTTCGATTTCTGTGGTCTCGGGCCAGATTCCGATCTGATGATCACGCAGCAGCGCTTCAATATTGCCCTGTCGTGTCTGCATCGCGACCTGTGCATCTCGACGAGCCGGCATGTGGCAGGCCACGCAACGCTGGCGGGCGAGGCTTCCCGTTTTCTCCGACTGCACCTCGGGACACGGATCCTGCTGATGGCACTGGCGGCATTGCTGAGTTGTGATGGATGAGGTGTCGGGCTGATTCTGATGCGGATCATGACACAGCGTGCAGGCGAAGCCACTGCTTTGCTGAAAACAACGACTCTGCATCAGGCGGGCCAGTTGATTGGCCGCATGCGGGTCAGCATTGCTTTCGGCACTGGCAGACAGATCCAGCTGCAACCACTGTTCCAGGGGTTCTCCGGGGCGATAGCCAAACAGAGATGCATGGTCTTCTCCGGCTGAGTGGCACTGAGCACAGATTTCATTCTGGCGCTGAATCGACAGAGCAGCGGGATTCACGATCCGCCGACCTTCGGTTTCATCAGGATGCTGGCGATGGTAGGCGACATGTTCATGAGCCGGACCGTGACATCGCACACAGGTGACTCCGGGGATCAGCGTACTGCGATCGAAGCGGTTCATCTCTTTGGGATCGGCGGCAATCCACGTCACGTGACATTCCATGCAGCGCACGGGCACGGGGCGAGCGAAGTCGGCGGTTCCATCAAAATATGGACCAGGGCTGTTCACCCACGCATCGCTTTCGGACAGGTAGCTGACGTGAGCCTGATACAGGCGATCGGCGTTCCACCACAAATAACTTTGACCGTGATTTCCGGAACCGAAGACCAGATCCATTGGGAAGGTGCTCGTGAACACCGTACGAGTTTCCGGATGCTGCAATATGACCTGCTGGACGATTGCGTTGTCCTGCTGCTGCATCTGGAACTGCAGTTCGGGTCGCGCGGTGGTGAGCACATTATGGCCGGGCTGCAGGCTGCCGAGGATGGAGTCTTTGGAGGGCAGCATGGAGGTCCGGGCGTGTGATGTGTGCTGAAACGTTTCACAGTATTCGGCGTGGCATTCCACGCAGTCCTGGGGTGCGAGAAAACCGCGCTGGGCCGCCTGAATACTGGACCTGAAGGGCGGCTGTTGCGGTTGATCGGGCAGCAGTACCCAGTCATTTCCTCCGGGACCACCCGCCAGCGTCAGTTCAGCCCAGTCTGCCGGCTGGACAGCGTGAGCGGTGGGTACGTCCTGCAATGGTCTGCGAGGCCAGGACTGAGGATCAGCGCGGCGGACGGACAGGACCCACAGCCCGGCCGCACCAGCGGCTGCCAGCAGCAGCACAGCAAGGATCAGAGCAGACCGGGGCACAGGGAAGGCACCATCGCAGTGATTCAAAGAAGCCGGCGACCGCAGTGGTCGCCGGCAGACAGCCACGGCTTACATCTGAATTTCAAAACCTTTGCGACTTTCCCGTGACAGGAAGGTGCTGGCCTGAGCATCGCCGATGATTTCGCGTGTCTGCGGATCCCACTTCAGTTCACGCCCCAGTCGCATAGCGATATTCGACAGATGGCAGATTTCCAGCATCCGGTTGTGCGACCAGACGTCAGAAATCGGCTGCTTGCGGGACTGCATCGCTTCAATGAAGTTGGCGGTATGGTTGGCACTGACCTTCCCGCCATAGATTTCTTCAATGGCGTTTTCAGGCAGTGGCTTCGTCTTCAGTTCTTCCACCGGCGCACCAGTGATCTTGCCACGGTTGACGAAGAATCGACCGCTGGTTCCTTCGAACAGAATTCCGTTGTCGCCTTCGCTGGTGATCAGCATTTCGACGTTGTTCGGCATTTCGGCGCGAATCAGGAATTCAGTGGCTGCATTGTACTGATCAGCAGCCAGGGGATTTCCATCCCGATATTCGACCGGCAGTTTGTATTTCACGGGGACAATCTTTGACGGGCCGGTTTCAGTGGCACCGATGGCCCAGCAGGCGATGTCGACGTGATGAGCACCCCAGTCGGTGAGTTTGCCACCTGAGTATTCGTGCCAGTTGCGGAACGAGTAGTGGCAATTGCTGAACAAGGGCACTCCGCCGCCGTAGCCCTGTCGCAGTTCGGGCAATGCTCGGTATGGCACCTGGGCAGCCGGGCCAAGCCAGAAGTCCCAGTCAAGACCGGAGGGCACCGGAGCTTCCGGGATCACTGGCGAGGGTTCCATTCCGTTGATGCCGCAGGTGATCCGCTTAACGGTTCCGATGCGACCATGCTTCACGAGGGCCACTGCCTGCAGGAATCGCTGATCGCTTTCAGTTCGCTGCATCGTGCCGACCTGAAAGACGCGACCGGTCTGCTTGACAATCTTTTCAATCAGTTTGCCTTCGGCCACTGTCAGGGTGAGTGGTTTTTCGCAATAGACGTCCTTACCGGCCAGCATGGCTTCGACGGAGATTTTTGTGTGCCAGTGGTCAGGGGTGGCAATCATGACCGCGTCAATGTCTTTGCGGTCGAGGATCTTCCGGTAATCGCTGTAACCATCCGGGCGTTTCTTCTGAGCTTTTTCAACGCCCTGCAGGTTGGCTTCGAGGACATTGGAATCCACATCGGCGAGGGCGGCGAAGTCGGCAAACTGCAGGGATTTGCTGGTGATGGTGATACCCTGGTTTCGCAGTCCGATGGTGGCAAACACCGGGCGATCATTGGCGGAACGGTATCCTGCTGCACGGACAGTCGAGGGGACAGCGATGGCTGCAGCACCGAAGGCGATGCTGCGGAGGGCGGTGCGACGGTTGCAGGAACCGCCGGAAATCTTTGACATGGTCATGGGTGATCAGCCTTAACGTGGGAAGAGGCGGGATGAAAAAAGTCAGGGATCGGGACGTAAGAATAACGAGAATCGGAGGCGTTTTCCCTCAATGCTGGTGTGGTTGTACGGAATCCGAATGAATAGGTGAAGGCCGGCTTGTCTGCTGAAACTGAGAAAAAAGTGTCGGTTTTTGGCAACATGCCGACAAAGTCCGCGGGAAGGTGGCGGGGGGGCTGAAATCGGGACCGATTCTGCTTGACGAGCCCGGTTTTCCGGGGTTGTCGCATTTTCGTGGTGGATTTAGACTGTCCAGTGACAGTTTGGCAGCGTGATTCTGCAGTTCGTTGGCCGCGG
>CAXBSH010000204.1:0-10043 GCA_963977705.1 uncultured Planctomycetaceae bacterium
GGTACTTTGGGGGTGGGGAGTCCGGGCTAAAGCCCAGGCTACTTTTTTGTGTGGGTGTGGGGGCTGGGCGGGAGTGCCTGGGGTGCGGTTGTGGGGTGGTTGAGCGGTTGAGCGGGGACGTTTGCTGCGGGGCTGCTGGGAGGGTTTGGTGTGTCTGAGGATCCCTGCGGGTGTGCGTGGATATGTGTTGCGATAAGGAATGCGGGGCGCGGTCTGCTGACGGCAGTGCTGTGCTTGTGTCTGCAGTGTGCCGTGGCGACAGCGCAGGGGTTGTCGCCTGAGCAATCATTGCAGCAGCTGCGTGTTGCGGATGGAATTCGAGCGGAGCTGGTGGCTGCTGAGCCGCTGGTGCGGCAGCCGGTGGCGATGGAGTTTGACGATCGTGGTCGCCTGTGGGTGATTCAGTATCTGCAGTATCCGAATCCTGAGGGTCTGCAGCGGGTGCAGGTTGATCGGTATTCGCGAACGAAGTATGACCGTGTTCCGGAACCTCCGCCTCGTGGTCCGCGTGGTGCCGATCGGATCACGATATTGGAGGACACGGACGGTGACGGGCGGATGGATGTCGGTCGTGATTTCGTCAGCGGGTTGAATCTGGCAACGGGGCTGGCATTTGGTAACGGCGGGGTGTATGTGCTGCAGGTGCCTTACCTGCTGTTTTACGCGGACCGGGATCGGGATGACGTTCCGGACGGTGACCCGCAGGTGCTGTTGACGGGTTTTGGCATGGAGGACGCGCACAGCGTGGCCAATTCGCTGACGTGGGGTCCGGATGGCTGGCTGTATGGGTGTCAGGGCAGCACTGTGACGGCCAGTATTCGGGGTCAGGAGTTTCAGCAGGGAGTGTGGCGTTATCATCCGCGGACGGACGTGTTTGAGTTGTTCTGCGAGGGGGGTGGCAATTCGTGGGGGCTGGATTTTGATGCGACCGGGCGATTGTTTTACAGCACGAATTACGGTGGTTATGTGCTGGTGCACGGTCTGCAGGGGGCTTATTACGTGAAGTCCTTCGGGAAGCACGGGGCGCTGCACAATGCTCACGCGTATGGATATTTCGAGCATGCTTTGCATGAGAACTTTCGGGGCGGGCATGTAACGGTGGGTGGGATTGTGTATCAGGAGCGTGGTCTGCCGCAGTCGCTGCGGGGCCGTTATGTGGCGGGTGATCTGCTGGGGCACGGGGTGTACTGGCATACGATTCACAGTCGCGGCTCGACGGTATCGACGGCACATGGTGGTGAGTTACTGCAGTCTGCGGACACCTGGTTTGCTCCGACCGACGTCACGACTGGCCCGGATGGTGCGGTCTATGTGGCGGACTGGCACGACGCGCGGACGGCGCATCCGGATCCGGATGCGGACTGGGATCGCAGCAATGGGCGAATTTATCGGTTGATCTCCGGAGCGAATGAGCGACCTGTGGTTCCGGATTTTGTCAGGTTATCAGCGGAGCAGTTATGGCAGCTGCACAGTGATGAGCGGCAGTGGTATGTACGGAAGGCGCGTTGCGAGTTAGCGCGACGGATGGCAGTGAATCCGGATGCAGCTGAGCTGCAGTCACTGCGCCAGCGTTTGAAAGCTGTTGTGACAGGTTCAGCAGTTCTGTCAGAGGCTTTGGAGGGACTGTGGTCGCTGCATGTGCTGGGTGGTGTGGATGAATCGGTTGTGCTGCAGTTGTTGAGCAGTCCGCATGCGGCAGTGCGGGGCTGGGCAGTGCGTCTGACGGGTGACAGCGGAGTGGTGTCAGAGTTACTGGCGCATCGATTGGATGAGTTTGCGGAGCAGGAGTCTGATGTGGGGGTGCTGCAGCAGCTGGCAGCGACCGCTGCGCGTCTGCCGGCAGCGGTGGCGATGCCGGTGATCAATGCGAATATCAATCGGGATGATCATGGTGACGATCCGTGTCTGCCACTGTTGTGGTGGTGGGCAGTGGAGCGACACAGTGTGTCTGGGCGCGCGGAGGTACTGCGTCGTTTTGTGCGACCGACATTGTGGCAGAGCCGTTTGGGGCGTGATGTGCTTCTGCCGCGACTGATTCGAAGATATGCGGCCGAGGGGACTGTGGAGGGTCTGGATGCTGTCGCGCAGCTGCTGAAGGCTGCTCCAGGCGCGGCTGAACGACGTGGTTTATGGGATTCTGTGGTGTCGGGTTGGCAGGAGCGTCGCAGTCGTGGGCTGGAAGCTGGGTCTGGTCTGACATCTGAGCAGATTGGATCGCATGAGACGGCGGCGCTGTTGTTGGCTGACTGGCGAGCAGAGATGTCAAATCTGTCGTTGTTGCGGGCCGGTCTTCTGGCGGGGCAGTCAGAACCGCGGGCATGGGCGGTGCAGTCGGCGTTTGATGGGGGTCTGGCAGACGAGGTGCGTATTCCGCTGCTGGATGTGCTGTCGCAGTCGGGGTCTGCGGATCTGTCAGAAGCTGCGCTGGCTGTGGTTGTCAGTGACCAGTCGGAGGCTGTGCGATCTGCGGCGTTGCGGGTGCTGGCGAATTCGGGTGGTGATGAATCGGTGGCGAAGGCTTTGACGGCACTGCATCAGCGGGTTCCGGCGAGTGCTCTGAATAGTCAACTTCGTGACGTGCTGTTGTCACGCGTGGAGTGGGCGCGGCAGTGGCTGCTGGCGGTGGATGCGGGGCAGATACCTGCGGCAGCGACTTCGCTGGAACAGATCCGTCGTGTGGCATTGTTCGGTGATGCGGGGCTGGACGTGCTGGTTGCGAAGCACTGGGGGCGACTGCAGGGCAGCAATCGGGAGGAGCGACTGGCTGAGGTGCGGCGTCTGAATAATGATCTGCGAGCAGGTGCGGGTCATGCGGGCAGCGGGAAGGACCTGTTTCGCAGGCACTGTGCGGCCTGTCATCAGTTGTTTGGTGAGGGAAATCGAGTGGGGCCGGATCTGACAACGGCGAATCGACAGGATCGTGATTTTCTGCTGATCAGTCTGGTGGATCCCAGCAGTGTGATTCGGCGTGAGTATGTGAGTGTGGTGGTGCAGACTCAGAGTGGGCGTGTGCTGACGGGATTACCGATCCAGCGTTCGGAATCGCAGCTGGTGCTGGCGGATGCCAAAGGTGAGCGACAGGAGATATCGACTGCGGAGATTGAGGATCTGCAGGAGTCACCGGTATCGTTGATGCCGGAAGATCTGTATCGTCAGCTGAATCCGCAGCAGCTGCGTGACCTGTTTGCATATCTGCAGTCGGGTGGATGATTGTGGTCGTGGCATTGATCGTGTCGGGGTATGTGTGTCTGGACTGTGTTGGGAGGGGGGGATTTCAACATGCTGCAGCGGTTGATGGTCAGTTGTCTGCGTGGTGTGCTGGTACTGCTGCTGCTGCCTCGTCTGATTTCGGCACAGGAGGCTGGTTCGGCGGCGGTGGAGTCGGGCGCAGCGGTCGAGCGGGTGTATCAGAATCGTCTGGTGCGGATTGAGCGACCGCAGCCACTGCTGGCGGATTATCCGGAGTTCTTTGAGCCGATTATTGAGCAGGCTCATTATGAAGCCCCGGCAATTGTGCAGGATGAGGGTGCTGATCTGTCGGTGCGTGCGTGGCGTTTTTCGTATAACGCGAGGGGCATCATTGAGATGCCCAATCAACTGCGATTGTCCGAGACGGCGGTGATCATGGTGCATCCGTGGGCGATTGATGACAGCTGGGGCTGGAAGTCGCCGCAGCCGAACGGAGTGGCCGACTTTTGTACTCCGGAAAAGAATGCACTGGCAGCGCGACACACGAAGCAGGTGATTGATCCATTTCTGCAGCGTCTGCGGGGCCGAGCCGCGTTTGTGATGTACAGTCTGCCGGGTGCGGCGGACCCGATTCGGACTCGAGTGTATCGTTCATTCGGGAAGCGTCCGACGGCTGATGAGCGAGTGGCGGGAGAGCGAGATCTGCGGCGTGTGCTGGCGCAGTATTCTTATACGGGTCAGGGATTGCCAGAGCAGCTGCGACTGGGTGCACGTCAGCCGGTTGCGGATTATTTCCGGCAGTTTCCGGGTCTGGATGCCGGTGCTCGCTTCAATGGTGAGGGGTTCTGGGCGTTGCCGATTCCGGTGAGTGATTCGGTGAGTGTGCAACCGGATGACGTGGTGATTTTCGACAGTGAAGGTTATCCGCCGCTGCGTGATTTTCTGAAGCAGCATGGTGTGCGGCATGTGTTGTTGACGGGGTATGCAACGGACATGTGTTATTGCCGAACGACGGCGGGTTACGAGAATCTGTCGCGTGATTTCAATGTGTTTCTGGTAGCAGATGCTTCACTGGCAACGTTTCCAGCGAATACGACTCCGCGTTTTGCCGTGAACGCTGCGATCTCCTTTGCGGCACTGAATCAGCTGGTGACGCAGGTATCGTGGGTGCAGCTGCGGGATGTGCAGGAGCAGGGTCAATGAATCAGCGACTGTCACGGCGTTGTGTCCTTGGTGCTGCGGCGGGTCTGGCTGGCGCAGCTGTGGGGGCTGGTTTGGGAGTGCAGCAGGCCTGTCGAGCAGCGGGTCTGAATCCTATGCGGTCTGCGTCTGCAGCGCCGGCTGAACGGGCACAGATAGCCATCACTCTGGATCTGGAGATGAGTCGCAATTTCCCGCAGTGGGAGACGACTCACTGGGATTACGAGAAGGGCAATCTGAACGACGAGACGAAGCGTTATTCGGTGGAAGCGGCGCGTCGTGTGCGTGCGGCGGGCGGGGTTCTGCATTTCTTTGCTGTCGGGCGTGTGCTGGAGCAGGCGGATGTTGGCTGGCTGCGTGAAATTGCGGAGGCTGGTCATCCGGTCGGCAATCACACGTATGATCATGTGAACGTGCTGGCGAGTCGGGTTGAGGACCTGCAGTTTCGCTTTCAGCGGGCACCGTGGCTGCTGCGAGGTTTATCAGTGCAGGACGCAATTCGCGAGAACATTCGGATTGCGGGTGAGGCTTTGAAATCGCGGCTGGGCATTGAAGCGATCGGCTTTCGGACGCCGGGTGGGTTCAACGCTGGTTTGCGTGAGCATCCGGAAATTCGAGCGATGCTGTCTGAGCTGGGATTCTGGTGGGTCAGCAGTCTGTATCCGCCGCATCCGAATTCGCAGCCGTTGCAGGAACCGAGTGCGGAGGTACTGCGAGGCATTGTGGAGGCTCAGAAGCTGGCGCAGCCATTTCAATATGCTGATGGTCTGGTTGAGATTCCGATGAGTCCAATCAGTGACATCGGGGCATTTCGCGGCGGTCGCTGGAAGCTGGAGTGGTTTCTGCGATCGGTGCGACAGTGTGTGGAGTGGACGATTGAAAACGGTGCGGTATTTGATTTTCTGGCCCATCCATCGTGTCTGTACGTGGTGGATCCGGAATTTCGGGCGATTGATCTGATCTGTGAATTGGTGAGTCAGAGTGGCGGTCGAGCTGAGCTGGTGGATCTGGCGACGATTGCTTCGCGTGTCCGGACTGCTGCGCGGTAGGTGTGTGGGGATGGTGTGGCGTGGGTGATTCTGATTGTGGTGTTTTCTGATGTTGGGTGTGCAGATGCAACGGCTGCTTTGCTGGCTGACGGTGATGTTCAGTGGCTGCATGTGTGCGGTCACAATTGCAGATGAGCCGCAGTTTGGTCGTGATATCCTGCCGTTGTTGTCAGATCGGTGTTTTGCCTGTCATGGTCCGGATCCATCGCAGCGGAAGGCGGATCTGCGACTGGATACTCGTGAGGGCGCGACGGCGAAGGTGATTGTGCCGGGGGATGCAGCGGGCAGTGAATTGATGCGTCGTCTGACGACGCTGGATGCTGATCTGCAGATGCCTCCGGCCGAGGCGCATAAGGCTGTGCTGACGGCGGCTGAGGTGCAGTTATTTGCGGACTGGATTCGTGCCGGGGCTCCGTGGGGTCGGCACTGGGCGTTTGAGCGACCGTTGCGGGTGTCCATACCGGAAGGGCGTCATCCGGTCGACGTGTTGATTGAGCGGCAGCTGGAGCGAGCGGGGCTGACGGCGGCAGCCGAGGCGCCGGCGGGTGTGCTGCTGCGACGTGTTTCGTTTGACCTGACGGGGCTGCCTCCGACCCCGGCAGAGCTGGCGTCGGATCTGACGTGGAATCAGCATGTGGATCGGCTGCTGGCATCACCGCATTATGGTGAGCGGATGGCGATGTGGTGGCTGGATGCAGCGCGTTATGCAGACACCGATGGATTTCAGGCCGATGCGACTCGCGACAACTGGCCCTGGCGTGACTGGGTTGTGGATGCGTTCAATTCGAATCAGTCATTTGCTCAGTTTACTGTGGAGCAGTTTGCGGGCGATCTGCTGCCGAATGCGTCGGCTGAGCAGCGTCTGGCCACGTGTTTTCACCGCAATCACATGACGAATGGAGAGGGAGGTCGTGATCCGGAAGAGTCGCGGGTGGATTATGTGCTGGATCGAGTGAATACCATGGGGACGCTGTATCTGGGTTTGACGCTGAACTGCAGTCAGTGTCATTCGCACAAGTTCGATCCGATTACTCAGCGAGACTATTACGGCCTGACGGCGTTTTTTAACAGTATTGATGAGGATGGCAGGGCGGGTCGTTCAGCGAAGCCCTATCTGGCCTATGAGTCGCGGCATGTGGCGCGAGCGGTGGCAGAGGCAGAGCAGCTGGTGGCGGAACGTCGTCCTCGCGAGCAGCAGGCTCGTGTTGCTGCTGAGCAGCCTTTTGCAGTCTGGCTGGAGGAGCAGCGTGCGGCGCTGCGCGGGGGCGCAAAATCGTGGCATGTGCTGCGTGGTACGCTGGAATCCGTTGAAGGGACGCTGCTTGAGCAGGATGCAGAAGGTGTGATTCAGGCGAGTGGGCCGAATCCGCGTCAGGACGATTATCGTCTGTCAGCTGCTGTGGGGCTGTCGCGAGTGACGGGGATTCGTCTGGAGGTGTATCCGCATGCATCGCACACGCGTGGTGGCTTCAGTCGTGGTCTGAGCGGTGAATTCATTCTGACGGATATTAAGGTGCAGGTTCGTCAGCGTGATTCCAGCGTGGTGCGGGACATTTCCGTCTCTGGAGCGGTGGCCGATTTTTCACCATCGCAGAAGGAGGCGCGATCTTATGGCGATGTGCGGGGTGTACTGGACGACGACCCGCGTAATGGCTGGACGACTCGTGGTGCCCCGGCGATTGTGCCACATGCGGCTGTGTTTGAGCTGACGACGCCACTGGTGATTTCAGCGGACGAGGAACTGGTGTTTGAGCTGCGGCAGCGTTCGACGGACGGAGACAGCAATCTGGGGCGTTTCCGGGTGTTCGTAACGGACGAGGCGGGTCCGGCGGTGCGGAGTACGGGCAGTACGCCGTGCGAGTTGCTGGCGTTAGTCGAGGGGGCGCCGGATGAGGCCCTGCGAGGTCAGCTGATGGAGCAGTTTCTGGAAGATTTTGAACCGCACAGGGTCGCTCGGAAATCGCTTGCAGTGGCGGAGTCGCAGCTGCGTGAGGTGCAGGCGGCGAAGCGTGTAGAGGTGATGGTGCTGGCGGAAAAGGCTGAGTCGCGGCCGACGTTTATTCTGGAGCGTGGTCTCTGGGACAGGCATGGGGACGAGGTGCAGCGCGGGGGTCTGTCAGAAATTGCTCCGTTGAACGGTTCAGGTCTGACGCGTCTGGATCTGGCACGCTGGCTGGTATCTGCGGAACATCCGCTGACGGCCCGGGTGCTGGTAAATCATCTGTGGCAGCTGTGTTTTGGCGTTGGTCTGGTGCGGACGCCGGAGGATTTTGGCGTGCAGGGTGAGCGACCGGATCAGGCGGAGCTGCTGGACTGGCTGGCAGTGGAGTGTGTGGAATCGGGCTGGGATGTGAAGCATCTGCTGCGTCTGATTGTGACGAGTGCGGCATATCGCCGGAATTCGGATGTGACGAGTGAGCAGCGCGAGCGTGATCCGGACAATCGTTTTTATGCGCGGGGGGCTCGTTTTCGTCTGCCGTCGTGGATGCTGCGTGATGCGGCGCTGCATGCCGCGGGTCTGCTCAATCCGGCTCTCGGGGGGCCACCTGTACGTCCGTGGCAGCCACCGGGTGTGTGGGAGGAGAATTTCATGGGCCGTTTTACGTGGGTCCCGAGTGAGGGGGCAGCTCGTCATCGCAGGACGCTGTATGCCTTCTGGCGTCGCAGTATTGCTCCGACGTTCCTGTTCGATTCGGCTCAGCGTCGAGTTTGTGAGGTACGCAGTATTCGGACGAATACGCCATTGCAGGCGCTGACGCTGCTGAATGATGAGAACTATCTGGAGGCGGCCCGAGCGCTGGCTGTGCGTGTGGCGGGGCAGTCAGAGCCATTGCAGGAGTTGTCGTTGCGGCTGTTGTCACGACGTCTGCGGGAGTCAGAACGACTGGTGCTGCAGCGGGAATACGATCGGGCACTGGGGTATTATCGCGGGGATGCAGATGCGGCGAAACGATTTCTGGGGGCGGAATCTGTGTTGTCGGAGGGGCAGGAGTCCGCGGTTCTGGCGGCTTTGACTGTCACAGCCAGTCTGCTGTTGAATCTGGATGAAGCGGTGACTCATGAGTGACAATCGACTGACGGTACAGCAGGCGGTGGCTCGACGTGCGTTCCTGGGGAATGGTCTGCAGTCAGCAGCCGGACTGGCAGCCTTAGCGTGCCTGCAGCGTGCAGCCTGTGGGGCATCCGGATCGCCTGCAGTGGGGCAGTCGAATCCACGGGCGAAGCGGGTAATTTTTCTGACGCAGTCCGGCGGACCCTCGCAGCTTGAGTTGTTTGACAATAAGCCGGGGCTATTGAAGTGGGCTGGTCGTGAGCTGCCGGATTCCGTCCGTCGTGGGCAGCGTCTGACAACGATGACGGCCGGGCAGAAGCAGCTGGTGATGCCGTCGCGTGTGCGATTTCGACGGTGCGGTGAGAGTGGTGCGGAGATCAGCGAGTGGCTGCCGCATCTGCAGGGGGTGGTGGATGAGTTGTGTCTGGTGCGATCACTGTACACCGACGAAATCAATCATGCTCCAGCCATGACGAAGTTTCTGACGGGTCATCAACTGGCCGGACGTCCCAGTATGGGGGCATGGACCAGCTATGGTCTGGGCAGTGAGAACAGCAGTCTGCCTGAGTATCTTGTACTGATTTCAAAGATGCAGCGTCCGAGTGATCAGCCGTTATATGATCATTACTGGGGCAGTGGTTTTCTGCCGTCTCGGCATCAGGGGGTCAAGCTGCGGAATTCTCGTGAACCGGTGTTGTATCTGCGGGACCCGGATGGATTACCGCGTGAGCTGCGGCGGGGAATGCTGGATGGACTGACGGAGTTGAATCAGCAGCATCTTGAGCAGTCGGGTGATCCGGAGATCGCAGCGCGGATTCGTCAGTATGAGATGGCGTGGAGAATGCAGACCAGTATTCCGGAACTGGCGGACCTGAGTGATGAGCCGGAGGAAGTTTTTGAGCTGTATGGTCCGGATTCCCGGCGACCCGGCAGCTATGCGGCCAACTGCATACTGGCACGACGTCTGGCGGAGCGTGGTGTTCGATTTGTGCAGCTGTTTCATCCGGACTGGGATCATCACAGTCGTCTGCCGAGTTGGTGTACAGCGCGTTGTCGGGATACGGATCAGGCCAGTGCAGCGCTGGTGGTGGATCTGAAGCGACGAGGTCTGCTGGAGGATACACTGGTGATCTGGGGAGGCGAATTCGGACGTGGTGTGGCCGGTCAGGGCCAGTGGGACAGCATCGAGGCGGGACGTGATCATCATCCGCGCTGTTTCACGATGTGGCTGGCGGGTGGCGGGGTGAAATCCGGGATCAGTTTCGGAGCGACGGACGACTTCAGTTACAACGTGGCTGTGGATCCGGTGCATGTTCGTGATCTGCATGCCACAATTCTGGACCTGCTGGGGATTGATCATGAGCGACTGGTGTATCGGCATCAGGGGCTGGATTTCCGGTTGACGGGCGTTGAATCCGCGAAGGTGATAAAGGCTATAATTCAGTGATCAGTAATCAGTAATCAGTAATCAGTAATCAGTAATCAGTAATCAGTAATCAGTAATCAGGGGTCGGGGGGTGTGGTCAGGGGGGGCGTTCGGGAGGGCGAGGCTC
>CAXBSH010000205.1:0-10020 GCA_963977705.1 uncultured Planctomycetaceae bacterium
GCTCTTCCGATCTCCGTAATCCATCAGCGTGATACTGCCAGATCAGGCGATAAGTCCCTGCTGACAACCGCAGACTGCGTCGAAAATCTTCCGTGTCTGCCGGAGCAACCGGCTGCGGAGCAATCGACTGGCCGTCCGGTTCTGCAATCTCCACCGACCAGCCGGGGAAATTCAGATCTGCCAGATGCAGTACGCAATCAGACCTGACACTCACTTCAAATTCGATCCGTGCCGGCTGTCGACTGATCCAGCGGACCTGCTGCAGGGCGTCAGCCGGTTCTGTCTGCAGTCGTCCCGCACTGCCTTCGATGCGATACAGATAACAGGGTTCCGATCCTCGTCCCCACACACGATTCAGAAAAGCGTCCGGCTCGGCTTTCACAAGTTGCAATTGTGCCGCGGGCTGAGTGATTCGTTCTGTGGTCAGCAGATGAGTCACCCCAAGGCGACTGAGCTGAGCGAACTGTTCGGGTGCTGGATAAGGCGCCGGATTTCCCGCCTCGGGAGCGGCGAGTCGGAACTGACTGCTGAAATACGCCGCTGGCCCCAGTCCCAGATACTGCGGCACACTGCTGACACCGAATAAATTGGCAATATTTGGTCCCGGTGCAAACACTCGCACGGGGTTGACTCGATCACTGGTCTGCAGTTCCCGCAACAGCCAACTGTCACTTAGTGAATGCAATGGAGGCGACGAGACCACGACAGCATCGCTGACAGCCTGCGACGACCACTGCAGATCCATGAAAGTCAGTACTCCAATCAGCAGCAGCACTATCGCTCGCAGGAATTCGCTGCGACGTCGCAGCAGAGTATCCAGCACTGTACCGGCCAGCAGCGCCAGTCCAAACTGGCAAATGATCGAGTAACGTCCCGGTCCCATGAAGAAACCAAATCCCGGCAGGCGTCCCAGAATCGGAACCAGCCAGCCAGTCGCGTAGACCGCTGCGGCCGCTGACAAGGCCAGCCAGACCTTCCAGTGATGCCCGGCCAGCTGTCGCCGAATTCCGCCGTTCAGGGTCAGCAGACACAGTGCAAACGGCAGTAGTCCAACATACAGATGAGCCTCCACGACATTCGTGTCAGCCGTACTGGCCAGGGGCGTTCGCAGGATTTCACGGGACTGCACAACTTCCGGGGCATGCCAGTACCACCACGATGCCACCAGTTGTGACAGATAAAGCGGCGGCAGATGTCCGTAAGCCGGATTGAAGACCGGTCGCTGAGCGTCGTCCTGCAATGCCCCATCACGCTGACTGGCCTGCCGCAGATCCAGTGTCGGTTTTAACTGGACAGCCGCCAGCAGCAGGCCACACAGCAGAGCCGAACCACACCACGCAACCCCACTGCGAACAATGCGCAGACGCTCACTGCGTATCAGTGATGGTGCCAGCAGGGCATGTGCGAGCGGGATCGCCAGACAACACAGCTGCGTAATAAAGGCGAGTGCAAAATGGCCGGCCAGCAGATGCAGAGCAAATGCTGCCGACAACTGTGCTGAACGCAGAATCCCAGGTCGTTCCAGCAGCCGAGTTGTCAGCCAGAGACACAGCGGGAACCAGACACCACCGATGATACTCCATTCCAGTGAAGCACGAGCCGGGAACCAGCCGTAAACAAACACCAGTCCGACCAGCAGAGCTGACCAGCGACGCAGCCCCTGTGCACGGGCGTACCGCCACGCCATCACATAGGCCAGCCAGTAATGCAGCAGGAAGCTGACATGATAGGCCGCATGCACCGGCAGCAGCCGATACGCAATCTGCACCGGCGGATAAAAGATGGCCCCCTGACTTTCCGCGAGCAGCGGGTAACCGAGCGCCGTCAGGTCGTGCCAGACTGGCAATCTCCCGGCCGCGAACTCCTGAGCAATCAGTTGCTTCTGAGGGAAGAAGTAGGGGTACGTATCTCCACCGACCAATCCGCCACCGCGCAGCAGCCCGGGCCACTGCCAGCACAGCAGCAGCAGCCCGAAGATGGAGGCCAGCAACCACTCAGAGGTCCCTGGAATTCGCAGGTTGCCGACTTCCTCAGACCGCATCCGTCAGGCCCCCACGACAGAATTTCAGGTCACGTCGGCATCAAACACACGGACCTGTGCCCACTTATCTCGATTCTCTTCGATGAATCGTACGTGGTCTGCAGCCGTCTGATAGACATCGTGGGAAGCCCGCGAATCAAAGACCACGTTCAGGCAGACGTGAAACGCGCGATCATTGACGGGGCGAGCGTATTCCGGAGCCAGTTCGCCGGCGAAAAACGCCACCACACCAGGATGATCCTTCAGGTAACGATGGCAGGCCGCGACCATCGCTGAAATGTTTTCCGGTGAACCGTCTTTCAGGGTGAAGAACACCACATGCGAAAGCTTCTTGTCAGACATTATTTTCGACTTTCCCTTCTTCTTCCTGACGATTGTTCGCGAACAGATCATTCTGGACCGGAATCAAACAGTCCAGAATCGCTCGCAGTACTTCCGCCGGAGAACCGTTCGCATCCACCTCGTGAATAATTGAGCTGTCGTACTTCTCAAGCACAGGCTCAGTCACTTCCCGATACACGCGAAACCGATGACGCATGACATCTTCATTGGCGTCATCGATTCTGTTTTCCCGAATCGCTCGACGGCGAATACGATGGATCATGCCCTCTTCGTCTGAGCACTTCAGGTAGATCACCTTGCGAATATCAAGATACTCTTTGACCAGTTCGACCTGATGGACGTTGCGAGGCATGCCGTCAAGAATCAACAGGTCTTCGCGTGGCTTGAACCAACTGAGTGATACATAGGCTTCGACGGCCTTTCGCCAGATCCGGATCGTCAGGTCGTCCGGTACCAGTTGGCCGCGGGAAATATGTTTGTAAACCTCACGGCCATTGTCTGAACCGATATCGATCGAGCGAAACACATCGCCGACCGAGAGATGAAAAAAGCCGGGAATAGTCGCGAGGATTTTCCCCTGCGTTCCTTTGCCAACCCCTGGAGGCCCGAAGAGTGGCACACACAAAAAACGCTGTTTCATTCTGCAGGTTCCAGTTTGTGCCGCAGTTGACACCGAAAAAATGGAGCGGTTGACCAGACTCTGTTTCGGATTATGTCACACTGATCGCCGCGCAGCCAGCAGCGAATTCCGGGTTCCGGCAGGTCTGTCGCTGTTCTCAGTGTCGCAAAAGCGGCAGGTTTTGCCGATTTTGGCCGCATTCGGCCCGACAGGCTCGCTGACCACAGCAGAACTCAGCGACTTCCCATCGGAACTGCAGCCGGCTATCCTCTGGACATTGTCCCCTGCCCCGCTCCGCTGCACCGGTTTCCCGGGAGTGCTGCTGATGACCACCGCCAGCCTCAAAAGAATCGCGGTATGGCCCCGCCGAATTTCAGCCCTCGTCGCCCTCGCGGGCCTGCTGTGGCAAACAGCGATCGGTGATGAACCACCAGATCCGCCGGACAATGTGGCGGCCCAACAGCAGCCCCTGCCCCGTGTGCGTTCAGTTCGTGACACCGTGGTCGACCACCTGCTGCTCCGCAATGGCACTGTGCTGAAGGGACTGGCCGTGTCCAGGAAACCTCCCCGATTACTGGTGCGAACCAGCTGGCTGCAAAAGAATGCTGCCGAGTTTCTGGAGCAGTCGGTGCGGCCCGTCGCTCAGCAATCGCTGCAGCACAGTCGGTCGCGATTGAAAGAGCTGCTGATCAGTACGGCAGAAGCCGTTGATGCTGCTGACGCAGCGAAAAAAAAGAGCCCTGCTCGCCAGACACTGCTTGATGAAGTTCTGCAGCGACTGGAACCCAATGAAAACGAGCTCCCATCACTGATCGTGGTGGAATCTTCACGCACGGGCTTCAGAACTCATGATCTGCGGACCGATTCGCAGCGAGTGCTGTGCAGCCACGCAATGGCCGCTGACCTTGCAGATCTTGAAAACCTGCACTGGAAAACGATTGCCACACGACTGCAGCAGACTGCACAGAGACCCCTCGCGATGCCGCAAGCGGCAGGCGAACTGACGGACGACGATCTGCTGCGGGCTGTCCTGTGCATTCTCGCAGCTATTGACGTGCGCACCAACAATGCTGTCAGACTGGTACGTTCCGGCGCGACTGTGATCGATGAAGAAAATCGACCGGACCCGGCGCAGTTACTGCAGGCCGCAGCCGGACAAAGCCTGAACAGCCTGTTGCAGGAGCTGCTGGCCGAAGCGGCAGGACCAGCAGCCGAACCCACACAGGTCACCCCCGATCCCGCGTCCCTGGAAACTTTGCCCGCCGCAGCAGCACAGATCGCAGCACAGAAGGGCCTGCGAACGGTCGTTCTGTCTGAGTTCTCTGCAGACCTGCAGGGCGGTACTGTGCAGGTGCGACGTGCACTGTGGTACCAAAACGCCAACAAGAGCTGGCAACTGACGGCATTCGCAGCGGGCAGTGCCAACGCCGCCGACATTCAAGCGAGCGAACTGGAGGCTCTGCAGGACGACCCGCAGGTTCAGCAGATCACTCAGCTGGCTGCCGCCCTGCAGTTGCCTGCCCAGCAGCTGCAGACGGCTTTGGGAATGGGTGCTGCCGTTCAACACGCACTACAAAAGGCCTCAACGCAGTTCGAAGAACTGCTGCAACAGGCACTGACGGCGAAATTGCTGCACGGAACACAGCGGCCACTACTGATCAAGGACAGCCTCTGATGGTCGTATATCAAACAGCGGGTGAACGAGCCTGTGTTCAGGTCACTGAGCGCCCGCGTTGACAGATTGTCAACCGGAGGAAACATACCTGCCGCTGACGTCCTGAATCATCCCGTGCCCTAAACGTCGAATCGCCCGCCAATTTGTTGATTATCTGACCAGCTTGGTACCGGATTTGGGGTTCTTTACGGTCCGCGAAACTCTGCATGCTGTTTTTTTCGCGAGGCGGTGGCGATGTGTCTCTGCCGGAAATCTGATGCTGTTTTTTTGGAACAAAAGTTGCCGAGCGTCTCGAGAAGGACTCAATTGTTGCAAGACGTAACGTGAACAGCAGAAATGGGGGACACCGGTATGTCCAGCCGCTCAAGATTTGAAGAAGGCACTTATTCGGGTCAGTACCGTCAGACGGGTACTGGTCGTTCATTTCGTTCGATTTTTTCGCGAGCCCTGCACTGGCTGCTCTGGTTTTGATGCCTCCCAGTGGCAATCGCCTTGTTACGGACGCGGCGTGTTGCGGATTGATGCCGGGGCATCACGCAGATCAGTTTTCAGTTTTTAATGCAGCGCAGTCCCCCTTGGGACGGCGAGGCTCCTGCCGAGCCGAAGGCAATTGTCAGCGTTCAGAAGTCGTTGTTCGCCACCAACCGTAGTCCGGGCATTCCTGCCCGGCCGCCTTCTGCCCACACAAAGCCGTAACGCGGCGAACGTTTGCCCGTCACTCAGCCATGCCGTGGGCTGATAACCACTCAGCAAAGGGGAGCCTCGGCAGCGTTACCGAGCTGGTGCTCGGTGGTCCCAGCACCCAACCCCCAGCGGAAGCTGACCGGGGATCAGGGCGAGATCGTCCCGGGCTAAAGCCCAGTCTACGGTTTTGTCGTTGATTGGGATTGTTCGCGGTGCGGGTGTGAACCGCTCGATGTGTCTTTGTGGGATGCAGCGGCGGAAGGGGCAACTGAAAAACCCGGAGTCTTCTGAGTGACCTGAGGACGGCTGTCAGTCGCCATGCTCAGTTCACTCAGAAAACCCCGGGGCCAATGTCCTGCAGTCATTCTCAATTCCCTGAAAAGATTTCTGTTTCAGTCATCAGTCAGCCGCGAACAGTCCCTGTTCGCTTGATTGCTGACTAAGGTCGCATAGTTCCATCGCATCAGTGAACTACAGTCCGACCGGAGTCCGGATCGGCGATATTGTTCAAAGCGGCAGATCGTGGCTTTGCCGGGTCTGCTGATTTGACTCGGCTGGCAGCTCGAGCCATTGACAGCAGCTCAGGACTTGTGGCCAGCCGTTCTGCCTCCCGCAGCATCCGGTCCCCGTTGGCCACTCCGTCCCGATCCACCACTTCAACATCCGGGGTCACGCCTTCACCAGCCATACGTCGACCATTGGGGGAATAGAACAGCGCTGTGGTAATCCGCAGATCACCAGAAATCGCATTCAGTGGGAAGTGTGTCTGTACTGAACCTTTACCGTACGATTTCACCCCCACCACAACTCCGCGGCGATTATCCTGAATTGCCGCTGCGAAGATCTCACTGGCCGACGCACTGTCGCCGTCGATCAGCACTACCAGCGGCATCGACCACGTGCGGGCGAATGTCGCCTTTTCCACCATCGTGTCGGAAGCCAGACGACCACGAGTGGACACGATCGTACCCACGGGCAGAAAACGATCGGCAACTTCCACACAGGTCGTCAGCAGCCCACCGGGATTACCCCGCAGGTCCAGCACCAGAGACTTCATACCCTTCGCATACAAAGCCTCCAGCGCCGCATCAAGTTCAGCCGTTGAGCTGGCAGAAAAGCGACTCAGGCTGAGGTAAGCCGTCCCGCTGGAATTCAGCATACGAGTGTCATTGACCGTCCAGATCCGCACTTTGCGTCGCACAACCGTAAAGGACCGCTTCGTACCATCTTCGCGCGTCACACTCAGCATCAGACGACTGGCCACGGGCCCGGTCATCAGATCTGAACTTTCCGCCAGTTTCAGTCCGGCGATGTCTCGACCATCAATGGCAGTCACCACATCACCAGCTCGCAGGCCGGCTTCCGCTGCCGGACTGCCTTTAAGCGGTTTCACGATCACCAGACCGTCAGCGTGCTCGCGAACCTCCACACCAATCCCCACAATCTCCTCATCCAAAGCGGCAGTACGCCAGCCAGTCGCTTCTGCTCCACGCACCATCCCGGGATCAGCAGGATCCAGCCCGGAGAATCTGTCGAGCGTGTCCACACTGGCCAGGGCGAACTCCCACGCCACCACACTGGGCGTCAGCCCGGAAACTCGCTCCGCTTCCTTCATCACCGAATTCATGACGGCCATCGCATCACTGCGACTGCGAACCGTCATCCGACCGGCCAGGCGACTGAGCGATTCCCGAAACGCATCGGTCCGAAAACTGTCACTGGAAATTCGCAGCCCTTTAAGGAATGCATCGTTATCCAGGGCGAGACCGAGATTCCGCAAAGCTCGTCGCACCCGCACATCATAACTGGTCGGCTCCAGAGAACGCTCATCAATCCGGCTGGAGACCTCCGCATACAGTTCAACGGCCTGCCGCCCTGACATCGCTCGCACTGCTCGCACTGTCGCCGGATTGCTGTACCGGCTGGTCAGCACCAACCGAATCTGTTCGCTTTCATTATCCACCACGGAATCGGGTGTTGCTGCGGGAATGAACGGATCAAGGCCATCATCAGGACTGGCCGCGGGACGCCCACGACTGAGTCCATCCGGACTGGATCGCCGCCGCGCGGGAAACGCCGGAAAATCCAGTTTACCCGTCCGCGACAATTCCGAGCGTGCCGCAGGCTCTGACCGCACCGCTGAGAAGTCGTCAGCCATCGCCGGAACAGCGTCCAGCATCAGCACAGCCACCACACTTAAACTTAATCCGATTGCACGTCTCATGACTGTAACTCCCTTTCTGAAAAACACTCCTGTGTCCATCCACCCATGTCTCTGTAACCGTTCAGGCCGATACCCGAAATGCCTCGGGCGCAGCCGCGACTGCCGTGGTTCCTGGCGAGCTGCCAGTGCCTGCAGAGCTGCCATCGGCCAAACGCTGCAGTTCGCCTCGCAGAACCAGCAGTTCCGGAGGAGCCTCGATCCCAAGGCTGACCTGCTGCCGACCCACGCGGTTGACGCGGATCACAATGCTGTCACCGATTCGAATCGTCTCCATCGCACGTCGCGTGAGCATCAACATGACTTCTGCCTCCTGCTGAATGAATCTTCCTGTGCTGCTTAGCCGAATTCCCATCGAACCGGCTATTGACATCACATTGAAACAACCAATGCGATAACTGTGCCAAACTCGCAGCAATTCGCAGCAGGATGTCTCAATTCGACGCAACAACAAACGCCTGAACATCTTGCGCCATATGGCAAGATCTGCCGATTTGTAATTCTTACTATTTCGGGGGGTCTGTAGTGTGTAAGAATTGCATTTCCACAAAGGCCCCACCCGGAATTGTTGTCAATTTGACAATTCCCTGTCCTCCGGACGACTTCGACTGAAGTTTTCGGCAAGGGTGCGCCACTGGTGGGGCCACTGTGTTGTAAAACGATGGTTTCGTGAGGATGATGCCATTCCGTATTTCCCTGCCCCTTCTCGCTGACGTACTCCTGCCCGCAAGGAAACCGTCCGATGCCACGATCGCTGCTGTCAGAACTGCGACACCTTTACACGACTGCACTGCTGGGCCTTTCGGTGGCCGCCGGTCTGCCCACGTCAGTTGTTGCTCAGGAGCCCACGAAAACACGATTTGTGGATTGCTCCCTGCTGGTTGCGGCGGAATACCCGGCGACATGGCCGACGCATCCGTTTCCGCGATTTCAGTTGATACATGAACGAACCATCGGCCCGGTCAGCCCACTGAACATTGATGTGCTGCTGATGGATGGCAATACCGGGACTCAAATGGACGTGCCTCCGCATTCCGTAGTCCGACCAGAGCTGAAGCGGGAAAAATCGGGGCCATTCGGGTTGGCCTGGACCGATCGTATTGAAGCGTGGCAATTCGGTGGTGAGGCCTGTGTGGTGGACTGTCGACGACTGCTGGATCAGGCAGCAGACGGAGTCAGTCCGCTGGTTCAGCCAGCCGACATTGAAGCGTTTGAGCAGCAGCATCGCCGCGTGGGATTCGGAGATGTGGTGCTGTTCCGCAGTGATTATTCTGATCGTTATTACCGTCCATTTCCTGAGGGCAGTCGCTACATTGCCGACGTCGTGGACAGACTGGCGCCCGGTTATCCTGATCCCGGTCCTGAGGCGATGGAGTTTCTGGGTCAGCGTGGTGTATTGACCGCTGGTACGGACAGTGCCAGCATGGGTCCGCTGCCCAACCTTGCCGAGCCCACGCATTATGCTGGTCTGAAGTATGGGATGATCTGGACCGAGGGTGCTACGCAGTTGTCGCAGCTGCCGGCGACCGGATCCTTCTACGTGATGCTGTCACCGCGGCATGCCAACGGCATGTATTCTGAAACTCGGGCATTTGCCATCACGGGAGGCAAGTTGCCGCAGCGTCTGATCGCAGCGGCTCGCAACAAGCGTGCAGCAGATCTGTCACCGGTGCTGGAAATGAAAAACCCGGTTACCAATCCAGGGCGTTTCACGGGGCAGCATCGTCAGGTCTATGTGAAAGTCGATTTTCTGTACTCACCGGATCTTGATCTGTGGCATCATACGCATCTGATGGACGCCACTGCAGGGACTCACCTGATTACTCCTTCGTTCGCCCTGCCGGCCCCGGGAACAACGGTCGAGTATTCTCCGGAGGTGCGTGGCTGGCTGCAGGACTATGAAGCGACGTACGGGGCTCGAGGATTCAGTGACCGCACGACAGAAAAGGTCCCACTGGATTGGACGTGCGGTGACACCCGCATTGTTGATGTTCGTTCGCTGGCCGGTTCACTGCCGGCATCCGATCAGCCGCGTTCTCCGGAAATCACGGTGGCGCATCTGCAGGCCGATGAGGCAAAACACGGGAAATTCCAGGCTGGTCAGATCGTAGTGTTCCGCACGGGGCATATTGACCGTCATTTCCGACCGGCTCCGGATGACAAAGGACTGTGGGCTGATCCACTCGCGGGGCGCAGTGAGGGCTGGGCGGCGCCTGGTCCCGCTGCGATCCAGTACCTGCACAGCCAGGGCATCCGCTGCGTAGCCACAGATGCTCCGGATATTGCCGGAGTTGAAGCGAAACGCGGTCTGATGACGTATTGGGCGCTGGGCAGTGCCGATATGGTGGCGGTGGAGTTCCTGCATAACCTGGAGGCGATTCAGGCTGACAGTTACTTCCTGTTTGCCCCCATTCGCATTCGTGGCTGTCATAGTGGCC
>CAXBSH010000206.1:0-9919 GCA_963977705.1 uncultured Planctomycetaceae bacterium
GGGTGTCATTTCCCGGCGGCTGGCTACGCTCAGTTTGCGGGCTATCTGCATCCCTTGATGCGACAGCAGTTGTATGGCCACGCTCGGACTGCCAGTGAATTCCCGGGCCTGCAGCGGGCGTATTTCGCGAGCCAGCGGCGGGACGAGGTTGTGCTGGAGTTTGACCAACCGATGCAGTGGAGTGATTCGCTGGTGAATCAGTTTTTCCTTGCAGGGCAGTCAGGACTGGTGCAGTCGGGGTCGGTCGAGGGAAATCGTGTGATCCTCAAACTGCGTGAACCCGCGGCAGAGACTTCAATCACCTACCTCGACAGTGCCCGCTGGAATCCTGAGAACCTGCTGATTGGCGTCAATGGGCTGGCAGCTCTGACGTTCTGTGACGTGCCGATTGACGAGCAGTAAAGATCCATAGAATCGTTCATTTTGAGCAGCGACTTAGAATTCCTGGGTTGTGCTCATTGTATGTGCGCTTGCGGGAAACGTGAAATCATATTAGCGTTTTGAGTTGCCGGTTCTTCAGCCAGATTTTCATCAGCGGATGGCGTTTTTTATGCTTGCTGCCGAGAAGACTGATTCAGTCGATGCTCCGATGGCATCGGCGTGGGATGTTGTCTGTCGTTGGCGGCAGTACCAGGCCGAATTTCGCGTCAACACGTTGCGAGTGGTCGCTTTGGCTGTGTTCTACCTGACGCATCTGTTAAGATTTCGGGTTGATCGCGGTGTTGGCTCGCTTGCTCTGCAGGATTCTGCGGTCGCGATTTCTCAGCAGCGACATCTGGCGATGACAGTGATTGTCGCAGCGTGGGTGTTGTGGAGCCTGTTGGTGCATGTGCTGTTACTGGATCGCGTGTTTCCTCGCCGTTTGCCATTGTTATCGATCTGTGTTGACAGTCTGCTGCTGACGGCCGTTCTGCTCTGTGGCTCGGGGGCCGCCAGTCCCATGGTCTGCGGTTATTTTCTGATTGTGATGATGGCCGGGCTGCGACTGAATCTGAACTGGGTGAAAGCTGCTGCGGGCTGTTGTCTGGCCGGTTATGTTGTGTTGCTGGGGTGTGCGCGTTGGCCGCAGGGGGTATTACTCGCTCAGCCTCATCCCACGCTGCCTCGCTATCATCAGTTGATGGTGGGCATCGCCATCGTGATGTCAGGGGTCATTGTCGGGCAGTTGGTACGTCATGTACGACAGCTGGCTTTCGATCTGCAGCGGGTCTCCGGACAGGAGCAGCAGTCATGAGGACCGGATCAGCTCCGGGAAGTTGTCGCTGCTGTGGTGCCGCGCTGCGTGCCGGTGACGCCAACTGCTGGCTCTGTTTCACGCCGACAGGTACCGCGTTGCCACGTCCGGTGTCGACAGGCAGGGTGACAGGGGCAGATGCCGTAACGTCTGCTGGACAAGCGGCTGTTTGGTCGCCTGCCGCTGAAGCGACTGCTGTTCCCGCTGCGGCAGGATCACTCGGAAAAACGCCACTGCAGTCCAATCCCTTCGAAATCAGCGCTCAGTACGCAGAGAGTGGTACGTCGGGGTCAGCAGTGCGTGTGCTGATCACATGCCTGCTGCTGTTCATGCTGGTGGGCGTTGGGCTGGTGCTGTATCAGGCATCACCGGGGATCGCCATTCTGTACGGTCTGTTGATGATCCCACCCCTTGTCCGAACGATGATTGTGACGATGCAGCGTGAATCGAAAGGAAAATCGGTTGAGGGTGGGCAACGTATCGAGCTGTTCCTGACGTCGGTTGCAGTTACGGCCGGTCTGGTTCTTCTGTGGTGTGTCAGTGCGGTTGTGGGTTTTGTGGTTCTGTGCTTTGGTGTCCTTGCGTCGGGGGCGAATTCCAGTGATCCATTCGCCATCATTCTGCCGGCGGCGGGGTTTGCAGGGCTCGCTGGCCTGTTCCTGACTGGCAAGCTGATCGCTGCTCGCTACCGCCGTGATGTGGATCGTGATTAGCCGTATGCTGTGCCTGATCTGAACGGTAAAACAAGATGGCCAGACTGAAGCTGCGTGATCATCGATTTCTTGGAATGACACAGAGTCTGTGTCCGCAGTGCCTTGCTGTCGTGCCCGCGAAGATCGTGTCTCGAAACGGTCGCGTTTATTTTCTGAAGCAGTGTGTGCAGCACGGCGCCCGTGAAGATTTTGTGTGCAGTGATGATCGCTGGTTTGATCGGATGGAGTACAGCCTACCGGGCAAGCTTCCGGTCGGCTTTGCGATCGAACCTCGGCGTGGTTGTCCCTTCGACTGTGGGCTGTGTACCGAGCATGAGCAGCATACGTGTATTGGTGTGCTGGAGATTTCGTCCTCCTGCAACCTGACGTGTCCTTGGTGTTACGCATCCAGTCGACCGGGTGGCGTGCATGTCACTGTGGAGGACTGTCGGCGAGCGATTGATTTTCTGGTACAGTACGAAGGGCGGCCAGAGATTCTGCAACTGTCGGGCGGTGAGCCTACGATTCATCCGCAGTTCGTCGAGATTCTGGATTATGCCTGTCGGCAGCCGATTGATATTGTGATGATCAATACCAACGGGGTGCGTCTGGCCACGGATCAGCGTCTGCTGGATGAGCTGCAGCAGCGAAACAGACGCTGCGAAGTTTATCTGCAGTTCGATGGCCTGGACGAAGCCAGCTGTCAGACTTTGCGTGGTGAACCACTGCTGCAGACAAAACTGCGTGCGATCGAAGAGCTGGGAAAGCGGGATATTCGCACAATCCTTGTGTGTACGGTGGAGACGGATGTCAATACGCAGCAGCTAGGGGCGATCGTTCGCTTCGGTGCGGAGCGTCCGTGGATCACGGGGGTCAGTTTTCAGCCTGCGACGTATGTCGGACGCTGTCCATTGCCGGAAACGCTGGAGCGTCGTGTGACATTTCCGGACCTCATTCGGGGACTTGCAGAGCAATCTGCCGGGGTTTGGCAGGAATCTGATTTTCTGCCACTGCCGTGTGCTCATCCGAATGCCCATTCACTGGCCTATGCCTATCGGGAACAGGGTCGCCTGACTCCTCTGACTCGTTTCATCGATATCCAGAACCATCTTGATCTGCTGGCAAACGGAATCACATTCAATCGCGGAAGTGCTCGTGATCTGATCGCGAAATTTATTTCCCGGCAGTCAAGTGGTTGTGATGATAGTTGCAGCAGTGTGGCACTGCCGGCAGCAGCAGGCTTTCCGGCGACGGTATCGCGTGCTCGTCAGGGCAACGCAGTGGCAGCGGAGCTTAGTGCTGAAGTGGAGCAGTCGGCCATCTCATTCTTTCGACGCTGTCTGACGGAAGATCTGTCTCCGGCGGATGTGTTTCGAATTACGACGACAAGTTTCATGGATGCGTGGAATTTCGACATTCGGCAGCTGATGAAGTCCTGTGTCCATCATGTGCTGCCCAGTGGTCATCTGATCCCGTTTTGTGCCTACAATCTGTTGTATCGCGATGGTCGTGTGGCCCTGCCTGCGTTGCGGGGCTCAGCTGCCAAGCAGGCAACAGCGGACCTCGTTACACTGGGCGGGGCCGACTGATGTGGGCTTATACCTGCATCATGTTGCTGGCGGTAGTGGCGGCCTTTGTTCTGTCGCGGCAGACACAACGTAATCTGGGACTTTCTGCGACTGAACGGCTGGGCATCGGAGTGGGTGCATTCTGCGGTTCCATGATTGGCGCTAAGCTGCCGTTTCTGTTTTCGGACTGGCAGTCATTTCTGAGTGGCGCCGCATGGTTTTCAGATGGCAAAACGATCCTGCTGGGGATGGCGGGCGGCTATCTGGGGGTTGAGACAGCGAAGTGGTGTCTAGGTGTTCGAACTCGCACGGGGGACAGTTTTTCCGTGCCGGTTGCTGTCGCCATCGCGATTGGCAGGATTGGTTGTTTCGTGGGTGGCTGCTGTTATGGAACTCCCACAACACTGCCATGGGGCGTGGTGTTTCGTCAGATTGACGGGCAGCCGCGTCACCCGGTGCAGCTATACGAGACAGCGTTTCACGCGGTGGCTGCCGGTATCCTGGCTGTGGCACTGCGACGCCAGCTGTGTCGAGGCCAGCTGATCAAGATTTACATTATCGCCTACGCAGGCTGGCGATTCCTGACGGAGTTCATTCGTCCGGAGGTGCGATTTTCAGCGGGATTGACGCTGTATCAATGGTCCAGCCTGATGCTGATCGCTGGATTTAGCTGGCTTTGGTATCGGGATACGCGAGGTATCAGCCAAACAAATCCATGATCGGTTTGCCGGTCGTCAGTGACCGGAACATTCCAGTGGCATCCAGCGGATTGTTGATTGGAATATCGAGGGCGTGGTAGATGGTGGCCGCAAGTTCTTCCGGTCGCACGGCATTGTGAGTCGGGAATTCGCCGTAACGATTGGATTTTCCGTAAACCTGTCCCCCCTTGATACCGGCTCCGGCAAGGATTGTTGAGAAGCACTGAGGCCAGTGTTGCCGTCCGGGAGGGTCCTGTTTCAGAACGTAGGGCGTCCGTCCGAATTCTCCGGTGACGACGACCAGCGTATTTTTCAGCAGGCCGGAATCTCGCAGGTCAGTCAACAGGGCCGACAGTGCCTGGTCCAGTCGCGGCAGGCAGAAGCCCATTCCGTAAGAGCCATCGCCGAAGGCATTCCCCATGCCCATGTTGCCCCCGTGCATGTCCCAGCTGCTGCTGGGGGGGCCGCCCTTGTCATGTGTCGCCTGTCCCGTCCAGCCGTTGACGGTGATGAATCGCACTCCGGCTTCCACCATGCGCCGTGCCAGCAGCAGATTCTGGCCCAGCGGATGCATGCCATAACGCTGACGAACTGCGTCCGGCTCACGATGCAGTTCGAATGCTTCACGGCCTTCCGTACGAGTCATTGCGTCGTAGGTTTTGGCACGCAGATCGGACCAGTCTTTCACCTGCTTGTCGCGGTCATAGCGGACGGATTCCAGTTGAGTCAGCAGAGACTTGCGGTCTCCGAAACGACTTTCATCCACTGGTGCATAGATCTCCGGGGGCTGAAAACCGGGCATGGCTGGGTGGTTTTCTGCCGACCCGACAAACACAGGCGCGTAGGCCGAACCAAGGTAGCCACCGATCCCGATATTCGGTGCACAGAAAACGGGGGGACCGACACAGCGGATCAGCCATGCGTTGGAGACAAAGTTTCGAGTGCTGGGTTTATGGCGAGCGACGACACAGCCAAGGTACGGCTGGTCGTTCAGAATTCCCTCCTGGACTCGCTTGTTCGACTGGCCACTGAGCAGGTTATGCATGGCGTCAAAGTGATTGCTGATGGCACCAGGGTGATGCATTGAGTTGATCAGTGTGAACTGGTCGGCAACCTTTGCCAGTTCGGTGTGCATCTCATTGATCAGCATCCCCGGAACCTGCGTTTCGATGGGCATGTAAGGCCCGCGATAATCAAGCGGTGCTTCCGGCTTCATATCCCATGTGTCGACATGGCTGGGGCCACCACACAGCAGGATGAAGATGCAGGACTTTTCGGCCCGCACGGCCTGCCCTGCAGCGTTGACCTCATCACTGCCCATCACCACCCCGGGCATGCTCATACTGAGTGTGCCCAGTCCCCCGGCCAGCAGAGCCTGACGACGATTCAGTTGCAAATCCCTCATTTTCGGCCCACTTTCCGGAATAGTCACGAACCTGCGAGCATTCTGACTGCCACTGTCGGCAACAGCATGGCGTATTCGCACCAGAGAAGCAAGCTTTATCGGGTGCTGGGGAGTCGAGGTAATGGTTCAGGGCAGAGAAAATCGGGATTTGGGGGCATTGAGCGTGCCCATACGGCGGTTTCCGCGTGTCGGGATCGTTCAGTTCAGTTCAGTTCACTGAGGGCGCGATTGAGCGAGTTTAGCAGCACTGTACCATGGTTTGTTGGCTGCATGTGATCGTTGAGCACCTGCATGCCATTGCGAAAATGCTCGGCGAATTTTTCCCGTGCCGGTTCAAGCCGTAACTCAGGGTACTGCTGACTCAGCCGAGCATGTACTCGACAGTTACGGGCCAGTACAAACGTGCCGTGCAGGATCTGAAACATCGGGCGAGGATCTGGTCTTAGTGGCGAACGATTGACTTCCTGAGGATTCGTCAGCAGCGGATCGGCGATCAGCATGGCATTCAGGTGAAGGTGCGAACATTCATGAACGAGGTGCTCAAGAAACCAATGCTGGGCCTGCTGCATGTTGGGGGCCTTCAGCCAGATTGCTCCAAAGGCCCGTGGGGTACTCAGGCCCTCGATACCGTTGCCCGTAAATAATTTGACCAGCGATACATGCGATTCAATCTCGGCATGCATGTCCGGATCGGCAACGGCAACCCGTTCCAGTGATTCCCGCACTGCAGCCTGTAAACCAGTGATGTCACGCTCCAGCAGCGGGAAGAACTCTAACCCGGAAACTCCGGGAATCTGAGTGGAACGCACTTCACGCAGGACATCATTCTCCCAGGCATGGACTGCAATCGATTCAATCAACAGTTGGTCACTGTACCACGATTCCGGCGGATCGCAGGACCACGTCTGCAGTGCGTCATAGACTGCATATCCATCACGATGTTCCACCGACTGCATAAGGCTGGAAAGTCGAGCACTGAGTCGGGGTGACAGAGAGCGGCTAAGGTCAATGTGTTCAACATCCCGCTGCAGTTTGTGCAGCGTCACTCCAAGCCCCGCCGCTGCTGATTGCAGAACCTGTTCTGCGTTGTACTGCCAGAACTGTCGAGTCAACAGGGCAAAAGTTGCCGCAACACTCGCGGACGGTTCCCACACAAAACACTCAGGGGAAAAATTCTGCAGAAAAGCAGGCAACTGCTGTTCTGTTTCAGGGAGGAATGACTGTGTTGTATTTCCGATGGTACCCATGTTGTGAATTCTGTTCGCGAGTCTGCAAACGACGACGGCTCGTCAGGCTTGCAGGCTGCCGGAATTCCACCGCAGTATCGTCCCTATTGCTGCTGCTGAGTCATTGCAAAACAGAAATTGAGCGAGTTCGATCCTGCAATCCAATGGTTTTGCGGCGATGTGGCGAAACCACAACGGCGTCGCCGTGGATCAGTGGGCATTTCCTCCTGTGAATGCTGTGTGATTCTCAACATATCTTTATCTGCATGGAGTGCCGGAGATCGCTTCGGACCGAAATTGAGAGCGACAATCCAGAACTTCAGATTCCGCGCGACAGCTACTTCTTTGCCGGCACAACATACGAGTAGCTGACATCACCATTCCGTCGAGGTCCTGTTTCACGAACAGGTGGTCATGACCGTGGAACACGATTGACACTCCATGTTTGACCAGCAGATCATGAATGGGCAGTTCCCAGCCTGGACGGCGGTTTGCAAGTTCATTTGTTCCATCAGGTGATTCGCCACCCCATTCCCAGAGCCGTGCAACCTCGATGCCTCCGCGACTGTTGCCTGGTGAGCCACCAACCAGATGATGCAGGAAAACAAAACGGTATCCTGCGGTCGTATTCTCAAGGCTGGCCTTGAGCCAGCGATATTGTCTGTCGCCAAGTGTCCATGACCAGTTGTTGCCGTCGCGACCACGCTGCGTTGTATAGCGAAATGGATCGAGGACGATGAATTGTGCGTCACCCCACTTCCACTGATAGTAGTTCTGCGGCAGCCCTGTCACTGGTTCGCTCTGTTCGTTTCCTGTGTAGAATCCGTCTGGTTCAGGATTGGGGAACAGGCGTTTGCGAGTTTGTGTGGCCCAGGTCAGAGATCCACGACTGCCCTGTTCGCCGTCATGGTTGCCCAGTGCAAAGAACAGCGGGGCTGAGTGGCAGAGGCTTCCAGGGTAATATCTTTGTGCAAGGTACTGCGGCTCTGAGTATTCTGGTTTCACATATTTGCCGGTCATGAATGTGTCGCCCAGTTCGAAATGGAAATCAGGAGTCTCTGCGAGGGCATTATTCAGTGTTCTGAGGTAGACCTCGCCACTGGTGTTTTCATCCAGATGGGAGTCTGATGTGACAGTGAAGACAAAACTGCTGCCTGGGGCGCGTTGTGTGTGGAAACTGTATTGATTGCTGGTGATCGGCGGGCCGTCTTCCGGCTGACAGATCAGTCGATAGGCATAACGAGTGTTTCCCTGCAGTGAGGTCAAAACAAAGTCGAAAGTATCGCGAGCATCCACTGCAACTTCAGGTGTCTTCAGCGAAAGTGGGCCACCTGCAGGGCCGTATTGCAGACTGGCCTTTGCAGCCTGATGCAGCAACACACGCACCGTGATACTGGAGGCTGTGGGACGACCAAGCACGATATTAAACAGATGCTCTGGAACATTGTTAGCTGGTGGCGGGACGGTGTAGTTGCCGAGCCCACTGCCACCTTTGCCGTTGCGGCCGCCTCGCGATGCTGCGGGACGACCTTCGTCTCGATTTCGATTCTGACCGGGTTGCTGTGGATTCTGCCGACCGCCAACCTGGGGATCTGGCTGTTCTGTGGTACTGGTGGATTGAGTACCTTCAGGCTGTGTCGAGCCCGAGTTTGTTGCGGAACCTTCGTCGAGCGAATACGGCAATGCGCCAAGGGCCTGAGAGAACATGAGCCAGAGCAGGATTGTAACAGAGATTACCTTCATTGCAGGGTCCTTGGGCTTGTAGACGCCGTAGGGGCGTCGTATCCAGATTTGACTGAAAGTCAGATTAGGAAACACTTGAGCAGAACCATTTCGCAATGGCGATGCTTACAGGACACACAAACCGTGGCCGAAGCAATTGAGATGCTGCAATTCCAGTCCGCATGCTTCCAACTCTGCAATAATTCTGCAGAAAAGGGATGTTCAAATCGTAGAGGTGCATCTGACTGCCGAGGGAGAATTCCGGCCGTGATGACTTCACAGCAGCGTATTAACTGGTCGGCAGGAATCGTGACGGAAAAAACAGCAAAATTTCGGGCCGGTAATCGCAGATTGTGCCGCGCTGAAGTCGTTTAGGACGCGAATCGTTGTGGAATTGTTTGAGGTCAGGCGAATCAGGACGTGCCGATGCAATGAATGCATCAAAAGAGATCATGTCTGGAACGGAAAGCTGACTCATTGGAAATTCAACCGGTTGTGTCTGACTCCCTTTTTGTCGGACAGCAATTACTGCAACGCCGGGGTTGGTTTTCCGGCCTGTAAAACCTCGCACCCGCTCGCCTTGCGTCTGACTGCTGATGCAGTTGCGTCTGCTGTTGCTTCGGTCGTCGTGAGTGGGATCGAGGACTTGATGGCCGACACTTACAGCAGCAGGGGAGTGCGTGGAGGAGTTGCTCTGCGACCGTGGGAATGGCCAGTTGATCTGCACGCGGTGCTTTGGCCTGGGGCAGGTTGCATGAATAGTTGTCGGTCCGATGGCTTTTGCGTGGACTCAGCGGAGGGCCGCGTGGGGTGCGGGGGGCGTGGGGGGGAGTTTGCTGTTGATCGATAGGAGAATGGAATGCGACGAGGTAGACAGGTTAATGCATCTTTTGTCGAGCATGGTGGGTAGGTTGGCAGGATATTGGATCTTCCCGGTTGGATGTGGTGTGTCCCCGCGAGCCACGTGGGTCGTCGGAAAGCGTCCCCGGGCCGAGTGGTTGTGCCGGCGGTCTGTGGGGCGTGTTGAGTTTTGGCGACATGTCTGCAAATCACGCCAACCGGTTCCAGTGGTGCGTCCCCTCGAATGTCTGGTGTGTCCCCGCCGGTGTGGTGCGTCCCTCAAGTCGTGGTGTGTCCCTCCGTTGGGGGACCCAAGTCGGGGCCAGCGGGGACACACCCGGTTTCAGCTCCGCGGGGACACAGCATGCCGTGGCGATGTGTCTGTGCACCGGTGACTCAAAACCGCAACGATTGCGGATACCGGAGTGAGGCCGTCGGCCGTGGTGTGTCCCCCCGTTTTGTGGTGTGTCCCGCGGTTTGTGGTGTGTCCCGCGGTTTGTGGTGTGTCCCGCGGTTTGTGGTGTGTCCCGCGGT
>CAXBSH010000207.1:0-9856 GCA_963977705.1 uncultured Planctomycetaceae bacterium
GTTACACGGGCAGTACTAGTGACGACTGCTGTGCTGGATGGCGTAATTGTGGCCGTGCTGGTCACCGTTGGGGCTGTAATGATTGTTGCGCTGTTCACAGTCGCTGTGCTAGTCACAGCTAGCGTAGCAGTAACGGGCGCGGACGGTGTAAGGGTAGGTGTGACAATCGCAGTAATTGTTGGTGTGATGGTAGCCGTGGCCGTATTGGTTGCCGTTGGGGCCGGTGTATTCGTCGGTGTGATCGTCGGTGTGATCGTCGGAGCCAGTATCGTGCCTGTGGCTGAGGCGACCGGAATCGCGATCGTAGAAGCACCGGAGACAACTGACGGAGCGATGGCCGCGCCAGTGGCAGCGGCAGTCGGCGTATGCTGTTTCTGCAGCCGCGGGGTGACAAACCCGTACAGACACTGCGGCCACGACAGGTCAGCAGTCGTTTGCAGACCGCTGGAGTCAGCGGTCTGCAGAAGTGTGTCGTGATTGAACCGCACAAAGTCGGTTCGCACAGCGGTCACGAGGATCAGCACCACACCACGCCTTTGGCTCGCCTGATCAGCCTGATGCGGGCCGAGCGTACTGACATCTGGGTGGTGGCGACGTTTGCCCTCGTGTCCGGTCTGCTCAGCATGACCACTCCACTGGCTGTCGAAGCGCTCGTCAGTACTGTGGCTTTCGGACGATTTCTGCAGCCGGTGATTGTGCTGTCCCTGATGCTGCTGGTATTCCTGCTGTTCAAGGCCGCGCTGAAGGCCATGCAGACGTGGGTGGTGGAACTGATTCAGCGGCGTCTGTTTGCCCGACTGGCGGCCGAACTGGCATGGCGTCTGCCTCGCACGTCACTGAATGCCTTCCACGACAGCTATCCACCGGAACTGGTCAACCGGTTTTTCGATGTGGTCACCATTCAGAAAACGGCCTCGGGCCTGCTGCTGGATGGCATCTCGCTGATCCTCAATATGGGCGTGGGCATGACCGTGCTCGCGTTCTATCACCCATGGCTGCTGGCCTTTGACTTCGCCCTCGTCATGCTGATGGCCCTCGTGTACCTGCTGGGTCGTGGTGCCATTTCAACCAGTATCACGGAATCCCGCTGCAAGTATGCGATGGCAGCGTGGCTTGAGGACATGGCGCGGTGTCGCACGGCCTTCCGTTACGACGGCGCAGCGGAATTCGCTCTGGGACGATCAGACCAGCTGATTTACGGGTACCTTGATGCTCGACGGCGGCACTTCTCCGTGCTCATGCGACAACTGCTCGCCATTCTTCTGGTTCAGGCGATTGCCAGCACCGTGCTGCTGGCCATCGGTGGCTGGCTGGTCATCTCAGGACAGCTGTCACTGGGGCAGCTGGTGGCCGCCGAACTGATCGTGGCCATCGTCGTCGATTCCTTTGCCAAAATGGCCAAGCATATCGAAAGCTATTACGACCTGCTCACTTCTGTCGATAAGATCGGCCACCTGCTCGACCTGCCTGTGGAACGAGCCGACGGGTTGCTCACAATTCCTGATGGTTCCGCGATCGTCCTGCAGAAACTTCGACTGCCCGGCCTTGACGAGCCGCTGTCACTCGAGATTCGTTCAGGAGAACGTGTGGCACTGGCCGGGCGAAATACACAGGCCAAAAGCCACCTGCTGGACATGCTGTTCGGACTGCGGGAACCTTCCGGCGGCCTGATCAGTCTGCACGGTACGGATCCCCGTGACCTCCGCCCCGACGTTCTGCGACGACACGTCGTCATGGTTCGGGAGACCGAGATTTTTGCCGGAACAATCGCTGAAAATGTGCACCTCGAGCGACCTGATATCTCTGTCGCAGACGTGCGATCCGCACTCGAAACTGTGGAACTGCTGGCCCCCGTACAGCAGCTGCCCGACGGACTGCATACCCCGATCAGCCCCGGCGGAACGCCCCTGACACCCATTCAGTGTCGCCTGCTGATGATTGCCCGCGCCATTTCCGGACGACCGGATGTGGTTCTGATCGACGAATTGCTCGACCTGCTCCCCGAAGACCTCGCCGACAGAATCCTGCGGCGTATCACATCCGCAGATCACTCGTGGAAACTGATCGTCGCTTCCTCAAACACACGTCTGCAGCAGCAGTTCACAAGAATCGTGGAGCTGCCGGGTGAACCGGCTCTGACCACAGCGACCACCGCTTCGCGAACTCGCGATTCCCACTGACAGGTTTGACTCATGACCACCACACTTCCCGACAGCGAAACTGAAACTGCAGATCTCGTATCCGGCGGACTGATACCGCGCCGGACGGTTGGCACAGCCACAGTGCTTAGCGCGGCAACCTTTCCCTCGCTGCACCTCGCACGCTCCTCACGCTGGGCCCGCCGGCTCGCTGCTGTGCTGCTGGTACTGCTGACCGTCTGTATTCTGCTGATGGCCTTTGCACCATGGCAGCAGACCGTCACAGGCGCCGGCTTCGTGATGGCTTACGCCCCGCGCGAACGACAGCAGACACTGGAAGCCACCATCGAAGGACGCATCATTCGCTGGAATGAAGAACTTGTGGAAAACATCCATGTGCGCAAGGGCGAGTTCATCGCGGAAATCCGCGATCTTGATGCCGAATACGCCACACGACTCAATGCACAACTTGATAACACCACGCTGATGCTGCAGGCTTCCAAAAAGATTGTCGCAGCGTCTCAGGGACAACTTGATGCCTACCGGGAAGTCCAGCAGCAGGTTGCCAGTGCTCAGGATGCATATGTCGCGGCAGCGACCGAAAAGGCCAATGCAGCCGAACAGAAACTGGCACTGGCACAGGCCGCCATTCCCCAGCTGCAGGCTGCCTTCGAACGCGCCCGCACACTGCATGAACAGGGCAACCTGTCACTGGAAAAAGTTCAGGAATCCGAACGCAAACTGAATGAATCGCAGGCCAAAGTCCGGGAAGAAATGGCCAATGCCTCTGCTGCCAAAGCAGACCTGCTGGGAAAACAGAACGATCGCCTCGCCTACATCCAGAAGGCCGCCGCTGATGTGCGCTACTACGAAGGGGCCCTCGATAAAGCGCGCGCTGAAGTCGCCAAAGTCGAAAAAGAACGCCTTGAACTGCAGTCCAAAATCGCCCGCCAGGATACTCAGATCGTCACCGCGCCGTTTGATGGATACCTCGTCGAAATCAGCTCGAATATCGGCACACAGCTGGTCAAAAAAGGCGACCCGATCTGCCGCATCGTCCCCGATACCGAAGATCGCGCTGTACAGATCTGGCTGGATGGCAATGATGCTCCGCTTGTCAGCCCCGGCAGCCACGTACGACTGCAGTTTGAAGGCTGGCCCGCCATTCAGTTCGCCGGCTGGCCGTCTGTCGCCGTCGGCACCTTCGGTGGCAGCGTCGTCTCAGTCGACATGATCGATGACGGCAAAGGCAAGTTCCGCTGCCAGATCCTGCCGGATGACTCCGATCCACACAACTGGCCCGAAGATCGCTACCTCAGACAGGGCGTGCGAGCCAACGGGTGGGTGCTGCTGAAACAGGTCCCGCTGTGGTACGAAGTCTGGCGACAGCTGAATGGATTCCCACCAGCCGTCGATCCACCTAAGGAATCCTCCGGCAGGAAAACCAAATCCACCGAGGAAAAACAGGCATAGCAGGACGGAACCACCGCCTCCGCTGACGGTTCTCCCAGGCCCAACCTCGATCATCCTGGGAGCTCCCCGAAGCCTCCCCGGGACCTCCCCGGCACCACCCTGGGACCTCCGAGCACCAGCTCGGAGACAAACCCCCAACGCCCCACGGCTCGGCAGGAGCCTCGCCCTCCCAAGGTCGTCATTACCCACGAATTCAGATGTTTGTGAACAGGGCTTCCAGAAACCGACCATTCAGACCTGAATCGCAACAGCAGGTAAGCTGAACCACCGAAACAACACCCCCGAGGCCGACACAAGGACCCAACGGCACCCCCCAGGCCTGAAGGGCCGATCTCAGTAGAGCCAGGTGCGTAAGCACCTGGTCACAACACCCCAAAGAAGCCCCCAGGCCTGAAGGGCCGGTTTCAGCAGAGCCCGGTGCGTAAGCACCGGGAACCCCATACCTGACCGAAAACCCACAGACGCTTTGAAATCGGCCCTTCAGGCCTTAGAGCCAATTTTGGGGGGTGTCCCAAACCCAGGGCTGCGCCCTGGGCTACCAGAAACCGACCCTTCGGGCCTGAATCGCAAACATTCGCTCGGCACAAACCAAACACACGCCGCAACGGTCCCCTCGCACGACAGGTTTCGCACGTATTGCCTCGCCCTCCCCAAGGGGCGCATCACGGGAGGGCGAAGCTCCTGCTGAGCCGAACATTCTCCACACCCAGGCACCCGGCCGTCCCTCAACGCAACACCCAACGGCTCGCCAAAGCCCAACCGGGCACCTCCCCCGGGACCTCCGAGCACCAGCTCGGAGACACAACCCCCAACGACCCGCGGCTCGGCAGGAGCCTCGCCCTCCCAAAGGGAACTGACCACTGACCACTGACCACTGACCACTGATCACTGATCACTGATCCCAGTTCGACGCACGATCAACTGATCCAGCTCCTCTCGTAGTCGAGGCAGGATGGCGTCGTAAGGGAACGCACCAATCGTGTCCCGACCACGCTTGAAATTCACATGAGTCGGACCGCACCACAGACCGAGATCCGCATCATCCGTTTCACCAGGACCATTCACCCGACAACCCATCACTGCAATCGTGATTCGATGCTGCTCGGCATAACGAGTCATCTCGCGAACCTGCTCGGCCAGTTCCACAAACGCCTCATTCTCCACACGTGAACAGCTGGGACAGCTGATGATGTTCAAAGTCTTCAGGCCGTAGTCCACCACACTCCGCACACGCCCAGCGGCAATCGCCTCCAGAATCTGACGACCAGCCGCAATCTCCTCAGCCTTCCGGTTGTTCGCCACCGTCAATGACACACGGATCGTGTCGCCAATACCACGACTGATCAACTGCTCAAACGCAATTCGAGTCTTGATGATCCCATCCGGAGGCATCCCGGCCTCGGTCACGCCCAGATGCAGTGGAACGTCCGGACGCTTCTCCGCAAAGCGACGATTCACCTCGATCACCTTCTGCGGATCAGAATCCTTCAGGGACACGCAGTATCGGTCAAACCCCAGCTCATCCAGTACCGCACAGTGCTCCCACGCACTCTCCAGCATCGGTGAAATTGAATCGTCTTCCGCATAACGACCCTTCACTGCAGGATCGACTGATCCACAGTTCACTCCCACACGCATCGCACAGTCATTGTCCCGCGCAACCTGCATCAGATATCGCACTTTGTCCTGCCACGGACGCTCGGTCTCGTGATGATACAAATGACCCGGGTTGTAGCGGATCTTGTTGACATGCGGAGCAATCACTTCGGCCAGACGGTAGTTCTCCTGCAGGTCCACTGACAGGTTGCAGGACACCTGCTGACGAATCTCCATCAAAGCCTCAGCGTCGCGACGACTGTCAATCGCCACTCGCACAACATCCGCTCCCGCAGCCTCCAGATCATGGATCTGTCGCACCGTCGCATCAATGTCCTGCGTGCGAGTCGCAGTCATGCTCTGCACCGCGATCGGATGCTGACTGCCAATGCTGATGCTGCCAATGGCGACACTGCGAGTCGGATTGCGGACAATTACGGGTCGCTGAGGCGCATTCATCCGGGAAAACTTTCCTAATCTACAGGCCAGGCACCAGCATCGATCGATACCAGACTCGCCCGAATCCCGGCAAAATCCTAGTCCGCACGACTGCGAACGCCAACAATCCACGCGCCCAGTCTCGCAGATGGCCAATCCCAGGCGTTTTCGGATGCTGAAATCCGCTTTTCATCTGCGAGTCAGCCGGACTGACGCACCAGCTCCGGAATCGGACGCCCCTTATCGACCACCGGAGTCGGACGTCCGTTGAAGTCCGTGATCAGCGTCTTCGCCGCATCAATCCCCAGATGATGATAAATCGTCGACAGGAAATCTTCCGCACTGCAGATCCGCTCAATCGAATCCTCGCCACGCCTGTCCGTCGCCCCGATAAAGCCCCCCGTGCGAATACCACCGCCAGCCCACAGATTGGAAAATGCTCGCGGCCAGTGATCCCGGCCGGGCTGCTGAGTTCCTGCGGGAGCACTGGCATTGCCGGCACCCGTGCTGGCCGCATAGTTGATTTTCGGAGTCCTCCCGAATTCCCCCGTGACGACCACCAGCACCCGCTTGTCCAGCCCCCGCTCGTACAGGTCTTCAATCAGCGCACTGACGGCCTGGTCATAGGCTGCCGCACGAAACTGCAGCCCCTCAAAAACATGGTGATTCACCGCATGGTCATCCCAGTTCTGCACCCGCCCGCACAGCGGACCGTTCAGACTGGTCGTCAATACATCCACTCCCGCCTCCACCAGCCGCCGCGCTAACAGCAGCTGCTGACCCCAGGTATTACGACCATACCGATCACGTACCCGATCGTCTTCCCGCGACAGATCAAACGCTTCCTTCGTGCGTGCATTCGTGAGCAGTGTCATCGCCTGCTCCTCAAACTGATCCAGTGCACCCAGCTCGCCCTGCCGATCAAAAGCTCGATCCAGAGTATCCAGGTTCTGCCGCAGTCCGGAACGCCGTCCCAGTCGCCGCACTTCATTCGGATCCGTCAGTCCGATGTTGGGCACCGAGAACGTCGGATTGTTCGGATCCCCGTTCACCGTAAATGGTGACCATGCATCCCCCAGATAAGCCGGTCCATTGTATTCCAGCGGCGGATTGATCCCGACATAGGCCGGCAGAGGATTGTTGCGAGTTCCTTCCCGCGATCGCAGATAGTTGGTTACCGACATCCAGTCCGGCAGCCTTGGCTTCGGTTTATCCCGCGTATCCGGATCGCCCGAAAGCATCTGCATCGAACCGGCCGGATGCCCGGCCGCCGTCTGCCGCATCGAACGCAGGATCGTAAACTTATCCGCAATCGCCGCCTGCCGCGGCAACAACTCAGTAAACTGCATCCCCGGAATTTTCGTATCGATCAGCCCGAATGGACCACGATATTCCGAGGATGCCTCAGGCTTCGGATCATAGGTGTCAATGTGCGAACAACCGCCCGGCTTCCAGACCAGAATCACGGCAGTCTTCTGATCACTCGGTACCGACTTGCCCTCCTCACTCGCCCGCAGGGATTGAGCGCGCAGATTCAGCAGAGCCGGCAGTGGCAGACTGGCAAATCCCCCCAGACCAAAACGCAGGAATCCTCGCCGCGAACGGCCAGCAAAGTCCAGCGGGCCGGGACACAGACTGGTTGCCGAAAATGGGTCAGTCATTTTGCCTCCGCAGATTTCACACGAATCGATATGGGTTCGCTGACAATAATCTCGGCTGTGTCCTTCGGCGCTGCCTGTTCAGCAGCCGCCTTGTGACTCTGTTCCGCTTTCAACACCGCGTCATCAGCCGCTTTCAGGGCCACCTGAGCCTCCTGCAGAGCCTTCTCAGGGTCTGCACGATTTTCTGCCGCTGCCGCTGCCAACGCGGCCGTCGCCTGCTCCACCAGCGCCGCTGCAGCCTGCCGCTTCACTCGCACTGCGTCCAGTTCCTGCTGCGCCTTCTGCACGCCTTCCGGGTTGTAGCTGTAACGAGCCACTGCACTGCCGTAAAACGCAATCAGATAATCGCCCGGTGCCGTCTTCAGGGCCGCCGTGTCAAAGACCACATCAAACGTGTCGCCCGTCAAAGACACATCGAACTGAGGATGCTGCTGGAACCCCGAACCCAGAGTCCTGAGCTGCAGGATGTTCCCCGAAAATTCTGCTCGACGAGTCTGCACCAGTGGCAGCGTCAGCGACTGACCGGCCACCACCTCATGCACTCCGCGATCACGAGGAGCAATAGATACCGGAGCATATTCAGAACCGCACACGGAAACTGCCAGATCATCCAGCAGCCGAGGACTGGGGATCTCACTCCACGCATCCACCACCGGCCACGACATCGCCGCAATACTGCATGGACGCACAACCTGAACATCACCAATCTTCGCTGTCCCTGACATCTGAGCAAATGCGAAGGACCGCGGCGCATTCTGATCGGCTGTCAGCAGCACCATGCCACGATTCTGCCCGGCCGGAATCTGCAGCCCACTGGCTGTCACACCCTCCGGAAGTCCCGTGACCGTCAGATCAATCGGACCGTCAAATCCATCCCGACGCAGAGCAATCACTTCAAGGGCTGTGGTGATCCCGCCGCGCAGTGCGAGCGGCTTCGAAAGAGCATTCCGGTCGCCATTCCGCAGCTCCATATGCAGCCCCCACGCACACAGCGCGAAGTCCGGAGCAGCCTCGCGGATCACCAGACGCCAGATATTCGCCGGGTCAGTTCGAGTTCCACCAAACAGATCCGTCAGACGCAGCTGATAACGGCCATCTTCAGGAGCCTCGAAACGACCCAGTGGATCAGCACTGCCACCGTCATAAGGCGGGCCGTCGTAGGAATACCCGTTGCTTGATGGCTTCATCGGACTTGGAATGTCGCTGAATTCCACAACGTCCGCCAGCCGCTCCTGACCACCCTCTGAGACAACTCGCTGAATCACAACGGCCGGATCGGTGGGACGGCCCAGACGCTCAGATGCCACCTCCACCCACCACACTTGACCCTTCTTCGCGGTAAACTCAAATACGTCCGTGTCGGCTGCCGTGGCGAATGAACCCATCACGTCACAGGGCAGAGTAAGGCTTTGAACAACCCCCGAGGAACTGTCCGGCTGATGCTCCGTCACCGCAGCAACCGTCGGCAAGCCAGCGGGTGGCCACGAAAACGAGCGTACAGGACGAATCGCTGCCAGAATCGGCGGAGAATCAGTGGCCGCCAGCTGACGCAGACCCAGCCGATAGAAATACCCTGTGCCACCCTTGTATGTCAGTTCATGCACCTTGATCACATGTGAACCACTGACCTTTGCAGTGAAATCAAGCAGGCCCCGCTGACGCTCAACAATCAGATCCTGGCCCGCAGCATTCGCCAGCACCAGCACCGGATCAAGCTTCGATTCGATACTGCGAGATTCACAGGTAATGACATAGCGAACACCAGCCTCCGCTTCAAACCGATAATGGTCGATACTGCGAGCCGACATCTGCGAATTGCAGATGCTGTTGATCGCCAGCGGCATCGCTGTGGCCACCGCAGTACTACCCGACTGCTGCATCAGCTCTGGCAGGTTCCCCACGCTGAAAACTCGCGAGGAAGAAATGCCCAGTCGAGTCAGCAGGCGAGCCTCATAGAGGCCGGAGGGGCAGTCGGCCGGAATCGTAATCCGGAATTTGCCGGAAACCGCCGTTCCATCCGCAAGCGTTTGCGGGGCGGCGGACAGACGCCGGTCGGAAAAGACCAGTTGGGGCTGATCATCCAGAAATTCGCCAGCGACCGTAACGTCAACCGTAGTGCCTGCCTGACCGCCCATTGGAGTGATCGACAGCAGACGTGGCAGTGGTAGACAGACGGTCTGGGCAAAACCCTGCGGACAGCCGGCAAGGACACCGATCAGCAGCAGACATAACGCCAGAACTGTCGTCGCCGGTCGTGGAGACATACGGCAGTCTTCCGGAAGAGGCAGGCAGGGCGGGAAGGAGATCAGGAGCAGAACAGCGGAATCCAGAATACAGCATCGACCCCCTGCGAGGAAATCGTTTCCAGAAAAAAACACAAATCCCATTTTCCCTTTGACTTTGGGTGCCATGCACCTTTTGATGGTTTTGCAGTGTTTTTGCTGCTGTTTTCGTTACTCGACAGGACCGGTCCGCCATGCCACGTGTCAGCCGCAAACAGATTTTTTCCGAAACCGATGTTCAGGTCTTCCATCTGATCAGTCGCTGTGT
>CAXBSH010000208.1:0-9821 GCA_963977705.1 uncultured Planctomycetaceae bacterium
GCCACTGGCCGTCGTGCCAGCAACCGCGGTTGTCTGCCGATGACTCTGGATCAGTACCTGCGTCTGGTGGACTGGACAGGCCGTCAGCTGCGGCCGGATAAGGCGGGCCGAATTCCGCCCCAGCTGGATCCGATTCTGCAGCGGCTGGATTGTGTGTCGGGCGTCTGGCTGGATCTGGTGCGGAATTTCCGGCGGCGGTTTCGTACGGAAGCTGGTCGGGCGGATCGAGTGCACCAGGCATTTCTTGCCCGTCGCAGACGTCAGCGGATCCAGCCTCCGCCAAGGACTCGTCGACCGTCGTAGAAGACAGCGGCCTGTCCAGGGGCAACGCCAAAAATCGGCGACTGCATTTCAATGCAAGCCGTACCATCGTTGCCTGGCAGCACCTGACAACTCTCACTGCGCTGTCTGTAGCGAACCTTCACCTCGCACGAAAACGCGGACTGTGGTGGATCGATCAGCCAGTTGGTCTGATGAATCTGAATTGATGTTACTGCCAGATCTGCATGGCGTCCCAGCACGACTTGTTTTGACTGTGGGTCAATCCGGACCACGAAACGGGGTTCACCGAATGCCAGGCCAAGGCCTTTTCGCTGTCCGATGGTGAATCGTTCGTAGCCATCATGGTGTCCAAGCACGTGGCCCTGCAGATCGACAAATGCTCCGGCCGTCTCCTGTGGTCCGCGGAAGCTGCGCAGGAAGCCGGTGTGGTCCTGATCGGGCACAAAGCAGATTTCGTAGCTGTCCTTCTTGTCGGCGACTCGCAGCCCGGCTTCGCGCGCCAGCCTGCGGATCTCGGGCTTTTCACTGCTGCCGACAGGAAACAGGATACTGGGCAGCAGTGCGCGCTGAATGCCGAACAGCACGTAGGACTGATCTTTGTTACTGTCTGCACCCGCCAGCAGAGCCCACGTTCCGTCGGGCTGCACGGCTGTCTGTGCGTAATGTCCGGTCGCAATGAAGCGAGCATCAATCTGGCGGGCAAAATCCCACAATTTGCCGAATTTCAGCCAGTTGTTGCACTGAACGCAGGGATTGGGCGTGCGGCCGGCCAGGTATTCGTCAGCAAAGTAATCCTTGATCCTGCGGAATTCGTCCTTGAAGTTGAGTGCGTGAAATGGAATGCCCATGCGGTCTGCGACTCGTCTGGCGTCAGCTGCATCTTCAGCACTGCAGCAACCCTGACGATGCGGTGCGGCGATTGGCAGCAGGCCTGCGGGTTTCACGCTGCAGGCGGCTTCTGATTCACCCGAGCGCATGAACAGACCGACGACGTCATAGCCCTGTTCGTGCAGCAGCACCGCCGCCGCCGAACTGTCAACTCCTCCACTCATCGCCAGTACGACACGGTCACCCATAACCCGCTTGTGCTCCGTTTATCAATCCGATTCATCAATAGGTTTGGCAGCCGCCGCCCCGTTTCATGGTTCCAGCCACGTTGCATGCTGCAGTTGCCCACCAGCAATGTCAAACGCAGCCCGGCGATGTCCGCTACGAGAAAGCTGCAGCCACTCGATTTGTTCTGCCTGAATTCCCACCGCAGCAAAATTCTGCAGCCCGTCCGCCAGCTCCTCACGCGTCGGAATTCGTGCAGCGACACTGTCCGGCAGATTTGACGTTGCGGCAGCAGCAGGGTTGCCCGGAATTTGTGGCGCCAGATACATGCGAAGGCTGGTTTCCGGGCTATTGTTCCAAAGCTGCTGCCACTGCGGCCCAGCGGTCTGTACGACGGCCTGGCCTCGCACCTGCAGCTGTGTTTCCGTCACCGAGTCATAGAACAGCAGACTGGCCATTGGCTGCGCGATTAACTGCTGAACCTTGGCCGAACGAACATCCGTATGAAGCCACAAAAGCAATGCATTAAGGTCCACCATCCGCAGCACAACAGTTCGCTGCCGTGGCCCACGATCGGCGGTTGTGGCCAGAACCGGGGTTCTCCAGGCAGAGCCCGGCGTCTGCGATGCCAGTGACAGCCGGTCCCAGCACTGCTGAAAAATGATCTGCAGCTCTGTCATGACAGGCCCTCAGCGTCCCATAAATCGAAGGCACAGCCATGCGAGCAGCGGAAAGAGTACAAAGATGAGCAGAAACCCTGTCAGAGTTGCCCGCGGCGTGTCTGGCCATCTGCCCATCAATCTGCTCCCGTTGGTCCCGAATCCTGCGACATCTCGATATTCTGTCAGTCCAGCCGTACTCTGGCCACTGCCGAACCGCCCGATCCCTCAGAACTTCTCGGCTTCGGGCATCACTTGATTCATTCTGTAGAATTCAGCCTGTCAGCTGACTGTTGCCGACGGAAGTCGAGCAGCAGAAACAGGAATGCCACGAGGTCGTACAGGGTGTGTGCGACGATGGGAATCAGCAGATTCGGAGTCGAATCGGCCGCCAGTAATCCCGTCAGATACAGGCCAAGAAACGCTGCGAAGACGGTGTAGCCCGGTGTCACGGCATGAGCGAGGCCGAACAGCAGGCTGCTGATCAGAACGGCCAGAAACGGATTCAGCGTGGCCAGCCACGAGTACAGGAATCCGCGGAAGAAGATCTCTTCACAGAGACCGGCCAGCAATGACAGCAGGAACAGGTCATGCAGGCGACAGCGAGTCAGGACTGAACCGAGCAGTTCATACAGCAGCTGCCGCATCTGCAGGATGGACTGTGCTGTGGACAGCATGCAGGCAGCCAGCACGGCCAGCATTGGCAGCGTCGCAGCGACTCCCAGCAGCAGGTCGGACGCGGACCAGCGCAGATGCCTGGTGGGATTGATGCCGGCCAGCCAGCCCCCACCGAAGGCCACTGCCAGCAGTATGCCTTCAAAGATTGCGGCGCTGAGCAGAAACTGCTGCGGCGTCAAATCTGAGTTCCTCGGATGCAGGTCACTCACAGTCAGGCTCCGGCAGGATCAGAAGGGCGACGGACGGCTGCCCGAGGATCATTTTTAAGTCGTGGGCGGTTGCCTGGCAGTCGGTCAGCAGACCGGCGGGGATCAGGACGATGCGGAATTCATCGTCTCTGGGCTGGTCCGGCAGGCAGCTGTTGAGCTGGCAGGTCGGTGCTGTGATCTGCAGACCGTGCGGCAGGGTCCGATAATCGGTCTGCAGTAACTGCAGCCGGATCTGCTCTGTCAGGTCCTGTGTGGTGTCCGTGGTGCGGTCGGTGTCTGTCCACGGCACAATGGTCAGGCGTGTTTCGCCAGCCTGGGCCAGCCGGATTGTCTGCAGCAGGGCATCGTACTGCAGTTCAGCTGGTGAGGTGATTGCATGCAGGTGCAGCAGGGGGGGGATATCAGTGAGTCTGGTGTGGGAAATCCATTGTGGGCATTTGCAGCGAAGGAGTCCCTGGTGCGGGGATAATTCGGCAGCAGTCGCCTGCTGATCGGCAGACGGGTGGGCAAGGTCATATCTGAGCAGCAGCAGGGAGTCTGGTGCTGTGAATGCGGGCTGGATCGGCGTTTGGTCTGGAAGTACGGGGGGCGTCAGATTGAGAATTGTCTGACTTTCGGGGATTTGCAGCCACCACTGCAGCAGCCGCACGTGCATCTCGGCAGCAGGCGGGGAGACCCCGTCATCAGCCACGACAGCCAGTCTGAGTTTGTGATTCATTGTGGTGTGTGGTGTTGGTTGGTGTGTGGACTGAAGCGTAGAAGAGCAGAGTTTTTCCAGAGCGGGCAGCCAGCCGAATTCCTGTTCTGCAGACTTACTGGCAACCATGAGCGTGGCACCGTATCATAGTAGGCGGATCCGACTTAGCTAACGGAGATTGGAAAAAGCAGGAATGGCGGCACTTGGTTATCTTGTTATCGCAGTGCTGCTGGTGCTGCTGAATGGTTTCTTCGTGTTGGCGGAATTCGCTGCCGTGAAGATGCGTCCATCGCGAATTCGCGAGTTGCTGGACGACGGTGTGCGCGGCGCCAGTGCAGCTCAGCATGTTTCTGAGCATCTGGACGATTACCTGTCGGTCTGTCAGGTGGGTATCACATTTACGTCGATCGGTCTGGGGTTTGTGGGTGAACCTGCGGTAGCGCGGCTGGTTGGTCCTTTGCTGGAGTGGACGGGTTGGTTTTCTGTGGGCGGGACGGTGGTCTTTCTGTCGTCGTCTGCGGTGGCCATAGCGATCAGCTACACGGTTGTCAGTTATGCTCATATTCTGGTTGGCGAACTGGTACCGAAGTCGATGGCGATCCGCCGTACGGATCAGGCATCACTGGCAACAGCTCCGCTGCTGCGTCTGTTCCGAACCTTATTCGCGCTGCCTTTAAGAGTGCTGAACGGTTCTGCTGCATTGCTGCTGCGAATGCTGGGGATTGGCACCGTGGCCGGCCACGATACTCATAGTGAGGACGAGCTGCGAATTCTGCTGAATCAATCTCAGTCATCGGGATTGATGAGTTTCCGTCGTCTGTTGTTTCTGGAGAACGTGTTTGATCTGGGCGAGTTACTGGTACGCGATGCGATGCGACCGCGTTCGCAGGTGCGTTGTATGAACACGGCGGATTCGCTGGATGAAAACCTGCAGTTAGCGCGGCGGTATCGTTTCAGTCGTTACCCACTGCTGGATGGCACTGAGATGCCGCAGGGTTTTGTGCATCTGAAGGACCTGACTTTATCAGGTGGTGGTCAGGACAGTCTGAAGTCGCTGCTGCGTCCGGTGATTCTGGCCGACGAGACAGCTCCGCTGGAAGCTGTACTGGCAGAGATGCAGAAGAAGCGGTGTCATGTTGCTTTGGTCCGGGATGCTCGCGGGACCTGGTCCGGCTTTCTGACTCTGGAGGACGTCATTGAGGAGATTGTCGGCACGATTCGCGATGAGTTTGAGGATGAGGAACCTGTCAGTCTGGCGGATGCTCTGACCGAGGACCGGATCCAGCTGAACATTGAGGCTGACAGTACGATCGAGGCGGTGCGGCGAGCCTTGCTGCGTCTGAAGGTGGAATCGTTGCCTGTGCCGCGAGATGAAATTGTGCGGGGTGTTGAGGAGCGAGAGCGGCTGATTGAAACGTATCTGGGGCGGCATCTGGGGATGCCGCATGCAAGGCTTTACGGTCTGCAGAAGGCTATCGTGCTGGTGATTCGTTCGGAGCGGGGAATTCCGTACCGGGGTACGACCGAGCGGGCGCATCTGTTATTTGTGCTGTTGACTCCAGCCGGCCAGCCTCGAGTGCACCAGCGTCTGCAGGCGGTGATTGCGACGCTGCTGGACGAAAGCGAGTTTATTCCTGAGCGTTTACGGACGGCAGCGACACCGGGTGAGGTGCTGGAGATTCTGCGTACGGGTGAGCAGGCAACGCTGGACTGATCGCAGCGGATTCTCCGAATTCGCCACTGAAAACCGCCTGCCGGGCGACCGGTTTTTGGTGACAAGTTGGCGCCCGCCCGGTACGATCTCCCGCAGGTGTTCCCGCTTTTCTGCGGGTCAGTTCTGAACGCCGGTGTGGAAATCCGCATGTTCCAGCTGTTTGTCCGTTCTGTCTGCGTGTTGTGGCTGCCGTTGATTTTGCAGGCTGCAGCGGCATGTCTCTGTGTGGCTCAGGACGATCAGCGGCTGCAGTTTTTTGAGCAGAAGATTCGTCCGGTTCTGGTGCAGCACTGTTACAAGTGCCATTCTGCTCAGGCCACTCAGGTGCGTGGTGGTTTGCTGGTGGATACTCGAGCGGGTCTGTTGCAGGGTGGTGATTCAGGTCCGGCGATAGTTCCGGGTGATGTGCAGGCGGGCCATCTGTTGTCCGCTTTGCGGCATGAGGGCCTTGAGATGCCTCCGGATCGTCGCTTATCGCAGTCTGTGATTGAGGATTTTCGGCAGTGGATTCAGGACGGCGCTGTGGATCCTCGCGAGGGCACAGTGCGGGTTGAGCGGCGTGAGATTGATCTGTCGCAGGGGCGTCAGTTCTGGTCATTTCGTCCGGTGTCACCGGTCGCTGTGCCGATGGTCGGTGATCCGTGGGCCCTGGGGGCGGTGGATCGGTTTCTGGCTGAAGGCTGGGCGGTGGCGGGGATCCCCGGGTTTCCTCAGGATGCAGCGCCGCAGACCCTGTTGCGTCGGGTGTATTTTGTGCTGACGGGTTTGCAGCCGACGGTGGCTGAGCAGCAGGACTTTGTGCAGCGATACGCTCAGGCTCCAGAGCAGGTCCTGCAGGAGACGGTGGATCGTCTGCTGGCTGCTCCGCAGTTTGGCGAGCGTTGGGGTCGACACTGGCTGGATGTGGTGCGTTATGCGGATTCAACGGGTGGCGGTCGCAGTATGATGCTGCCTGACGCGTGGCGTTTTCGCGACTACGTGATTCGTTCGTTTCAGCAGGACAAGCCCTTTCCGCAGCTGATTCGTGAGCACGTTGCGGGTGACCTGTTGCCGGCTGCCGATGATCGGCAGCATGATGAGCAGGTGACGGGTGCGGGGTATCTGATGCTGGGTGCGATCAACTATGAAGAGCAGGACAAAGAGCAGTTGCGGATGGATGTGGTAGACGAGCAGATCGATACGATCGGGCGAACATTTCTGGGGATGACTCTCAGTTGTGCGCGCTGCCACGATCACAAATTCGATCCGATACCGACGCACGACTATTACGCTCTGGCGGGGATTTTCCGCAGTACTCGTTCGCTGACACCCGGGAATGTCTGTGGTTGGGTGACGAAGCCGTTGCAGACGGGTGTGGATCAGGCGGCGGTGCAGGCGTGGGAGCAGCGTGATCGTGAGTTACAGGATCAGATAGCGCAGCTGAAAAAGCAGACTGCGGCTCAGCCGGCCCAGGCCTTGCCGGGAATCATTGTGGATGACGACGAGGCGGAGCTGGAGGGCACGTGGACTCAGTCGCAGGTCCAGCGTCCGTTTCTGGGCCGTGGTTATCGGCACAGCGGGATGCCGCGAGTGGGAACAGCGGCCACGTACCGTGTGCGTCTGCCGTCTGATGGCGAGTATCTGGTGCGGATGGTGATCAACCACGGCAGCAGTCGAGCGGAGAGTGTTCCGGTTGTTATTTTTCATGCGGATGGAGAGACGGAGACCAGCGTCAGTCAGCGGCAGCCGGGGGCAGCTCCGGGTGGATTTCAGGAGCTGGGTCGTTTTCGTTTTGAAGCAGCTGCCGAAGCGCGGGTGGTTGTGAAGGCTGAGGCCGCATCACCCGGTCATGTAATTATTGATGCATTTCATTTTGTGCCGGTGGAGCAGATTGGGAAGCTGGCGGCATCCGGAGTTGCTGGTGGCGACGATGCCGGCGGCAAAGGTGCGGCCGCGAATCTGAAGCGTCTGGAGAATGAGCGGAAGCAGCACACGGCGAAGAAGCCGGCGATGCCGATTGCGATGTGTGTCTCGGAAGAGCCGGACGCCGGGGACTGGCATCTGCATGTGCGTGGAGAGATTCGCAATCTTGGTCCGGTGGTGCCGCGTGGATTTCTGCAGGTGGCGACTCCGGTTGACCTGCCTGTTACGTTGCCGAAAGAGGCGGCTGGCAGTGGCCGGGTCCAGTTGGCGGACTGGCTGGGTGCGTCACAGAATCCTCTGACATCGCGGGTCTGGGCCAATCGGATCTGGCTGAATGTGTTTGGTGCTGGTCTGGTGCGGACTCCTGACAATTTTGGTGCTGCGGGAGAGCTGCCGACGCACCCTGCTCTGCTGGATCATCTGGCGTGGCAGCTGGTGCATGAGGACAAGTGGTCAACGAAGGCGATGGTGCGTCGACTGGTATTAAGTCGGGCATTTCGAATGACGTCCCAGGATCAGCTCTGGTCGGCCGCGCAGGATCCGGACAATCGACTGTGGACACGGTCTGTGCGTCGTCGTCTGGATGCTGAGAGTCTGCGGGACGTGATTCTGCAGGTGGCCGGCACGCTGGATTTGTCTGTGCAGGGTGGCCCGACGATCGGGAAGTTGTCGACGTATGATAACGAATATCGTCATGCGGATTATCCGCTGGTCTGTCGCAGTGTGTATGTGCCGGCGTTCCGGAATTCGATGCTGGATCTGTTTGAGATTTTTGATGCGGCCAATCCGAATACGGTGACAGGGCTGCGTAATCGCAGTACTCGCCCGGCGCAGGCGCTTTACATGCTGAACAGTCAGTTACTGACGCAGCAGTCTGAGTCGGCTGCCAGGAACTTTCTGGCCCTGTATGACTCGCAATCCCCGGATGTTTCCGCGATGATTGGTGATGCGGTGAGACGTTGTCTTGGTCGGGATCCGATGCCTGCTGAGCAGCAGTTACTGCAGTCGGCGGTGCAGTCAGATCCTCGTTCTGTGGAGCACTGGGCGGCCGTCTTTCAGGCGTTGTATTCCAGTCTGGATTTCCGATTCATTGACTGAGGTTCAGGAAACGAGTGACGTCCGATGGCCAAGAATGTATTTGGGCAGGATCTGCTGATCTGTTCGGCAGAGCCGATGACTGGTTTTTTTCGAAATGGTCGTTGTGAGACCTGTGGCGAAGACACGGGGATGCACACGGTGTGTGCCGAGATGACGGCCGAGTTTCTGGCGTTTTCGAAAAGCGTTGGCAACGACCTTTCGTCTCCGGTGCCGCAGTGGCGTTTTCCTGGTCTGCATCCGGGTGATCGCTGGTGTCTTTGTCTGCAGCGCTGGCTGCAGGCTCTGCACGCCGGGAAGGCTCCGAAACTGCTGCTGCGAGCGACTCATATTTCAGCGATCGAGCACGTGCCGATGCATGTTCTGCTGGAGCATTCTCTGGATGCGGAAGATTACGTTCCGGATCCGCCGATGGAAGACTGAATGCTGTCAGTGTCGGCGGCAGATTGACTGGCCCTGAGCAGGGGGCCGTGTGGGGGGCACCGCATGGGTGTGTGTGCCAGTGGAATGACGCGTCAGGTCCGGGTGTTGTTGGGGGGAAGCGATCATGTTGCGTGGTGTTGTGGGACGGGTACGACTGGGTCGACGGTTTGTGACATCACTGCTGTGGTCTGCCGCGTGGGGTGGTATCGCGGCGGGGTCTGGTGTGGCAGGTCCGGGTTCGGACGACATCTCAGTTCCTGCATTGACGGCGGATGAGCAGCGTGTGCTGCAGACGATTGAGCAGGGTGATGTGCTGGCGACGATCTCGTTTCTGGCATCGGACGAGTTGGCTGGTCGTGATACGCCATCGAAGGAGCTGGAGATCGCCGGGGCTTATGTGGCTTCGCGATTCCGTGGTGCTGGTCTTGAGGGGGCTGGGCCGGACGGCAGTTTTTATCAGGTGCAGGAGCTGCCTCGATATTTTGCTCCGGAGGGCAGTCCGGCACTGCTGACGGCAGCCCAGCCACAGGGCGTATCCGGGTGTATCGCGGTGGGTGGTGGTGATGCTGTTGCCGAGCTGCGTGGTCCGGTGGTTTCGGATGCTGCGGGTGTTGAGCTGCGTGGTGCGATTGTGGTGATCGAAGAGCCTCCATTGCCACCGGCGGCAGCAGAGAACAGTGCGATGGCGGGCTTGAGTCTGGCTCGTCGGGTGGCTCCATTGGCAGCTCGTGGCGCGGCCGCTGTGCTGGTGCGTGTGGCTGGCGATGGTGTTTTGTGGCCGGCGATGCAGCGGTTGCGAGCTGAGGGTACGGCGTTACCGCAGCAGTTGTCTTTTCCGGTGGTTCTGGTTCCGCGTGAGGCTGATCTGACGGGTGAGGTGCAGTTGTCGGTACCACCGCGCAGGCGAGTGGCGGAGCAGGTGCGAAATGTTGTGGGTGTACTGCGTGGTACGGATCCGAAATTATCAGCAGAAGCGATCATCATTACGGCGCATCTGGATCACATTGGTCGAATCGCGGGTGATCGTCAGGGGGACACGATTTACAACGGGGCAGACGATAATGCCACGGGAGTGACCGCCGTGGTGACTCTGGCGGAAGCCTTTGGGC
>CAXBSH010000209.1:0-9688 GCA_963977705.1 uncultured Planctomycetaceae bacterium
TATCGGCCCAGGGCATGGCTGAGCGACGGGCAAACGTGCGCAGCGGGTTTGTGTTGGCAGAAAGCGGCCGGGCAGGAATGCCCGGACTACGGTTGGCGGCGAACAACGACTTCTGAATGCTGACATTTGACTTCGGCTCGGCGGGAGCCTCGCCCTCCCGAGGGGGACTTCCCCTGGGACCACCGAGCACCAGCTCGGTGACGGCCAACAACGACACCCGTCGGCTTCCGCTAACGGGTCGCCTGTGCAGGAGCAGCGTTCTTCGGCTCGGCGGGAGCCTCGCCCTCCCGAGGGGCACTTCCGGTGGACTGACCACTGGAAACTGACCACTGGAAACTGGCAACCTCGCCCATGGTCACATCAAATTTCGCGCCTTGATACTTAAGTATTCATTGATCAGGCGTTCCGTCAGCTTCTTCGGCGACGTTTCGATCAGCATCACCCCGGACTCACGCAACACTGCCGCCTGATGAGTCTGTCCACTGAGAATCTGTGCGGCCGCTGCCGTATGACAGGCCTCCAGATCGGTTCCCGGTATCCGCCCAGCCATCGCCTGCAACCCATCATCCTGCAACAGTACACACAACGGCAGGTACGGCAGACTGCGCAGCCGCAGACTGTCACCAATCACCTTCATCTGCAGCTCGTCAGTTACAAAGGTGATCAGTACCACCAACGCTCGCTTACGCTGTACCGTTGTCAGATACTCCAGCGCAAGGCTGTAGTCCGAAACTCCACTGGACGCCTGAATATCGTAGGTCGACCGCAGAATCTGCTGGATGCCGGGCTTACCTCTAACCGGCCGAACAAAGCGTTCAATCCGTGATGAAAACGCCAGCAGTGACACATTATCGCCCTGCCCCAGCGCGATGTAGCTGAGCATAATGGCTGAGTTCAGAGCGAGATCCAGATAGGAAATCCCCTCAGACTCATTTCGCATGAACCGGCCGCAGTCCACCAGGATCACAATATTCTGATTACGCTCCGTATTGAATTCACGACTGATCAGCTGTCGCTGCCGTGAAGTCGCTTTCCAGTCCACCTGCCGGATCTCATCGCCGTATCGATACTCACGCAGTCGCTCAAATTCTCGCCCCTGCCCTGGCATCCGCACCATTCGCACGCCGATTTCTGCCAGCCGATTCTGTCGGGCCAGCAGTTCATATCGATACACAGCACGAATGTCAGGATAAATGCGGATGTGAGTCTCCAGAGGACGCTCCTGCTGCCGCACCCATAACCCCAGCCGCGTCCGAAATCGCAGATGCACCGCCGGCATCACCGATGCTCCACGACGCCCGGGCCTGACGATGTAACTGACTTCCCCCGACTTTCCAACCCCCAGCTCCAGCGACTGTGGCAGCCGCTCAACCGCACACAACGGACCAGCATCATCATGCAGCTCAATCTCCAGTGGTTGCTGCGACAGATTACGCACCTGCAGAACCGCCGGATTGTCCGCACCAAGGCTCAGCACATCCGAAATTCGCCGCAACACCTCAATGTCATGCGGAGATGAACTGATCAGCAGATCCACCACCGCCAGTCCCAGCAGCAACAGATTCGCCAGCAGTGCTGTATCGGCTACCGTCCGATCCAGACCGGAGAACAGCAGGGGCAGGCTGAGCAGAGCAGCCAGCAGAACCAGTCGCCGGGACGGGATCATGACTTCGGCGCCTCCACACTCTCCAGAATCGCCTCGATCGTCTCATCGATCGTCGTACCCTCCAACTCGGCCTCAGGTCGCAACCGCAGACGATGACGCAGAATCCACGGAGCCAACTCCTTGATGTCGTCCGGAGTCACAAAATCACGACCACGACAGGCTGCCAGCGTGCGCGCCGCAATCAGCATGTTCACTCCCGCTCGAGGACTGGGACCGATCGTCACAGAACCCCACGTGCGACACGCATTCAGAATTGAAACGATATATGTCAGCAGCTTCGGCTCCACAATCACCGACTTCACAGCCTGCTGAATCTCCAGCACCTGATCAGCCTGCAGCACTGTCTGCAGATGAAAATCGTCCAGTCTCCGAGTATCACGACCAGCGGCATAATGCCCCAGAATCTGCGCCTCGTCCGCAGCCGCCGGATAATCCACCAGCAGCTTGAACATAAACCGATCCACCTGCGCCTCAGGCAATGGATACGTCCCCTCGTGCTCAATCGGATTCTGAGTTGCAATCACCAGAAATGGTCGCTGCAACCGATGCGTGGTGCCGTCCACGCTGACCTGCTGCTCCTGCATCACCTCAAGCAATGCAGACTGCGTCTTCGGAGGCGAACGGTTAATCTCGTCCGTCAGCAGCAGATTCGTAAAAACTGGTCCGCGATTAAAAGTAAACTCCTGTTTCCGCATGTCATAAATGCTGTGCCCGGTCAGGTCCGAAGGCATCAGGTCCGGAGTAAACTGCACGCGGCGAAACTGACACGACACTGTCTTCGACAGGACGTTCACCAGCAGCGTCTTACCCAGCCCCGGAGGCCCTTCAATCAGCACACTGCCCTCCGCAAACAACGCAATCACTACGCCCTCAACCAGGGCCTGCTGACCCACAACCACTTGACCAACCTGCTCAAGGATTGATTCAAACAATTCCTGTACGCGATGAAATTCCATAGTGAAAATCCGATGTTAGTTATCAGTGATCAGTTATCAGTGTTCAGTGGGCGGACTTCTTCAGTCCACAGTTACAGACGATTTTGCAGCCGACAAAGCCAGCGTACCATGGCGGCAGCAGTTGAAACCGATGTCCTCGGCTGAGTCGTCAATTCGGTCGCACGCCGTAGTTCCTCTCGTATCACATGCTCCTCCAAACCCGTACGTCGCGCTAAGGCCACCGGGTCATCCAATCGCACCTGCGCCCCGAATCGCTTACGCAGCAACCCCTGCAGATACGCCAAATAACTGCCTACCAACGGACCACCGTCAGCCAGACGAACCTGCAGATTGCCAATCGCCTCAGCACTTTCCGTCAGACTCCGTCGAGGTGCTGTCTCTGCCGAAATCGTCGGACCAAATCGGTGAAATGCCAGCCAGATGGCCAGCACCGCCACCAGCAGCAGCTGCAATGTGCCGATCCGCATTGCCGGACTCAGCAGAATTCCCGTACTGCGATACGAATCCGCCGCATTAAAATACTCACTCAACACGATCCGCTCGGAATTAAATGTCGGTCGCCAGAATTCCTGTGCCCCCACCGGCTGATGCTCCTGCGCTCGCTCCAGCAGACGTACCACCAGACGCACGGCCGATTTTTCCAGCAGCGTTCGATTCGAAAACAAATCGGGGGTCGCACATACCAGCACGCGACCACTGCCACTCAGGACCTCCCGAACCAGCACTCCTGCCCCGCCTGCCGTAACCAGCGGCTGCGACTGCTCCTGACTACTCGAGCCCACCACAGCTGCTGTCCAGAGCTCCGCAGTATCGTTACTGAATTCACTTTTTGCTGAAAGCTGCTGCAGAACAACCTCCGGCACCTCCGCCGGCTCCTCAGACTCACCTGCAGCACCAACGGGCACGGCACCTGGAGTGGTCGGTGGCGGCGACTGACCCGCCGGCGTCTGCGAGCCGGGCGTCAGACCACCCGCTGACTGCACCAGCGTCTCCACAGAAGGCCCCTCCGCCGTACCCCCCACAAGTTGCTCCAGCTCAATCCCCAACTCCGGTATACTGACCTGCGGTTGGCTCAGATTCGGAGCAAACACCAGACAACCCCCTCCACGGACCCACGCCGCCAGTTCCTGTCGCTGCTGTGTCGTGGGATACACATCCGGCCCCAGAACCAACAGCACACAATTCTCATCCGGCAGCATCTTCGTTGCCTCGCGCTCCACACGAGGAAACAGCTCGCTCATCAGCCGGTACAAAGCCAGCTTGCCGTCGACCGTCACACTCCACGAATCGGCAGCAGAACCGTCCTCACCCGGCAACCACCAGAATTGCAGCAGCACCAGCAACAGGGCCAGACCGGCCCAGAACCGGTCAGACCGCCGCAGGCTGCGTTTTTTCTTCACGGAAAGCCCCCTCAAATTCCTCCAGACAGCGCTCAAACATCTCGAGCGTCGCTGGCCGACGGCCAAAATACACCCGCTCAAAACAACCAGCAGTCACCAAATACGCCTGCCGCTTCTGCAACTCACGCCAGACACTGCGAACATAGTCACGATTCGTCAGGCCGCGACGATAACGAATCAAACCAGCTCGCTCGATCCACGCCATGCTGCCCAGCAACAACTCACGAATCGCAGCCCGATAATTGCCCTCTTCTGCCAACTGCCGAGCACGCCCTTCATAGGTCGCCGCCGGCAATTCCCCCGGAGGCACCTGCAGGTCACCCAATGGATCTGCCGCCGCATCCGAAAACAGACCCCGCATTACACGCCGCTGATCCCGCGATCGAATAATGCGAGCAACCACCAGAGCCACCAGGCCCACGACCGCCACCAACAACACGATCGCCAGAAACTTCGCCAGCCCAGACATCGATTCAAGCATGCCAAACCAGTCGCCGTCCAGCAGGCCACTCAACCACCCCTCTCCTGTCCCCGCCGGAGTCAGTGGTCGAGCCGGTCGGCCGGGACTGCCCCACAACCCCGACCATAACCAACCCAGAAAATCTCCCACCTGCTGGAACACCCAGCGCACCTGCTCGCCCATCCACTCCAGACTGCGAACCAGAAAACCGTTACCGCGATCCCGTGGCGTCAGCTCCTTCTGCTCCAGCACCCGTCGACGCAGCGACCGAAACTCGATCGACTCCAGCACCCCCTGCCCCACCGCATCAATCTGCTCGTCCGAAAAACGCGACGAATCGCCCCCGGACTGCTGCATGGCCCCAGTTGGAACTGCAGCGCTGGCCGATCCCGCCAGCAACAGCAGAATCAACCACGCCCGTAACGCGTCCCCCGGCGGTTTGAGTACACGCATCATCCGCTCAGCTCCGCTACTCGCACGGCTTCAGCTCGAAACAACACCTGCAGATCCCAGCACTCCGCCCGAATACGCCGATCCAGATAACAGAAAAACACGGCCGTCCGAATCACCGGCAACGGCATCCACAAACACAACTGCAACACCGTCAAAAACCACGGATCATCATGAGTCAACTGCAGCAGCAAATCAGCAAACTCAACCGAACCCTCCATCAGAATCTGCAGGAAAATCGGACGATTCAGCACCGTAGATGACGTCAGATCCAGCAACAAAAACAGCCCACCCGAAGCCGCTGCCCAGGCAGACATCAGCCACGCCAGACTGTTCAGACTGCGACCATAACCCCCACTGCCCGCCAGCCACGTCAGCCGGGGTTGCACCGCCTTCAACGGTGCCTGCTCCAGAAACAGGAGCTCCGGCAGATACGCTGTATACGCCGTCACAAACAGGCCCGGAAAGAACAGACAAAAACCTGACAGAAACTGAAAGAACCGCACAATCGAAGTCCACAGCAGCCACGCCCAGAATCGTCGTCGAAAAGCCCGCAACGCCCCGCGCACGGAAAACTCTTCACCAAACACCCGCGGTCCAATCGCCGCCACCAGCAGCGAATTAAACACCGCACTGAAAAACAAGAAAATCAGAATCGACGGAATCAGCATGTCCGTCAACACGGATGTCAACAGCCACACCAGCACACACGCAGGCATCGCACACAGCAGCCACAGACGCAGAATCGGCTCAGCCGTCTCACGCACAAACACGATCGCCAGATCCACGCAGGCCTGCAGCGATCGACGCTCCACAGAAACTGTGCAGTCTTCGACCCTCATGACTGCACACCTCCTGCCGAATCCACAATCACACGCCGCTCACGCCCCGCCAGACCCAGCCATAACCCCACCAGCAGCCACGCCAGCGCACCCGCCAGATATTTGAACAGCGGAGCAATCGGTAGAGGCGAAAAATAGCCCTCCAGCACTGCGGCCCCAACTAACATCACTCCCGAACCCAGGGCCAGCAACAGAGATTCACGGCCATGATAACGCAGTGATTCCAGCCGAGTCCGCTCGCCCGGTAACAACAAAGACTGCGCCAGCACAAAGCCTGCCGCACCTGAAATCACAATCGCAGTCAGCTCCAGTGAACCGTGAGTAATCACGAAGCTGGTGAAATTCACCGCCGTCGCTCCACCCTTCGCCAGCACCGCACCCTGCACCAGACCAATCGAAATCCCGTTCGATAACAACACATAACAGGTCCCAACACCCGCTAATGCCCCCAGCGAAAAGGCCTGAAATGCAATCCCCGTATTGTTGTTCACATAAAAACCAAACATGAAGCTGCGCTCACCCGTATACCGCTCATCAGTCGCCGTATACAGCTCGCTGCTGAAACTCTTCAACGACTCCTGCAGCTCCTGTTCACCCGCCACCAGCACGGCCAGATCCGGACGCACAATCCCAATGACCGTAGCCACCACAAAGGGAATCACAAACAACGCAGCCGATAAAGCAAATGCTCGCCAACGCTGTCGCAGCAGGCGAGGAAACCCGATGGCAATAAACTCCAGCGCAGAGGCCACAGACGTCGGACGCGTCCGATACAGACAGTTGTGACCTCCAGCCACCAGATCGTTCAGATACTCCTCCAGACGACTGCCCCATTCACGCGACTGCACCAGCGAAAGATCATAACAGATCGAACGATACAGCCGCGCCAGTTCAGCCACCTGCAGCGATCGCCACTGCCGCTCAGGAAGATTCTGCAGCACCCCCAGCAGCTGCTCAAAACGGCCCCAGTCTTTCCGACGTTCGCGAATAAATCGCTCTCGATTCATCGCGAATCTCCCGACTGCTGCGATCCCGGACCCAACCCGTCGTCGACTGCAAACGTCTTCAGCACACGCAGCAGAAACTGAGTATGCTTGTAGCCCTGGTTCTGAAAGAAGTCGTATTGATTGCCCTGAGCTTGCCATGCCTCAGACCAGCCCAGCCGCTGCCGCAAAGCCTCACTTAACGGCTTCGCAATCTCCTCGCGACGTCCACCACTCATGACTCGCTCAGGATCAAACAACCGCTCAATTATCGCCAGGGTTCGCTCTGGCACACTGAACTTCCGCGGACACTCTGCCCGCAGCAACGGCAAAACGCGGGAAGTCAAACCCTCTTTACGCCCCGTTGGATTCCGCTGCTCAGTAACCACCATCGTGTCAAAAAACAAATCGCCCAGACGCTGCAACCGCGGAGTCAACAGCATGGAGATCAGGCCCACCGTATAGCCGATCGGCAGAGCATCAGCGACGCGCAGAAAATTCCGGCCGATGGCCGTGACCAGATCCACAGGAGTCCCATTGGTACGCAGCACACGCAGACCCGCAGCACGCTTGCCCGGAGTCTGGCCGTTCATCAAACCCTCAAACAGACTGCCGTAAAACCAGTTGCAGAGAAACACACCGATCGTCGCCATACCGGCCATCACCTGCACCCCGGCCTCACCACCAAATGCCCCCACAGACAGCAAAAACAACCACAAGATCGCCAAACTGCCAGCTTTAATCAAACTGTCGATACACCAAGCCCACAACCGCTGCCCCGGACCCGCAATCCGAAAACGAAAATCCACACCCTCAGGAGTCTCTATGACGACTCGAGTATCAACCAGACGCCTTGCCACAGACTCAGTCATACCCAACCGCATCCCGCCAAACGGCATGCACAATCCGGAACCCAACTGCCCACCAGCAGAATGACACATTCCGGGGGAAATTCAAGCCGGAACCGCCACTTGCCCCGGAACCAGACTGCTCAGACTCACGTGCCGCCCTCCCCTCTCCCTTCCCTCTCCCTCCCCTCTCCCTTCCCCGTCGCCAGATCCGCGACATCAACCACAATCCGCGGAGTTCAGACCACGATGCACTTCGCGGTGGTCACCGCACTGATGAACAGCTCTTTGCGTCAACGTGCCTCTTCAATGGAATCCTGACTTGCGGATCCACACGTCCGCAGAAAACTGAACAATCGCATAGTCGATTGCCTGATTTGGACACGAATCAGGACTGCAGTGGCGCGGCGCGCCCTACCCGCAGGCAGGGGCGCGCTGCGCTCCTCCCTGTATTTTTCAATTTTTCATCATTGCAGACCTGCAAAAGCAGCGGCGGACTGCATAGGGTTAACCACCCCACCTGCTGATCGGACCAACGCAACCGTGGATGCTCGCGCCAAACCACCGATCACTTCATCGATCTCACTTCATCAATTCTGACATTCGGAAGCTCAACATGGATCGTTCCTGTCTGCTGGTTGTGCGTCGGCTGATGAATTCCCTGTTTCGAAGTGGCAGTGTTGGTTCCCAGCGTTTGCATGCGGGCTCACGCAGTCCGCACCGGCGACGTCGCAGCTGGCAGGTGCAGTCGCTGGAGGATCGGACCCTGCTGGCTACCTTTGTTGTTACCAACACGGGCAATACCGGAACTGGCAGTCTGCGGTGGGCAATTGAGCAATCAAACGCGACCTTTGGGCAGGACCAGATTCAATTCAACATCCCGGGCTCCGGGGTTCAGTCGATCAAGCCAACGACGGCCTTACCCACGATCACCGAGACCGTCATCATCGACGGCACCACACAACCAGGCTGGTCGGGAAGTCCAGTGATTGAGGTGAACGGCTCATTGGCGGGATCCACGCTCACCGGACTCAAGGTGGACACCGCCACCGCCAGCACCGCGGAATACTTCACCTACGCCACCTTTACCGCGGCGCGGGCTACATTAACGCAATTTACCACGATCAAATTCGACGACCGCGCGGCGGGTAACGGAGCGATTACGGGATCCGAGTATGCAGCCCAGGGTCTGCAGATCAGCCATCGCGATGGCAAGCCGTTGAATATTGTCCCGCAGGTTCTGTATGCGTTGCCACAAAACTTCAACTCGCTACCCAACGGCCTGTCCTCAGGCTTCGGTGCGAACGGCAGCAGCTATCCGGGATTTGCCGAGAACAGTGACAACATCAACCTGACTCTGACGACTCCCAGCCAGATGGCCGGACTGTGGCTGGGCAACATTGGCGGCAGCAACAACCTGAACACTGTGGTGGAATTTCTGGGTGAAAGTGGCAGCGTGATTGTCAGTGAAACGCTGAACCCCACGCATGCCGGGATCATCAGCTCCGGTGGATACAACAACCGACAGTTTTATGGTGTGCGAGTGGCCAGTGGCGAGTTGATCAAAACAATCCGCATCACAAACGGCTCATCAAACGACGACGCGATCATCATTGATGACGTGGAGTATGCGACCGACGGTACACCCATCGTCGGAACGGGCGGAGTTCAGATAAAGGGCCTGTGCGTCAACGGCTGGGCAACAACCAGCGCGATCGGCATTTCACTTGCTGGCCGCAATCATTGGGTGACCCAGTGTTACATCGGTACCGACGCGCAGGGGTTGTCTGCTGTCCCGAATTATACGGGCGTGTCGGTGAATGGAACAGCCAATATCATTGGCACCAATCAAGATAACCTGAATGACGAAAATGAAGGAAATATTATTTCCGGAAACTCGATGAATGGAGTCCTTCTGCCGAGTTCTGGCAGTTCGAACCGAATCGCTGGAAACCTGATTGGGCCGGATATTTCCGGAACCCGAGCACTCGCTGGTCAGGACTACGGAATATACATCAATAGATTCAACACAGGACTGCAAATCGGCGGTCCTCGAGGCCCGGCAACCAATGTCATCAGTGGT
>CAXBSH010000210.1:0-9684 GCA_963977705.1 uncultured Planctomycetaceae bacterium
GGGGGCGGAATCCCAGAACCTGCGCCCCATTTTTCGACGTCTCAGTGTAGGGTGTGTCCCCGCCACCGCGAATGAGCGTTCGTCTCCGGTTGACCCCGACCGTGGGGACACACCACTTTGATTAGAGACCGACAGTTGGGAGATGTTGAATTCCGGCAACAGCGATGCATTTCAACCAATCGCAATATTGGTGTGTCCCCGCTCCTGCCGGGTCTTTCCAACCCTTTTTGCGTTTGGGTGTGTCCCCGCCACCTTCCCCGCTACCGCGAACGCACGTTCGTTTCCAACTGACCCCGACCGTGGGGACACACCACTTTGGCGAGTGGCCGACAGTTGGGTGATGTTGAATTTCGGCAACAGCGATGCATTTCAACCAATCTCAATGTTGGTGTGTCCCCGCTTCTGCCGGATCTTTCCAACCCTTTTTGCGTTTGGGTGTGTCCCCGCTGCCCGCCGCCCGCTGCCGGCAGCGAGTTGGTGTGTCCCCGCCACCGTCCCCGCTACTGTGAACGAACGTTCGTTTCCGGTTGAGCCCGACCGTGGGGACACACCACTTTGATGAGTGGCCGACAGTTGGGTGATGTTGAATTTCGGCAACAGCGATGCATTTTCAGCCAATCGCAATATTGGTGTGTCCCCGCCAGTTTTCGCCAGTTGCTGCTGCTCGCGGTACACAAGTTCAACGATGAGAGCGGGAAACGGGATCCGGGGCCGGGGGTGGATCCGGGGCCGGGACTGGGACTGGGGATGGGACGTCATCTTCAGGTGGCGGGGGTGCGGATTGTGGTGCTGCAGTTCCAAAAAGGGTGGGATTTGTCGAGCGGTGGGGGGGCTGATGAGTATTCGGCTTCAGGAGATTGATGATAGTCGGGTTTCGGTGCTCCTGGGATTTGTTTTGACAGATGCGACAACGTGCAGGCTTGCAGCGCAGAAAAAGGCCCCGAGGGTCGCGGCTCTGCGACACTCGGGGCTGTACGGGATGTTGAGACGACGATGCGAAACTGGCTGCACGAATGCAGAGTTTCTGACTCGTTCCGCCCGACTATTTCAGTCCACGACGAATCAGCAGGCCGTCCACGGTTGGCGGGCCTCCTCGGAAGGCTTTGTAGGATTCCATGGGGTCCCGACTGCTGCCACGTGACAGGACTTCGCGACGGAATTTTTCTCCGTTGGTCGCTGTCGGTCCACCATTCGCCTGCATCCATGCAAACGCATCGGCTGCAAGAACTTCGCTCCAGATGTAGGCGTAGTAGCTGGATGAGTAGCCACCGGACCAGATGTGGGCAAAGTAGGCCGTGCGGTACCGCGGTGGAACAGCCGGATGATCGACTCCGTATTTCTTCAGTGTGGCCGCTTCAAAGGCTTCCACATCCGTCGGAATCTGATCCGGACTCAGGCTGTGCCATTCAAGGTCAAGGATGGCTGCAGCCAGGTATTCCAGTGTGTCAAAACCCTGGTTGAAGCGGCTGGCTTTCACAACTCGTTCCAGCAATTCTGCGGGGATTTTTTCGCCCGTTTTGTAGTGCCGCGCATAGTTGGCGAGGATGGCTGGCTGAATGGCCCAGTCTTCCTGAAATGTCGAGGGGAACTCGACAAAGTCGCGCGGGGTATTGGTGCCAGCTACGGATGGGTAGGTGACGTCAGAAAACAGGCCATGCAGACCGTGTCCCATTTCGTGAAACAACGTGACGACATTGTCGAAGCTGACAAGTGCCGGTTCACCGGCTCCGGGTCTTGGAATATTCAGGGTGTTGACAACGACCGGGCGTTCCTGCAGCAGTCCGGACTGATCCACAAACGAACTCATCCACGCTCCGCCCCGTTTGGTTTCCCGCCGGAATGGATCGAAGAAGAACAGTCCGATTTGTTTTCCATCCTTTTCGAACACATCAAAGACTCGCACATCCGGATGGAAAATCGGCAGATCGGTGCGTTCGCGGAACTGCACTCCGTGCAGCAGATTCATGGTATGGAAGACACCATTTTCCAGTACTGAGTTAAGTTCGAAGTAGGGTTTGACCTGTGACTCATCCACGTCGAAGCGGGATTTCCGCAGTTTCTCGGCGTAGTATTCCCAGTCCCATGGGGCCAGTTCGTGTCGATCCTTTCCAGCTGCCATGATCTGTTCAAGATCACGGGCTTCCTGCCGTACTCGTTCCATGACACCGGGTGCCAGATCCGTCAGCATTTTTCGTGCGGCTTCCGGAGTCTGTGCCATCTGATTCTGCAGTTTGAAGGCTGCATGACTTTTGAAGCCCAGCAGCTGGGCACGTTCAGCACGCAGCTTTGCCAGTTCCAGTACCAGCGGGCGATTGTCCAGTCCGCCGTTCTGTCCCAGTCCGCGCTGTGCTGAGGCTTGCCAGACTTTCTGGCGAACGCTGCGGTTGTTGAGTGATGTGAGGATTGGCACGCGGGTGGTGTTGGAGATTTCCAGCAGGTATTTGCCATCAAGTCCGCGGGCTTTTGCTGCTTCGGCCGCAGCGGAAATGTCGAGGTCCGACATGCCGTCCAGTTCGGCTGCGGAATCCACAATGACCGCTCGTTCCTTCAGCAGTGCCAGCAGATGCTCTTCAAACTTTGTTTCCAGCAGCGAGATCTTTTCATTGAGGGCCCGAATGCGGGTCTGCTGTTCATCGGTCAGTCTGGCACCAGCCCGGACAAAACCTTCGTAGTGCTGTTTCAGAACTTCCTGCTGCTCGGTCGTCAGTCCAAGTGCATCGCGACGATCCCACAGCGAACTGACGCGAGCGAAGAGCCGTCGATTGAGCAGGATGTTATCAGAGTGAGCAGCCTGCAGCGGGGCCAGTTCGGTTTCGATGGCCTGCAGGGCCTCGTTTTTGTGTGATGATGTGAGGTTCGAGAACACATTGCGGACGCGAGTCAGCAGGGCTCCGGATTTTTCAATGGCAGTAATGGTATTTTCGAAGGTGGGTTCAGCCGTCTGAGCTGTGATGGCGTCCATTTCTGCCAGTTGCAGCCGCATGCCTTCGACAAACGCGGGACGAAAATGCTCGTCGCGAATGCGGTCGAACTGAGGAGTCTGGAAGAGAAGTGGACTGGGGCTGGCGAATGGATTGTCGGGTGGCAGATCCCCGGCAGTGGCCACAGAAATACAGGAAGCAGCAGTCATACAGGCAGCCAGAAACAAAAGGGGTTTGCTGATCATGAAAACCTCGCACATTTTCAGGTATTGCGGTAGGCACGAATCTGCCAGCCGGCGACGGCTTTGGCGACGCCAATAATAAACGCGGTGTTGGCCAGAACAAAACTATAGGCTGCACCGGTTCCTGGCAGCAGGCGACGACGGCGTTCAAACAGCCAATGGAAAGCGGCAGCGGCAAACAGGGCTGCATAAGGGGTTGCCAGCAGCAGTCGCGGGATCGTGACCTGCTGCAGCAGCAGTCCGGCGGCAGATCCCGCAGCAGTCAGCAGAAAAACGGGTGACAGCCAGCGCAGGATCTTGTGGGACCACAGGGCGAATGCATAACCCGGATGCCGCAGAGGGTTCAGCAGTCGACTTCGCTGCCATGTGCCCTGCCAGTTACGCAGGGTCATTCGCACTCGACGGCGCATTGTGACGCCCGTGTCAGTTTCAAATTCATCATAGTGCAGAGCGTCGGGGTCATGAATCACCAGCAGTCCCTGGCTGACCACATCCAGCGGCACGATACAGTCCTCGCCAATGGCCGGATCCATCGGGACAAAGGCTGTCCTTCGGAGGGCAAACCCGGCACCTGACAGCACGGCCAGAATTCCCAGCTCCGATTCCAGTCGTCGCAGCTTCATTTCGTACAGCCAGTAACGTCCCTGGCTGGCCTGAACCTGAGCGACGGCCGGACTGCCGTAACACAGTCGTCCATCAACTGCACCCACCTCGGGATTCTGAAAATGTCGAACGACCTGCTTAAGCCAGGTGGTGCTGAAGATGATATCGGCATCGGTGAACGCCACGATTTCCGATGTGATCTCCTGCAGTGCTGCATTCTGAGCGGCGGTTTTCCCGAGTCCTGCATACTGCAGTAAGCGAATCCGCGGGTCAGCGAAGGATCTGACAATTTCGCAGGTGGTGTCTGTGGACCCGTCTGAAGCGACAACGATCTGCAGGCGTTCGGTGGGGTAGTCAAGGGCGAGCAGGTTCTCCAGTCGCTGCCGAATCACTTTTGATTCATTATGAACGGTAAGCAGCAGGGCGACGTGGGGCCATTGGTCGGGGGCAGGTTCGGCGGGAGGTGTGCGGTGGTGGCGATGCAGTTTGTGAAGGACCTGCAGGAAGCCGCCATATCCGCCATAGATCCAGAACAGCATAAATGTTGCTGCTGCCGCAAACGCCCAAAGAACGCTCATTCCACACCTCCCTGTCAGCGCAATTCTTCTGCGGAAGTCTACAATTGAGGGGGCCGTCGGAACAAGACAGGCTGTTGCTGGAAATCCTGTGTGAACAGGGATTTGCGATTCCCTGGCTGGTCCTCTGTCTGCAGCAGAATCTCGGCAGCCGGCAGGCTGTCGTTTTCGCTGAAATTTTGTTGCAATGCGCGATTTTTGTGATCTCAGTTTCTGCCTGCCGAAATCGGCTGGTTGCCAGCATGCCTGATCCGCCTCCCGCCAAACGTCGAACTCGAGCTACGCAGATCAGCGATCGGCGTGAGCTTTCGGCGGTTTTTTATGGTGGTGCGGGCGACACCGCTCCCGTGCTGCCACCTTATGCGGAACTGCACTGTCGCAGTAATTATTCCTTTCTGGAGGGGGCATCGCATGCTGACGAGCTGTTCGCGCAGGCTCGGCAGCTGGGATATTCGGCGCTGGCGATTGCGGATCGCAATTCTCTGGCCGGCATTGTGCGGGCTCATGTGGCTGCTCGCGAGGCGGGGGTCCGGCTGATTGTGGGTGCGGAGATCGTCCCGGAGGACGGGCCGACGATGGTACTGCTGCCGACAAGTCGTGCGGGCTATGGCCGTTTATCGAGTCTGATTACGGTTGGTCGGCGACGTTCGGAAAAGGGGCAGTGTCAGATCCGCATGGCGGATGTCGCGGAATACTCGGGCGATCTGTTCTGCTGTCTGCCTTTGTCCACGGAAACTCGACAGCGTTACGAGCGTCGTTATCAGCCGGGAGCCGGTAGTGAGCTGCCGAGTGGGACGCTGGAGATGATTCGCAGTCTGTTTGGCAGTCGTTGTAGTGCGCTGGCAGAGCTGCATGCGGGTCCGCGGGACCGTGAGCGACTGAGCCACTGGCTGGAGCAGTGTCGTGCGGCAGAGGTGCCGATTGCCGCGGCGAATGATGTGCACTTTCATACTCCGCGGCGCCGGGCGTTACAGGATGTGGTGGCAGCGATTCGCAACCGCAGTGCGCTGCAGGAGCTGGGGCATGAGCTGTTTCCGAATGGCGAGCGGTATCTGAAGCCGGTGGATGAGCTGCTGAGAGTTTTTGGTGGTCGGCGGGAATTACTGGAGCGGACACTGGAGATTGCGGAGCAGTGTCGTTTTTCGTTATCTGAGTTGAAGTATGAGTATCCGGAGGAGCTGGTACCGGCTGGTCTGCGTCCTGTGGAGCACTTGCGGAATCTGACATGGAGCGGGGCGGCGGAGCGTTATCCGCAGGGTGTACCTGAGCGCATTCGCGGGATGATCCGGCACGAGCTGGGGCTGATCGAGGAGTTGCAGTATGAGGCGTATTTTCTGACGGTTTATGATCTGGTGAGATTTGCTCGTGAGCGGGGGATTCTGTGTCAGGGGCGGGGCTCAGCCGCCAATTCGGTGGTCTGCTTCTGTCTGGGGATCACATCGGTGGATCCCGGTCGGATTGATGTGCTGTTTGAGCGATTTGTCAGTCGGGAGCGCAACGAGGCACCGGATATTGATGTGGATTTTGAGCATGAGCGTCGTGAGGAGGTGCTGCAGTACATCTTCGAACGTTATGGACGAGAGCGAGCCGGGATGACGGCGGCCGTGATCAGTTATCGACCACGTTCCGCCATTCGGGATATTGGCCGGGCGATGGCACTGTCTGCTGACATGGTTGATCGGCTGTCCGGTCAGCTGGAGCATGTGGACAGTGAGGAGCAGTTACCGATGCGCCTGCAGGAGGGCGGTCTGGACCCGGAATCGCTGCTGGGGCGTCGCATCCTGGATCTGCTGAGATCTCTGCTGACCTTTCCGCGACATCTTTCGCAGCATCCGGGTGGCATGGTGATGTCCCGCGGACCATTGAATGAACTGGTGCCGCTGGAGAATGCTGCGATGCCTGGCCGCACTGTGATTCAGTGGGACAAGGATGATCTGGACGCTCTGGGCCTGTTGAAGGTGGACTGTCTGTCACTTGGCATGCTGAGCTGTATACGGCGGGCATTTGATCTGGTGGAACTGCATCATCAGCGGCGGCTGACACTGGCGAACGTGCCGGCCGAGGATCCTGAGGTGTACGACATGATCAGTCGGGCGGACACGGTAGGCGTGTTTCAGATTGAGAGTCGTGCTCAGATGAGCATGTTGCCGCGCCTGAAGCCGAGATGTTTTTATGATCTGGTGATTGAAGTGGCGATTGTGCGGCCGGGACCGATTCAGGGTGACATGGTGCATCCGTATCTGCGTCGTCGATCCGGAGAGGAGGAGGTGGACTACCCGAATCCTGAAGTGCGTCAGGTGCTGCACAAGACGCTGGGGGTTCCGATTTTTCAGGAGCAGGCGATGCGGCTGGCGATTGTGGCTGCGGGATTCACACCGGGTGAGGCGGATCAGCTGCGTCGCGCGATGGGGGCGTGGCGGAAGACGGGGGTGATTGCCCGCTTCCATGAAAAACTTGTGGCGGGGATGCTGGAGCGGGGGTATCAGCAGGAGTTTGCGGAGCGAGTGTTCAAGCAGATCAGTGGATTCGGGGAATATGGGTTTCCGGAATCGCATGCTGCCAGTTTTGCCCTGCTGGTTTATGTGTCTGCGTGGCTGAAGCGGCATCATCCGGCGGTTTTTGCAGCGGCTCTGATCAACAGTCAGCCGATGGGATTTTATGCACCTGCGCAGCTGGTGCGTGATGCTCGGCAGCATGGTGTTGGCGTCCTGCCGGTGGATGTGTCATTCAGTGACTGGGACTGTACGCTGGAGCCGAGTGCGAAAGCGATTCGCGGGAATCCGTATCGGCATCGGGATGAGTCACTGGGGTTGCGTCTTGGGCTGCGACTGTTGCGTGGATTTTCCGAGCCGTATGCCAGACAGATTGAGCAGGCTCGAAAGCGTGGCGGGGCATTCCGCAGCTTTGAGGATTTTGCGAAGCGGACCGGTCTGCCGCGACAGGCGTTGCAGGTGCTGGCCCGCGGAGATGCTCTGGCGTCTCTGAAGATTGACCGTCGCAGTGCATTCTGGAAATCTCTGCCGGCTCGTGAAACGGCTCCACTGATGGATGCGCGGGACGACTATGACGACCTTGAACCACTGCCTGACCTGCCGAGTATGAGTGCTCAGGATGAAGTGGTCGCTGACTACACAACTGCCGGTCTATCGCTGCGTCGGCATCCGGTATCATTTCTGCGGACGCGACTGAACGAGCTGCGGGCCGTGACGGCGGAATCGCTGGCGGTTCTGGAGGTGGATCGGCGAGTCCGGGTGGCGGGCCTTGTGCTGATGCGGCAGCGTCCGTCAACGGCCGCCGGGATTACATTTGTGACACTGGAAGATGAGACTGGCGCGGCCAATCTGGTGATTTATCCGAATGTCTGGCAGGCCTTTCGACCGGCCGCGCGATTTGCCGGGGTGTTGCTGGCGACGGGCAGACTGCAGCGGGAGGGGGACATCATTCACGTAGTGTGCGAACGTCTGGATGACCTGAGTGAACTGCTGAAAGACCTTGACAGTCGTTCGCGGGACTTTCATTGAACGCGTTTTGCGGCAGTTTTTGCCGCATTCAACGTGGAATAGGCGGGAAGACAGGAGTATTCCGTGCAACCGTCAAAATCCGCCCGATCAGATTAATTGGAGCAAAGTTCAAAGTTGGAACAGGACGATATCGACGACAGCAGATCGTGTTTCAGGCACGATCCTCGTACTTCTGCCTTTTGAAAAAAGGTCCGGCTCGAATGATCCGTCCGAACCTGCGTCGATTCCTGTCTGCGGCCCTGGCCCTGCTGGCGGTCCCCTGTGTTGCTCATGCCCAGCATGCTCCGGCCGGACCACCTCAGCCGGTCATCTATGCGCCGCAGTATTCGTCCACTCCCCAGCTTCAGCACGAGATCACCGGCGATTATTCGCTGTGGGATGAGTCTCGGCCGATTGAGCGATTTCTGAGCGAGACCGTGCAGCAGAGCTGGCTGCGTCTGGAGTTCATGTACATGGACTTCGGAGATCTTGGCAGTGGTTTTGTTGGAGCACCGGTGACAGGGCTGAACAATGGGCCTCTGCCTGGAGTTTCTGACGGTCGGAATGTTCCGATTGACTACAATGACAACCTGACCGGAGGAACTCCGGCTGGTGCCACTCTGATTCCGACTTATGATGGCCTGAATCTGGATGGAGTCCGGGGCATCCGTGGCACGTGGGGCGTCGCTCTCCAGGACGCTGAAATGGAATTGAGTTTTTTCGGTACAGGTCAGAAGACAGCAGTACGGGATTTTGGTGACCTCGCGGCTCCGCGAATTGGTCGATCCCAGCTTGACCCGACGATTGATCCGGAACTGGGGCTGTCGCAGGTTCCCCTGTTGCCGGGTAAAATGCCGTTTGCTCCAAACTACGCCGTACCACTGACAACCAATGGCGTTGTACAGGATATCGCCGGAGCGAATGCTCTTGTGTTCAACGACACACTGACCATGAGTATGGGAAGTCAGGTCTGGGGTGCTGAGATGGCCTTCCTGACCTCCCGCAATGCTCCGGGTGGTGCGGGTCCATCATGGCAGTGGCTGGGTGGTTTCCGTTATCTGAATCTGGATGAGCGATTCAATCTGACAGGTACCTACGGTGACTACGATAACGTTTCAGCGATCGTCCCGAATCGCTTTACAAGCATTACTTCGTCAACCATCAATAACATTTATGGTCCGGAGTTTGGTGGTCGGCTTGCCCTGACCAGCAAGTACATGTCACTGAGTGCAACTCCGCGAGTCATGTTTGGTCTGAATGACTATCAGTCGACCGTCAACTCCAGCCCCAACAGTCTGGCGTCTGTGGTGACTCAGAACGATTCGATCGACTTCTCAACAGCCTCTCAGCTGAATCTGCTGGCCGAGTTCAATCTCAGCCCGCACTTCTCAGTATTCGGTGGTTATGACTTCCTGTGTATCACTTCGGTGACGCGACCACAGGACAACATTGAGTGGGATTCGACGACTGCAGCACTGGGCGGAGTGGCTACTCCGAACATTCACGAGCGTACCATTATGGACGACTTCTTCTTTGCTCAGGGATTCAGTTTTGGTGGTGTTTTCCGCTACTGAGCTGAGTTTGTGAATCTGGTGTGAATACTGAGTCGAGCCCGCGATTTTCGCGGGCTCGCTTCATTTGGGGATCAACGAACAATCCTGTAAGCAGCGGCAGGTTGCAGTTTGATGGGGTTGGCGAAAAACGCACTGGATCCTGCTTGAGTGCCAGGATAAACACAACCGCTCAGACGCAAACGACAACACCCGTCAGCTGACGCTGACGGCTCGCCTCTGGGGGGGCTTGAACGCGGTGGACGACACGGGCTGAAGCCTTGTCATTACCC
>CAXBSH010000211.1:0-9655 GCA_963977705.1 uncultured Planctomycetaceae bacterium
ATCAGTTATCAGCTATCAGTTATCAGCTATCAGTTATCAGCTATCAGTTATCAGCTATCAGTTATCAGCTATCAGTTATCAGCTATCAGTTGCATGGGAAGTGCCCCCTGGGAGGGTGAGGCCCCGGCTGAATCGAAGGCAGGTGGATTCACATCACCGGGTTGTTGTTGCGAGGCGGGCTGCCAGCCAGGGTTCTGCAGCGGCAGTCCAGGTGTTGATCCGCGAGCCGGTGACCGGCCGGAGCCCGTAACCGTGGCCGCCGTTTTCATAAACATGCAGCTCTGCCGGAATCTCCAACTGCCGCAGACGTGCATAGAACATGACCGAGCTCAGGGATGAGGCGCGGTCGTCGTGAGTGTGCACAAGGAAGACCGGCGGGCACTGTCGATCAATCTGCAGCTCCGGCAGTAGTGCGGCTGTTTTCTGGTCCCACAGATTCCACGGGTAGATCAGCATGCCAAAGTCGGGTCGAGCCGACACGTTGTCGATGGAGTCTGCCGTCGGATAACTGCGTTCCGATCCGGCACACAGCAGTCTTGCCGCCGCCTGACCACCGGCAGAAAAACCGGCAACACCAATGCGATCAGGTCGCAGATTCCATTCGGCTGCACGCGATCGAATCAGCGAAATCGCTCGCTGCGCATCCTGCAGCGGTTTCTTCCAGGGTTCCGGCACTTCGCGGTCCTCCACACGGTATCTCAGGACAAACGCGGAAATGCCCTGTTGATTGAGCCAGTGCGCAATTTCCGAGCCTTCCTTGTCTGTGACGACGCGGCGGAACGCACCACCGGGCAGAATCAACACTGCCATTCCATTGGGTTTCGCTGCAGGAAAGGCGGTCAACGCTGGGCGTGTGATGTTTGTCACGCGAGTCACCGGTGGAATTTCGTTTTCGCGGAACGGCAGGACTGTACCCGGTTCAGCAGTGGTTTCTCCGGGAGCGTGACTTGTCCAGAGCGGCAGCAGCTGATCATCAGCAGCGTCTGCTGCGTGGCTGAGTGCCAGCAGGATGCCGAACAGCAGACCGAGGATCCTGAGTCGACGGATTCGATCAGACATGGAGTGCTCCATTCAGTTTGAAACGCGGGGGCAGGTCAGGGAGCAGAGTCCTCGGCGACAGCAGGAGCCATCGACAGTGCGTCTGCAGCCGGGGGTGGGTCAGTCTGCGTTTCCGGAGCAAATCGTGTGACGACCGTTCGAGCCCTGCGACCCTGCTCCTGCAGATAACGCACCATCGGTTCTGTGTGTCCATGAGTCACAAGAATCTGCTCAGCACCTGTTTGTTCGATGGCACTGAGCAGTCCAGGCCAGTCTGCGTGATCTGAAAGTGGAAATCCGCGATCAACAGACTGCCAGCGGCGAGTTGCTCGAGTGAGCATCCAGCCCGAGGCCATTGCAGTGGATGCGTTGGAAAATCGATTCATCCACGATGACTCAGCGGCACCCGGCGGACAGATCAGCAGGACGCCCGCCCAGTTGCGACGTCCGGGGGCCTGGCTGACAAGGAAAGTCGGAGGCAGAGCGACACCACTGGCACGATACTCGCCATTCAGTTCTTCAACACTGGAGTGGCAGTAGATGGGGCCGATATCGGCGTTAACGCCGGCAATCAGTCGCTGCGCCTTACCAAGCGAATAGGCGAAGATGACGGCCGGGATTCCTGCATCTCGACACTGCAGCCACCACTGATTGATGTCATCAAAGATGGTCTGCTGCTGCGGCCAGCGATAAATCGGCAGGCCGAAGGTGGATTCTGTGACAAACGTATGGCAACGTACAGGGTCAAAGGCCGTACAGGTGGGGTCCGGCTCAGTCTTATAGTCACCACTGATGACCCAGATCTCACCCTGATACTCGACGCGGACCTGAGCAGAACCGAGCACATGTCCAGCCGGATGCAAAGACACCCGGACGCCGTTGATCAGCGCCGGTTCACCATACTTCAGGGTTTCGATAACGGCCGACGGTCCCAGCCTGGAACGAAGAATTCTGCGACCCTCGTGCGATGCCAGGTATGACCGGGATCCGGGACGCGCGTGATCAGCGTGCGCATGGGTGATGACAGCCTTGTCGACTTTGCCCCATGGGTCGATGTAAAACCCACCGCGTCGGCAGAACAGTCCGGACGGAGTTTCTTCAATCAGCGCAGGTTCGGACATGCAGAAACAAACCGTCCCGAGAATTCAGCCAGCGTTTGGACATTCCGTCAGGATGCCATTCAGACCTTGGGTTTGAACTGTTCCTTCTTACGCTGCATTTCCTGAGCCTGGCGGCGACGCTCTTCTTCTTCCGGAGCAAACACGGGGCGACGCGGGTTGTCACCATTTCCGTTGCCCATCTGCGGAATCGCAATCTGAGTTTCACGCCATTCCCAGCCCAGCGGTTCGCTGAGCTCAATCTTGGCAAGGAAGGCCCACGGAGTTTCGGGGTGTTCTTCAATGATCCGATTCAGGTACATCAGTGCCTTGTCGTGCATCTTGCGGACATTGGCTCCGCCATCAATCTTCTCTGAAGGTTGCAGAGTCCACTGATTGCTGCCTTCTTTCTCAAATCGTTTGGGGCTGGATTTCATTTCTGCCAGCAACGAGTTGTAGCCGTATGCACGGACACGCATCGCAAGCACTCGACCCATGGCCAGGTCGTACTGAGCTCTCCAGCGGTCCGTGTCCAGTTTGTCGCGGTGCTTTTCACCAATCTCCAGAGCTTCATGCACGCGCTGCAGGAAGTAATCCAGCACCGCCAGCGGCTTCTGAGCTTCTGTGATCTGTTCACGCAGAATGTTGTCGTTGTTCGCCTGAAAAACTCGCTGAGGTACCGGGACCGGTTCGTTGACGGCCAACTGAGCCGCTGCAATCAGCGCCTGCTTGGCAAGATTGCTTTGCAACTGCTTCCGATACTCCATCCCAGGACGGTAGTCGGGTGCGTACTGTCGCATGATCTGCGGATCCCATTTGCGAACCGTTGTGTCATCCGCAACAAAGAAGATTCCGCCAGTCTCTGCACACAGACGCGACAGGGTATAGGGGCCGTAGCCAGAAGACATGCGTTCAAGCTGCTGAGCATTTGCGGTCCAGAACGGCAGCTGCAGTCCTTCGGCCAGTGGAGTCTCCGGGCCCTGATCGGCATCCGGAATGTCGTCCTCGAACTCTGTGCCGTCCGGGGCTGTCCACTTCACGTGCACGTAGCCCTTCTGACGACCGAAAGGCGACGAATTCCCAATGCAGTAGACCCGCACACCTTCGCGACTGAGTTTGCGAACAGTGTCCTCAAGAATCGCGTAACTGTCGCCACCAAAGTCATCACCACGCTCGTCCGTGACGATGATAAACATCATGTTGGCCTTCATTTTGCGACGCAACGGAGCGTACTGCTTGAGTGCCAGATTGAGGGCCGCAAAGACGTTCTCGACACCCGACACGTCACTCTTGATGGTCTTGACGGCCTTCAACATCTCCTCAACATCACTGGTTGGCTCTTCCATCAGGATGTGCACATCTTTGCCGTAACCGACGATTCCGGTCTTCAGGGCGTCTTTGGTGTCGATGTCATCCATCAACCCCAGCTGACGATAGACGTTTTCAAATCGAGCAAGGATCTCCTCACGACGATGCTCAAGCGAAATTGATTCATCAAACAGCCAGACCGGCAGAGTCCGACGTTGCCGCAGTGAAGCAGCAATTTCCAGCGTCATGCGATCAACAGCACCCTCAGTACCGCCCGGATGCTCTGTCGTGCCAAGCAGATCGATGTTTTCGATCGTCTCAGCCTCGCTGGGCATTGTGAGCGCTTCGAAGGTTTCAATCTTCGGGTTCACAATCGCACTTTCAATGCGACGAATCTCTTCCCGATGGTTGTCCAGTCCCTTGCTTTGAGCGATTGCGGCCGAGGCACCCTGAATGTTCAGGTTGCTCATGCTGCCCAATTGTTCGGTTGGTTCACTGTCAATCACATACTCTTCAGCCTGAACCTCTTCCTTCTCGATGCTGGATGTCAGATTCAGTTCCGGCAGCAGGATTTCAGGCAGAGTCACAGTAAGCAGAACAAGGAAAATGCAGGCGTGCAGCAGCAGGCTGATGCCCCACGCAGGTACAGCGTCGTACAGAGACCAGACCAGCGACTGGTCGTCAGGGTCCTGCCCGTCTGCAGTGGCCTGCGCCGCAGCAATGGAATTTGCTGTGCCAGGAATCTTTGCCGGGATCGTGCTCACCGTTCAGCTCCGATCTGCTGTTCAGGATGCCGACATCGCCGGCAATTTGGGGGGACCGGCAACGCCGGAAACAAGTCCTTCATGGACCTGTGAGGACATGACAACCAACAACACAACTGACAATCATTACCCGTGTTTTCGACTTTTTCCCACAGAATGCTACATTCCTCAGCGGCAGAGAGCAATCTTTTGAGCCGTCCGAGCAGCAGGAATTCAGCGGAATCCAGCAATTTTGCCGGTTTCACTACAGCATCACCCGCCCCGAGTGTTCGCGGAAGATTTCCTGAAACGTTGGTTTTATCGAGGGAATTTGATGGTTTTACGCGAGCAATGCCAATTTGGTGAATGAGTAGTGTTTTTCTGTTCAGTGTTGCTGGTGGGGGCGGTGTTTTTCAGGGCGAGCTTTGGCAGGCGGTCGACTCCGGTTTGCACTTTCCTGAGATTCAGAGACGGTGGGGGCTGCTCTCACGGCTTCGCGACTGGCCATTGTGGGCTGGTCAGGGCTCAAGGTAAACTGCAGTGCGTGTCATGAGGAAGTCCATTGGACACCGGCGTGCACGATGGAGGTCCCTTCGGAGGGACTCGGCGCCCGCTGAGGCGCAGGGATCAACGAAAAGTCATGTGCGCACCTGCAGGTTGCAGTTTGAGGGTGTTGGCGAACAACGTACTGGATACTGCTTTCGTGCCAGGAAGAATACAACCGATCAGACGCTGACGGCTGGCCTTTGGGGGGCTTGAACGCGGTGGACGACACGGGCTGAAGCCCATGCTGCGACCACCGAGCACCGGCTTGCTGACGATGCCGAGGCGCCGTTTGCTGAGTGATGGTCAGCCCACGGAATGGGCGAGCGACAGGCGAACGTGCGCCGCTTCGCGGCTCTTTGTGTGGGCAAGAGGCGGCCGGGCAGGAATGATGGGAAGGACAAAACGGTAGCCCGAGCATTCCTGCTCGGCCCCATCCCCAAAAAACACTGGGGATTTCAAGGGTGACGAGACGTTTGTGCCCGGGCTAAAGCCCAGACTACGACTTTTTTGTTCTTCGCGTCAGGAATGCCCGGTCTACGGTTGTCGGCGAACAACGGCAAGTCAGGACTGACAATTGACTTCGGCTCGGCAGGAGCCTCGCCCTCCCAAGGGGAACTCCCTGGGACTACCGAGCACCAACTTGGTGCCAGCGTGGCACGCAAACACCGGTCAGCTGACACTAACAACGGCTGCCGTTTGCTGGGTGGGGCTTGAACGCGGTGGAGGACACGGGCTGAAGCCCAGTCCACGGATTTGTCCTCGGCGTCATTTTTGTGCAGGCTGCAGTTCGTATCTACGGGTCGTATCTACGAGTCGCTGCAGACCGCGATATCACTCGGTCGCGGACTTCCATCGTTGTCGAGAGATTGTGAGTGATCATGTCAGAGCTGCTGTGTGCGTTCGCGAGGATGCTGACATTCGTATTCGGCTTTGCGGAGCAGTGTCTGGGATTTGGCGACAGCGTCGAGCAGGGTTCGGACGCGAGCGCGGATGGTGGCGATGTATTGTTCGTCTACTCGCTCAGCCACTGGATCCTTCCACATCTGTCGAGTTTCGTGCCACGCATGTTCCAGCCGACTGAAGGCATCATCAAGGCGAGCGGCGGGACTGGTCATATCGAGGCGTTTCATGGTGTGTCTTTCCGGGTGAAGGCGACAAGATCCTGCGGAATCATCTGTACGCTGCCATGAGCGTCGACGCAGGCCAGTGTGGATTCGGCTTCGGCCAGCAGCTCGTCATTGCGAAACAGCTGATAGGTGTGCTCCAGTCGGACTGTCGTGGTGCGACTGATGCGGGTGTGCAGTCGCAGCAGATCATCATAGCGAGCTGGTTTGCGGTATCGCACCTGGACCTTTGCCACCACAAGAAACAGTCCCAGCTCTTCCATGCGACGATAGTCGCCACCCTGAGCCCGAAAGAGTTCGGTTCGTCCGATCTCAAAATAACTCAGATAGTTGGCGTGGTGCAGGAAGCCCATGGCGTCTGTTTCACTGTATCTGACGCGGATTTCGATGTTATGTTCCATCAGCATGTCTGGGGGGTCCGTCAGGAGAGTGCTGGAAGTATCTGAGGATTCGTCGGATGGCGATCGGCAGGCATCCGAGCAGGAAGAATGCAGTGGCGGTCTGCCAGGTCAGTACTCCGGAGACTCCTTGTGTCTCGAGGGCTTTGAGTGACGGCAGACTGGCACCGGCGGCAACAAAAACCGCGGTGCCCGGCAGCATGCCAGCCTGGCTGGCCCACCAGAATGTCGGCAGTCGGATGGGAGTCAGGCCCATGACGAGATTAATCAGGAAGAAGGGGAACGCGGGCGCCAGTCGCAGCATGAGCAGGAAGGCAGCGGCGTCCTGTTCGACAGCCGGCAGAACAGAATTCAGGACAGCGCTGTAGCGTCTGCGTACAAAGTCCCGCAGCAGGAAGCGGCTGATCAGGAACGAGCAGGATGCGCCGAGTGTGGAGGCAAAGCTGATGACCAGAAAAGCGGGCCAGAATCCGAACAGCCAACCTGCGGCCATTGTCATCAGGGCAGCAATCGGCAGGCTGGCGGCGGTAATCAGAGTGTAAACGATGAACAGCAGACCGGGTGCCAGCAGCACATGCTGACGGCACCAGCTGCGGAGACTTTGATCATGCTGGGCCAGTGTGGTGAGGCTGAAACTGTGTGGCAGCAGCCAGACGGAGGCCAGCAGAAGCACTGCAAGTCCAGCGAGCAGTCGTTTTCCTGATGCGTTGGAAGATGTTTGCGTGACTGGCGACATGCAGAGTGAATCCGGCCGAAAATGTCGGCCAAATGGAAGTTCAGGAGGCTGATGGCAGTGACTGTAAATACGCAAGTCCCTCACTGACCTCGGCAAATGGCTTGAGAGGAAAGTCTGTTTTTGTGTTTTCCAGAAGCATGAGCGCACGCAGCATTTCCTGCATCGGGTCGGTCATGCCGCATAACACGGTTTCTCCGCCGTTCTGGCCGACGCGACGGGCCAGTCGGATCAGAATCCCCACCAGAGTGGAGCCGAAGTAAGTCAGTCGTGAAAAGTCGACCAGCAGGTGTCGGGCGTCCGGCTGGCAAAGCAGGCGATAGGCTTCGTTATAGGCATTACGCACATCGTTGTCCCTGAATTCCATGAAAGGACCGTTCACAGTGACCAGCAGCGTATTGGCTGATGCTGCAAATTCGAACAACTGACGGTTCTGGGACATTGCTGGTTTCCTGCGAGTTCGCTGGTGACCACTGGGTGGCTGAAAATCGGCTTGTGGTGGGGGGAAGAGTTTAGTCGGAGTTGGGGGGGGAATGCGAGGGATCCGCTGTAGCAGGAAATTCACGGGTCTCGATGACTCGAATGGATTGCCAGCGACCGACCTGGAAGCGAATCAGCATCAGCAGTCCTGCCATGATAATGTTGCAGGAGCTGGCCAGCCACAGCCATTTCAGTTCTCGATCATAGTATTCGCTTACCAGCCATGCGGGCAGCACCATGACCAGCCAGCTGCAGGCAAGCGTCAGCAGCATGGGGAACAGAGTGTCACCGGCGCCTCGCAGTGCGGACGAAAAGACGACGGCCAGTGCATCGAAGACAGAATAGACGGCGACGAAGCGGAGCAGGATTTCGGCCTGTGCTGCCAGTGGTCCGATATCCGCTCCGCCGTCACTGGAGAAGACGAAGAACGGGTAGAGTGCGGCGCTGGGAAACAGGATCAGCAGTATGCCCGTGCCACCCGTCCAGAACACTCCCAGCGCGGCAGCCTGCCACGTTGTGCGGCGTGCCAGTCCAACGTGCCCGGCTCCCATGTGGTGCCCGACAAGCGTCTGAATGGCGGTGCCAAAGCCAAGCAGTGGTACAAAAATCAGACCGTTGATACTGAAAGCGATATTGGTCGCGGCGAGGGCCGTATTGCTGAGTCGTCCCACCAGCAGCAGGAAGGCTGCGAAGCCCGAATTATCGACAAAAAAATGGAGACCATTGGGAAGACCGAAACGGAAGTATCGCAAGAGGAGATCACGGTCCAGCCGGCATTGGTGCCACAAAGGCAGTTGTCGCCGCCTGGCATCGCGTTGCAGGAGCACAATGTAGCAGGCCAGTTCTGCGCAGCGTGCACTGACGGTGGCGAGGGCAGCGCCGCGGATCCCCAATTCGGGAAACGGTCCAACCCCATAGACCAGCAGATAGTCCACGCCGAAGTTCCAGACAACGGCCAGCATACTGACGACCATGACAACTCGCGTGCGTCGCTGGCCACTGAACCAGCAGCTGCCGGCCACTGCAGCCAGTGCAACGGGGCTGCCGGCACACAGGGTGTTGAAATACTGAGCCTCAAATTCGGCCACTGCCGGAGTATGTCCGGCGAGTGCCAGAAATGGCCGTGTCAGAGGCATCAACAGCAACAGCAGCAGCCCAGTGGCGATTGCCAGCCAGAGGCACTGCCAGAAGGCTGACAGCATACGATCTGTACGACCAGCACCTTCGTACTGTGATATAAACGTGTTGGCGTAAAGCACAACGCCCATCGGCACGCAGACGACAGACCAATACAGCATGGAGGCTGGGGTAACTGCGGCTAGAGCGGCTTCAGAGCAACCTGCCAGCATGATCCGGTCAGCGGCATTCATCAGCGACTGGGTGCCGGAACTGAGCATGAGCGGCAGTGCGACATGCACCAGTTCCCGCAGACTGGCGCCGGGGGACGGAGAATCAACAGTTGGGGTGCCGGTCATAGCCGTCCGATTGCATCGCTGAAAGCAGTGTGACAGAGTGTCTGCGTGTATTCAGCGGGGAGCATCGCAGATTTGAGCTGGTTGTGCCAACATAGGGCTGTAGAACCCGAATTTCGCGTCATAACCGAGGTGGCCCCGGGGCCAGGCGGGGTGGCGAGGAGCGAGGAGCGAGGAGCGAGGGGCAAGGCCAGTGGAAGGAGGGGCAGCCAGAGGGGGAGTAATTGCTGGTATCTACGGGGAATCAGGGTCTGGAGCGAGGTCGACGGAGCGATCCGGTTGGTACTCCCACCAACACTCCAGACACCTAATTACCAACCTCCCCGGAATCAACGGTGTGCACGCAAAGATGTGGGGGAAACCCCGCAGGAGCCAAAGCCATGGGCAGGCTCCAGAGCGTGAGTTGTGTCGCCACGGGCGGAGTATGCCAGATGTCTTTGTTTTGCGCAGCCATGTTGACGTGGTGGTGCGCGATTCGTCGCGAAAACAGCGTGAACCGGCACTGGTCACGGTCTGCCAATTCCAAGTCGCGTCATTGGTTTTCCAAAACCACCAGGGCGAGGGGTGGCAAAGCAAGCGGAGCGTAGGGTTTTCCTGTGCTTTGGTGGGTGGTTTCCCGTATCATTCGGACTGCGAGTTGGTGGCTGAACGTAAAATGCTGTGCGCGGTATGAGGGCGTCTTTGGGACACCGCTGCGCAGAATGGACCTCCCAGGG
>CAXBSH010000212.1:0-9558 GCA_963977705.1 uncultured Planctomycetaceae bacterium
TCTGAGCGGTTATGCTTGCCTGGCACGGAAGCAGTATCCCGTGCGTTTTTCGCCAACCCCCATCAAACTGCAGCCTGCAGGAGCGCAAATGATTTTTCGCTAATCCGAAACCTACTGGCCTTCGGCGGGGAACATGGTCGAGCTGCCAGCGTCTTTGGGAGCAGGCACATTTTCAGTGGCTGGATCCGAGTTGTAGAACTTCGGATCGCGACGGAAGTCGTCCTGCGCGTCCTTATCATCGTAGGTTTTGCCGGAATCCAGCGGGTACGTTGGCGCGTTGGTCGCTGGCGGTACCACCAGCGTTCCGGATGGCGGACCGTACATTCCCGGACCGTAAGGCTGAAACATTCCGGGATGACAGCCACAAATCCCCAACACGATTGCTGCAGCAGTTTTCAGGCAGTACCTGGACATCCTGTCGGTTTCCTGCAAGACGTAAAGCAGATGTGGCTCAACACGACCGCTGAACCACCTGCGCACGAACAACAGCTCTCTGGCCATCCTGAGCCAGTCGGATCGGCAGTTCGTGCCGATCCGGCCACCGTGCGGCAGATTCTGCCGGTGGTTTAGTGAATCCGGGAAAGCGTGTAAAGAGGAGTTCTTCTGGAGGGTTGCTGCGTTCGCGTCCCCGGAAAACTGAAGGCTGAAGGCCCCCTGCTCTGCCCGGCAGCAGGTCGCCGCGGGTCCGTTGTCGGTCGGCGTCGACTGTTCAGCTGATCCCCAGCTCCCGCTCCAGTCGATCCAGACGGCGACGAACCGCATCCATCGCTTCCTGCAACTGCTCAGACTGCTGCTGCATCCGCAACAACTGGCTCTGCAGTTCCTGCAGTAGTGCGGTAGCCGCCGCCGGAGCAGCCGCCGGAGCCGGTGTCTGCGCCGATGCAGCGACGCGAGCTGCAGGTGGCAACTCGGCCTCGTCGTCGGCATCCACGCTACCGGGCAGCTGACCAATCTGCATGTTTTCTTTGGGCAGATACCACGTGTGATCCACTTCCACGCCGCGCCGCTCAAGAGCTCCTGACGCCTGCAGGAAACCTTTGCTCAACAACCCCTGCAGCTCGGTCCGCAGCTGTTCCAGACTTTCCACTCGAACCATCCGACTGGCGCGTGTGCGTAATTCGCCGGGCTGCTGTCGACCTCGCAGCAGCAGTTCACAGACGATGCCCAGTTGAGCATCTGAAAAGTCAAACTTCAGTCGCATATAGTGTCGAAAACGCGTCGTCCGTCCACCGTCTGTGAACACTTCGGCCACGAGGCCCAGTTCCCGCAGCTGCTCCAGAGCATCCGCGACCTCCCCCTCCGAATACTCCGTGATCGGATCGCGATTGGATTTCTGATTACAACCGGTCATCAGCCCTTTCACAGTCATGGGGTACTGATCCGGAGTCGTAAAGGCTTTTTCCACCAGCGTCCCCAGCACACGTCGCTGCAAACGCGTCAACTGTCGAATCGTGTTCTTCTCGCCGTCTGACATTCCAGTACTCCCTCAAGGCCCCCAAATGTGCCTGTTCCTGCCCTGCCCCTGAGTCATTTCACCGGATCCCCGAGGTCCGCAGTCTGACAATTCCCTGCCCAACCGCACAAGGCAGCCGGCGACAATTCAAAAACCGCGAGAATTCAGACACATCCCGCCACTCCTTTTTGACCATAAACTCACCGCAGATGCATTCCGATTGCCCGGTGTTCTCGTCATGATCTGATATAGTTGTTTCGCAGAGCGAACTGCCAGCATGTCGACTCGCACTGCCTGGCTGCCTCTTTTCTGTCCTGCTGATGCCTTTGACATGACCCCGCCCTCTGAATTGCCAGCCACACCCACGGCCACCACTTTCCGCTGCTCAACGATCGAGCGTCTGCTGATCATGGTGGCGGTGGTGATTGCTGTTTCCGCTCTGTTGCAGGCGCCGCCGCTGCAAAGTGCCAATGATCGCTCCCGCTGGTGCTCGGTCTGGTCACTCGTCGAACGGGGTACGTGGCAGATTGACGAAATTGATGCCATACCGCACTGGTCCACAATCGACAAAGTTCGCTATCGACGCAGTGCCGACGACCCGTGGCATTTTTATTCGTCCAAACCACCGCTGCTGTCGCTGTTGGCAGCAGCAGTCTATGCCGGCGTCAAAGCTGTCACTGGCTGGGGACTTTTCGGCCACACGGCCATAGTTTCCAGACTGGTCCTGCTGCCGCTGAATATCGTGCCGTTCTGGCTGATGCTGATCAGTCTTTGCCGCACTCTGCAGCGACTGGATCTGCACACTTCGGCTCGTTGCCTGATTCTGCTGACAGCCGGCTGCGGTTCACTGCTGAACCCCTACCTGACCACACTCAACAATCACACGCCTGCTGCTGCCACTGCGATGTTCTCGCTGGCAGCCGCAGTTCGCATCCTGCAGGGTGGCAGCAAACTGGACTTCGCTGTGCTTGGATTCTGCAGCAGTCTCACGGCCTGTTTCGAGCTTCCTGCAGCACAACTGACAGTGCTTGCTGCTCTGCTGGCCGTCACTTATTCACGCAAACTCACGCTGCAGGCTTTCCTGCCTGTGGCTGTTCTGCCTGTGATCCTGTTCTTCGCCGCCAACTATTCCGTGGTCGGCAGCTTCAAGCCCTTTTACGCCACCTATGGATCCGAGACTTATCGTTACATCCACAACGGAATCCCCAGTTACTGGATGGAACCCCGGGATCTGGATGCCAGCCTGGAATCATTGCCTGTCTATCTGTTTCACTGCCTGCTGGGACATCACGGACTGCTGTCGCACATGCCCATCCTGCTGCTGTCAGTGGCAGGCTGTGGCCTTGCCTGCATGCAGCTGTCTCAGGCCGTGCGGCCACTGCGATGTCCCACTCAGTTTCCTGTTGCTCGACAGCGTCAGGCTGCCACCGCACTGCTGACATCCGTCGCGGCAGTCACCACTCTGGTTACACTCAGCTTCTACCTGACTCGTACCGAAAACTACAACTACGGTGGCAACAGTGTGGCTTTGCGCTGGATGCTGTGGCTGTCGCCGTTCTGGTGGCTGGCCATGGTCCCTGTGCTCAGACATTCCGGACGCCGGACGTTCGCACTGGCCGGGGTACTGCTGCTGGCCTCCATGCTGACCACTCAATGGTCCATGCTGCGACCCTGGAAACCTTCGTGGCTGTATGAGCAGATGGAAGCGCGGGGGCTGATCAACTACCGCACTCCACGACCACCCTTCGACCCACCGCGATATTCATTGCTGCCGCAAGTGCCACCTGTGGGCACAACGCAGACCTTTGTCAGCAGCCGTGGTGACGAAGTCACTCTTGAAAGCTTCAGCGAGCCGGGCCAGGGGCTGGTGCAGGTGCGAGCCATTGCAGCCAGACTGCACGGCGTCACGCTGCTGCCCGCTGCCCAGTTTCCGCAGGGCCTTGTTCTGCAGCATCCCGGCATCCCTGCTCGCAGCCTGCAAGTCCCAACGGACAACCCTGTCAGCAGCCTGCAGTTTGCCCTGCAGCGGATCTTTGGGCGACTGGACTCAGGACGCCCCTTTGCGTCGGCCGGCACCAGTTGGATCCCCGCGCGCAACAACCCCACCACCGCCTGGAAAACAGAACGCGGGGCCGTGCGAGTAGCCGTGATGGATCCCGTATTCGGCAGCTGTGTGGATCGCGTTGATGCGTGGTTCTGCGACCAGCAGCCCTTTGGGATTCTGAAGTGGAAACTGACCGTTATCGACGCCAGCACCAGCGAAGAGCTGCTGACCGAAACGTGGACCACGCTGGAAGCCCCCGTCGCCCCCTGAGGAACGTGCAGCGCCGCAAAAGTCAACAAAAATCCGGTTCGATTTCGGCATCTGTATCCCCCTGCCCTTGGGAATCGACTTTCGTCACCACGCCTCGGTGGGCGCCCGCAATGACCTGAACAACGTCCCCTGCATAAAAAGGCACTCCATTGATTCATGCGCGAACATGGAACAACGGGCCAGGGACAAGGAGTCCGGGGAAGACCCCGAGCATGAAGCCTGTCAATCCCGCAATGGCACTGATGCCAGCGTATCCACAGGCAGGCTTTCCATCGCCCAGATGCTCAATGCGGAAGACGCGAGGCACATAACGGCGGCCCCAAGGAAGGTGACGATCGGCCACAGCGGAGCCAGCCATTTGCCTGCGAAGACACGTTGAAGATGCTTAGCGGCCAGGTCTTCACTGAACGCTACCGTTCAACTGGCTGTGGCGAATGAGGTTGATTTCAAAACCCCGTAGCCCGCCGCACCATGTGGCAACAGATTGTTCGCACTTCTAATCTCAACGCAAGTCAAAGATCAATTCAAGTTGGCGATCGACATGCGGCCAGACAATCGCAGTGTAGCCACCTTTTGTTTGCTGCGGAGTCGAAGAACAGCCCATTCGGACGACTCTGACCTGATCCTTTTTCTTTTTCGGTTGCTGAAACATGAATTGAGAGATGCCGTTGAGCGACTTGTCCCTTCTTATTGGCAGTCCAGCGATTCTCTCGGGTGTCGGTAGTTGATCATCTACCCAGTCCAGTATTTCGCAAATGGCAAAGCGTCCGCCCTTGTCGGTATGATGACCGATAACGCGGAATGGTGTCCACTTCCCGGACAGCAGTTTGAAGCCGATCAATTCACCAATCTGCCAATCATTTGACTCTTTGATTGTACGAGGTATTCGCTTTGCCGGGGGTGGAACCGAAAGCAATTCCTCCCGTGTCTTCGCAAGCACAACCTCACGTTTCGCTCGATCCCCTGGGTTGTCCCATCTGGCCAAATCCGTTCCGTTGTCGATGACCTGCAGGGCCATTTGCTTCGTACGATCTTCAAGGCGGCCAAGTTTCCATTGCGTAATCGCCAACGCTATCCAGAACACGGGCATCTCATCTGAGTCTTCGAGAGACGATGCATATTCCGCCAAAAGCCTTTCCGTAGCTTCAGTAGCGGTGAGTCCATCACCGATCAGATCGCGGAAGTCACCACGCAGATCGGCGGCCAAATTATCCGAGAAGATCGCGACGCCCCATGTTCCCATTGAATTCTCTGCTGTCAGGACGAACGACTGCGTTCACGGGGTTGCGGCGGGTGGATACTCGAAAAACAAAAACGCCGGCCGCAACTCCGGTGCAACGCTTTGTTATGCCTCTCCTTTCGTGACGTCTACGGCTGCGAGGCCTCCGCTGCAGGGAACTTCGCCGTGATCTTGTACACCTTCACAGTTTGCCTGTCCATGTCAGGTGGGAACGTGAATGCAATATACTGTGCATCGTCCTTTACAAACTCAACATCTGAAGTTGCGCGTCCGATCTCTTCGTTTTCAGCGTTAAAAGCTCTCGCGGTCAGCGTGCAATTCAGCGCCTGAGTTGAAAGCATATAAATTGATATCGCCTTCTGCGTATCGTCGAGTGAACCTTTCTGTTTTGCGATCGTATGGGAGAGGCCAGCCTTTGTGAGTTCGGGTGATAGTTCAATTTCTACCTGCAACTGCGTATCTACCCCCGATCCAACGCCTTGTGCGAATTCAGTCAGATTCTGGCCAAGAGCTTTTCCCACCGCCGCAGCATCAGATTTGCTGTTGCCCGAACAACCGAGTAGGGAAATGGAAGCCACGACACAACAAAATCCTCTGAGTCGATGTTTGCTCACGGAAAACTTCGCCTGTTCTGGAAAGTGTCTCATTGAGCCCTCTGGAATAACGGTTAGGCTGACGGGGTTTCCGCGAGTCAACTTGCCATGTGTGAAACCGTGAACGGCAACTCCGGTTCAACCTTTTGTTCGCAAATCTGCATCGGTGAATATGGTGTTGGACACTGAATTCGCACGAGAAAAAGTGGCACGTGAAAGATTCTTCGATGAGTTCGTCAATAAAGAACAAGGCTGAGCAGCGACAAGAATGTTGCCACGATGATCGTGCAGTTAAGACCAAGCGATACCAGCCGCATTGGTGCATGATTTCTTTGAATGCTCAATACCGTTGGATACACATCGAACGCGAGGTAGACAACCACAATGTACACAATGAATGGAATCGTGAACGAGTGGCCGCTGTCACCGCTTCGAGGAGTGTTTAAGTGGTCGTAAATTGTAGTCGCAATGGCTACGCAGACACAGATGCCTGAAAGGAACAGAGCGCCCCTGAGTATTGCTGGCCTCGCGAAGGATAGTGGGAGGAACACTTGCAACAAGAGGCCACCGTACCGCCACAGCAGTCCGAATATGACCACGTGTATCAGCAGGATTCCAGTCATATCAAATATGAACATCTGGCTTGCTGCCTTCAGACAGCTGGAATTGGAGTGCGAACAAATATTCGAACGCGAAACGGCGGTAAAACTTTTACGTAGTTTCGCGGTCGAATATGGCGATGTCAATCCTGATGTGTCATACTTGCGGGCCAACTGCGACGGCTCGCTGCTCAAGTTGCCTTGCTGCACCGCAAACGGATTCTGGGCTATGCCGCAAGTCCCAAATCCGCTCAACGATCCGCAAACAGCTGGCCTGCCCTGCGACTCATTTGCTGCCGTCTGCGGGCGTTCAATGACTCCTCCGAGGCCCTTCAGATTTCGCACCGATCAGATCCGGGCGGATCTGCCATGTTCCGTCCAACTGTGGTGACTCACAGAGTTCCCTCGCAAACAAAAGAATTCTCCTCCCACTCCGTCATGTGCTACTCGTTTCGCGTAACTCTCCAGATAGCGACTGCACGATTCTGCACTCCTTTGCAGCGAGTTGCGATGAACACACCCCGCTTTCGGAATTCCCTGCCCATGCCCGCTTCTCCACTCGTGATCGACGCGGCCACTGCGGCTGACCTGCGTGGCCGTTCGCTGCAGACGTGGTGGTCGTGGCATGCGGCGGGACGCTGTCCGCAGCCCGTCACTCGTCCACATCAGACACTCACAGTTGTCGTCGTCCGACGAGATCGGAGGATCAGGGGCTTGAATAAATCAACCTTCAAAGCTATTGTTGATAGTCTGACAGGCCGTGTCGCTGTTTTTTTGCAGCGTCCGCTCATGATCATGACCGCCAAACTTCGATCATTTCCCTGCAGGTGCTGGGCGCAATGCATCCGGATCTCTCCCGAATTCTCACGCTGCCACTGCCCGACCAAATACAGGTCGTTCAGGAACTGTGGGATCATATTTCGGATTCCGGTCAACAGTTGCCTATTCCGGACTGGCAATGTCGTGAACTTGACCAGCGTCGCGCTGACCACAGCAAAAATCCTGATCTGGCGATTCCCTGGGATGATGCAATCGAACAGCTTCGGAAACGATGACACAGAAACTCCTTATCCTTCCCGAGGCTATCGAAGACCTCGCAGAAGGTCGTCGCTGGTATGAAGAACGTGCTGTTGGACTGGGCGACAGATTTCTCTTTCAGGCAGAAGACTGCATCCGTAGAATTCAGTTATTCCCGGATCTCTATGAGCAGGTCTATAAAACTTATCGCAGAGCGATTGTTCGTCGTTTCCCGTTCGTGGTCTTCTATGAACACAGCACCGATGGAATTATCAACTGCGCGGTTTTTCATACTGCTCAGGATCCGAAAAATTGGCGGAAACGTCTGCGTTGACCGCTACGACAGAGAGTTTGAAACTTCGTAACGTTCGCACGCGAAGTCCAGCGACTGTCAGTGGATTGCCACGAGGTGGCATGGCCCTTCGATACCGCCCAGGTGGCGACCCAACACGGCTGGCTCCCTGTCCTCAGTGCACCGGTCTTGAAAACCGGAGTACCCTCGCGGGTACCCAAGGTTCGAATCCCGGTCTCTCCGCTTTGGCAAATGCTGAAAAACACAGCGGTTTTGCAGAAACCCCGAGTTTTCTTGATTCGATTATGAGCACGAGCACCGTTGCACTGAGCACGAGCACGATAAAAAACGGGATCAGAGACAGCCGGCGATCAGCGAGACAGGGGAGTTGACTCGACTCGAGTGAAAAACAGCCGATCGATTCCATCGTCTGCATCACTTTGTTATGGCTCTTTGTCGTGCATCGTGCTTTTGCTCGTGCTCGTGTTCGACATCACGACCACATTCGCTCGGGAGTTAACAAACACCATCGAATTTCATCGCTAACATTCGTCAGCATCGCCACAATTCGAACCAGATTGGATTTCAGGAAGTTCGGGCATTCCTGACATCAACCACCACACGAACACCCGTCGGTTCCCACACTGAAACTTGCAAAACCAGCCCTGGATTGCTACCATTTTATCGCCGACTTGTCTCTTACCAGCCCCTTTTCTGCATCTCAATGACTGCTACAGGTATGCGACAGCATCAGATTGATCCGTCGCTTCGGGAACTGCAGGCTGGTCTGGAACAGGCAAAACTGCGTCGTGCAGCGTCGATGTCGATTGCGGAAAAGCTTCGCATGGGTGCGGATCTGTACGACGAGTGCATTCGTTGGCAGAGGCAAATCATTCAGGCGGAACGCCCGGAGTTCGATGCCGTTCAGGTGGACGCTGAACTGGACCGCCGCCGAGTAATTCGGCGGAAGCTCAGGGATGCCGGCCTCGTGCAACCCTGTCCTCCGGAGACAACTGGTGACAAAGACCAGCTTTGACTGCCTTGCCGAAGTCATCCGCGCGCTCCACGCACAGCAGATTCCATATATGCTCACTGGAGCGTTCGCCAGCAATGCATATGGCTATCCACGCGCCACACAGGATGCCGATATCGTCATCGAGTACAGCGAAGGTGTGCTTCGCAGACTTCGTGAAACGCTCGGATTGAATTACCAAATAAATCCCCAGCCAGGCTTCGAGTTTTGGCTGCACGGTTTTGCACTCTGTTATTGCAGATCCGTGCAAGCCTGTGCAAATCCGTGCGAACTCTACGGCACCATACGCGGCACCTTGGCACCACTGACGGCACCTTTTTTCTAATCAACGAAAAATCATGTGCGCAATTGCAGGCTGAAGTTTGGTGGGGTTGGCGAAAATCGCACTGAATACGGCTTCTGTGTCAGGAAAAACACAACCGCTCAGACTCGAAACACAACACCCGTCAGCGGACGCTAACGGCTCGCCGCTGGGTGGGGGCTTGAACGCGGTCGACGACACGGGCTGAAGCTCATGCTACGCCTACCGAGCACCAGCTCGGCGAAGATACCCAGGCGCCCTTTGCTGAGTGGTTATCAGCCCACGGAATGGCTGAGCGACGGGCAAACGTACGCCGCGTTGTGGCCTTGTGTGGGCAACAGGCGGCCGGGCAGGAATGACGCCGAGGACAAAAATGTAGCCCGAGCATTCCTGCTCGGCCCCATCCATTAAAAAATACCGGGGATTTCAATGGTGACGAGAAGTTCGTGCCCGGGCTAAAGCCCAGACTATGACTTTTGTCACTCGCATCAGGAATTCCCTGGCTACATTTTGGCTGACCACTGACTACTGAGAACTGACCACTTCTTTCGGCTCGGCAGGAGCCTCGCCCTCCCGAGGGGGGCACTCCCCTGGGACCACCGAGCACCAGCTCGGTAACGCCCAACAACAACAACCCTCAGCTCACGCTATCGGCTCGCCTGCGGGGGGCTTGAACGCGAAGGACGACACGGGCTGAAGCCCATGCTACGACCACC
>CAXBSH010000213.1:0-9533 GCA_963977705.1 uncultured Planctomycetaceae bacterium
GGATGTTCAATAATCCGATTGAATCGGCCGATCGTCCCTGATATTGTCACTGGTCCCCCGCCTGCTGCTGCAGTCCTTCCCGCCTGAAAATCGGTAATACTCCGCACTTATGCAATTCCTTGCGTCCAATATCGTGGCTGCCGTTCAGACGACGTTTTTGACGTTGCGTCGATACCAGTGGGCGTTGGATGACCTGCATCCAAGTGCCCGGGTACCTGGCCCCGGCTGGCGACTCTGTTTGTTCGCAAGGACTGTGCTGACGGGTTGCCTGTGTTGCTTTTTCATGCTGACGAACGCCGCAGCCGCTGCCGCGTTGCCACAGGATGACTCGCTGGCAGTATTGATAGATTCGGCTATCGATCAGCAGAACGCCAGCAACGGCGTCACGGTTGCTCCGCAGGCGGATCCTGAAACACTGCTCCGACGCACAACACTGGATCTTGCTGGTCGGATTCCCACTGCCAAAGAACGTGACTGGTATCTGGCTCTTCCTGAACAGACTCGCCAAAGTCAGCTGGTCGATCGCCTGATGCAGCTGCCGGATTTCGATTTTCATCTGCGGAACAGTCTCGATGAATTGCTGTTGCCAGATCGCCCGAACGACGGTGAATTCCGTGATTACCTGTTGACTGCAGTCCGTGAACGTCGTCCGTGGAGCCGCATGTTTCGCGAGATGCTGCTGGCAGCCCCGGCTGAGGGGCCCGACAAAGGCGCTGCGCAGTTTGTGAAGACTCGGGTGCGCGAACTGGACGATCTGACCAATGACACAGCCGTGTTGTTCTTCGGTGTCAACATCAGCTGTGCCAAGTGCCATGATCACCCGCTGGTGGCTGACTGGAAGCAGGACCACTACTATGGCATGCAGGCCTTCTTTCACCGCACCTTTTCATCGAAGAAAAATCTGGTGCTTGAAAAGCCTTATGGCGGCGTGAAGTTTCGCACCACTGGTGGTGAAGATCGCGATGCAGCCCTGATGTTTCTGACGGGCACCATCGTGCCGGATGCCACACCCAGTCTCAGCGATGACGAAAAGAAGGCCGTTGAAGAGCAGATCCGCAAGCTGGAGCGTGAAGACGAAGCTCCGACCCTGACCGTGTCTTTCAGTCCGCGTCAGGCGCTGATCGATGCTGCTCTGGCCGATCAGCAACAGCAGTACCTTGCTCGCAATATCGTGAATCGCACCTGGGCGCGATTGCTGGGTACTGGCATCGTGGATCCTCCGGATCAGATGCATTCGGGTAATCCCGCCAGTCACCCCGAGCTGCTGCAGGCGCTGGGTGCCGATCTGGTCCAGCACGAATACGATTTGCGGCGTCTGATTCGCAGTCTTGTCCTGACTCGTGCCTACGGCCGATCCAGTGTCTGGACATCTGATTTACCGGTTCCGGCGGCACAGACTTTTGCCCTGGCCATCGCTCGTCCGCTGACACCGCGACAACTGGCAACGTCCCTGCTGGTGGCAACTCGCAGTCCTGACGATTGGCCGGCTGTGGCCGACACTGCAGCTCAGCCAGAACAGTGGCTGCAGAAACGCACGGATCTTGAGAATCAGGCGAACGGCTGGATGCGGGAATTTGAGCAACCGTCGCGAGATTTCCAGATTGCGGTCGATGAAGCCTTATTTTTCAGCAACAGCGATCGTGTGCAGAACGATTTGTTGCGAGACGGAGGCGATCGTCTGGTGGGGAGGCTTAAGGTGGCCGAATCTTCGCAGCAGATCGCAACGCTGCTTTGGCAGACCGTGTGCAGTCGTACTCCGACCGCGGATGAGACTCAGGCGGTCGTCGATTGGTTCAGTCGTTCGCCCGAACGTCGTGTGAACGATCTGCAGTCGCTGGCGTGGGCCGTACTGGCAGGGACTGAATTTCGCTTTAATCATTGACCGCTGTATTTGTGATTGACGAATGGAGGGCAGAGCATGTCAGGCAAACGATTGATTTCTGTGCCCACCGGACTTGTTCCTTCCAGCCTGTCGCGGCGAGGCTTTCTGGGTGGTGCGGCGGTGGGTGTGGGCTCAGCACTTGCTGCCGACATGCGTGCTGTGAACGGCCTGCGTGCCGAAGAGATTGCCGGCGAGCTGCGTCGCGGTGAGAAGCATGTGATTCTGTTGTGGCTGGCCGGTGGTGCCAGTCAGCTGGAGACGTGGGATCCGAAGCCGGGGGTGAAAACCGGCGGTCCTTTTGCAGCGATTCCCACGAATGTGTCGGGTATCGAAGTCAGTGAATTGCTGCCAAAGCTGGCTCAGCGGATGCAGATGACGGCCGTCATCCGTTCGCTCAACACGAAGATTGCGGATCACGGCCGCGGCGCTGATCTGGTGGAACGGGGTCGTCTGGATGATCCAGGCCTGCGTTATCCTGATCTGGGTGCTGTTGTGGCGAAAGAGCTGGGGAGACTTGAGAGCACAGTGCCCGATTATGTGTCGCTGTATACCTCCACTGAAGGTCGTCGCAAGGGAACCAGCGGCTTCCTTGGAGCCCGGTATGCTCCGCTGTTTCTGGCTGAGAACATGTCGCCGCCGAACAGTGCACTGCATGAAAAGCTGACGACCGTTGAGCATCAGGATCGGGCGGCGTTACGTGATCTGTTGTCGAAGCGTTTTGCGGCTGAGCATCGCAGCAGCACCGTGGGCAGTCAGAATTCGGCCTATCAGCGAGTGCAGGGGATGATGGCCAGTGCCGGTCTGTTCAATATCGAACAGGAGTCGGCCGAGGTGCGGGCTCGATATGGTCCGACTCAATTTGGCGAGCAATGCCTGATCGCTCGCAGGCTGGTGGAGGCAGGTGTGCCCTTTGTGAAAGTGGCGCGGGCGTGGTGGGACAGCCACGGGCAGAACTTTGAGACTCATCTGGAACTGTGTGCGGACCTTGACCACTGCATGTCTGTGCTGCTGGATGATCTGCAGGAACGTGGCCTGCTGGAAAAGACGCTGGTGATCACTCTGGGGGAATTCGGCCGCACGCCGGGTATCAATGCCAGCCTTGGTCGCGATCATTTTGCATCTGCGTGGAGCTGCAGCCTTTCGGGCATGGGGGTGCGAGGTGGTGTGGTGCACGGGGCCACAGACAAGGAAGGTCACACGGTTGTCGATGGAGAAGCGTCTGCAGCCGACCTGTTCGCGACGATTCTGCAGGCCGTTGGAATTGATCCGGCTCACGAATACATGGTCGGTTCACGACCGACTCCACTGGCAGATTTCGGGGCCAAACCCATTCGTTCGGTGCTGGCCTGAGGAGCAGTGACATGACTTATTCTGATGAACCCGCAGTGCCAGCCGCAGGTGACGCACCGGCGAATGCTGGGACAAGTACCGAGCCCGCGGCCGCAACTGCGTTTGTGCCGGCAAAGGTCACGATTGATCGTACGTTTCAATTGCCGAGTATTACTTTCTGCCTGGCACGGCACTCGCAGTCAGACCGTATCTTCTGCGGTGGTGCCGACTTTGCGCTGCATCATTTTCAACCGGCGGTTGAGAAGCCCGAAACGCGGCCGTTGGGTGAGCTGAAGCACAACAGCTATGTAACGGGTGTGGTGAACGCCGGCGGGACGCTGATCTCTGGCGGTTACGATAAGGCGTTGATCTGGTGGAATGCAGAGACTGGTGAGCAGATTCGCCGCGTGGATTCGGCGCATGATCGCTGGATCAGAGGTCTGGCCCTCAGCCCGGATGGTACTCGACTGGCGACCGTTGCCGACGACATGCGAACGAAATTGTGGGATACGGCCAGTGGTGCCTGCTTACTGACTCTGGATGGTTATGACCTGCAGACTCCGCACGGATTTCCGTCGATGCTGTATGCCGTCTGTTTCTCCGCCGATGGCAAGCGACTGGCGACTGGCAATAAGACGGGGCGAGTGTTGATCCGGGATGTTGAGACAGGTGCGATTCAGCAGACTATTGAAACTCCGGTGATGTACACGTGGGACCCGAAGCAGCGACGACATTCCATCGGCGGCATTCGGTCGCTGGCATTTTCTGCGGATGGTTCGCTGCTGGCAGTTGGTGGGATGGGTCAGGTCGGGAATATTGATCATCTGGAGGGCAAATCGCGGATCGAGGTGTTTCGTCTGCCATCGGGCGAGCGGCTTCACGAGATCGAGGACAGCAAGTATAAGGGGCTGGTTGAGAAGTTGCAGTTCAGTGCGGATCAGCAATGGCTGCTGGCTGCGGGTGGCGACAACGGCGGGTTTCTTAGTGTTTGGTCGATGCAGACGGGCAAGTTACTGGCTCAGGAAAAGGTGGGCAATCATCTGCATGCATTTGAAATGCTGGACGAGCGACGGCTTGTCACGGTGGGGCATGATCAGGCAGCGTTGTTGACGTTGGCGGGGGAATAGTGGTCAGTGGTCAGTGGTCAGTAATCAGTAATCAGTAATCAGTAATCAGTGCGGGTGAGGTACCGTTTGGGAGGGCGAGGCTCCTGCCGAGCCGAAGGGTGCGGATGCAGGGTGTTGTGAGGGGGTGTTTTTTTTACCACGGAAGAACACGGAACACACGGAAAAACGCGGAGGGGACAGGGCGGGATATTGAACCACGAAAGACACGAAATACACGAAACGTTAATCAGTGGTCAGTGGTCAGTAATCAGTAATCAGTAATCAGTAATCAGTGCGGTTGAGGTACCGTTTGGGAGGGCGAGGCTCCTGCCGAGCCGAAGGGTGCTGCTGCGGGGTGTGGTGGTTTTTTTTCACCACGAAAGACACGAAATACACGAAACGTGAATAGTCGGTCAGTTATCAGTTGGTTTTTGTTTGAGTGATGTGTTTATGGGGATGTTTGGGAAATTGATGTTGCTGTGTTGTTCGTTAGCTGGGTCGTGGGGGCCGGTGCGACGGGGTGGTTGTGTTGTTTTCCTGATTGTGTCGTTGGGTCTGATGTTTGGGCAGCTGGACAGTTGTCGTGCGGATACGCAGGGTGGTGGTACGGCTGATGTGCCATCCTTTGTGAACGATATTCTGCCGTTGTTGACGCGTTTCGACTGTAACTCGGGTGGGTGTCATGGCAAGTTGGCGGGGCAGAACGGCTTTCGTCTGTCGCTGCGGGGATTTGCTCCTGAGGCGGACTTTGAATCCCTGACTCGTGAATCCCGAGGTCGTCGGATCAACCCGGCGGCTCCTGAGTCCAGTCTGCTGATTGGCAAGGCGAACGGTTCGATTGTGCATGCCGGGGGTCGTCGGATTGCTCCGGGCAGTCCTGCCGAGCAGTTGCTGTTGAACTGGATCCGCAGTGGGATGCCGGGGCCACAGGCCACAGATCCGACTTTGCAGCGTCTGGCGATTTCGCCGCAGACTTCTGTGCTGCAGCCGGGCCAGCAGGTGCAGATGCAGGCCACAGCGTATTATTCAGACGGTCAGCAGCGAGATGTTACGGGGCTGGCACGGTTTGCTTCCGGCGACACTTCGCTGCTGGATGTGGATACAAGCGGCGCTGTGACGGCACTGCGGCATGGCGAGCATGTGGTGCGGGTGACGTTTCAGGGTCTGGTTGAAGTGGCGACATTCACCATGCCGCGGGACGAGCAACCGGATCCGCAACTGTACGTCGTGGGCGATCAGCCGATTGATCAGCACGTGTTCGGTCGGCTGCAGGCACTGCGAATTCCTCCGTCGCCGACGATTGACGATGCCACCTTTCTGCGTCGCAGCATGCTGGACACCATCGGGACTTTACCGACTCCGGAGGAAGTGCGGGCCTTTCTTGCGGACGATCATCCGGACAAGCGATCTCGCCTTGTGGACCGACTGCTGCAGCGTCCGGAATTCTATGACTATTGGGCGTTGCAGTTGGGTGATCTGCTGCAGAATCGTGTGGAGCGGGATCATGACGTGCGTGGTCGCAAGGGCGTGCGCAGCTTTCATCAGTGGATTCGCCAGCAGCTGGTGGCTGGCCGCAGCTGGAAGCAGCTGACCAGTGACGTGCTGCTGGCCAATGGCGGTACTTCTGAGTCACCGGCAGTGGGATATTATGTCGTTACGATCGGTGAAAAATCCTCGGAAGAGTCGGAGATCGCCGATTCCGTGGCGCAGGCGTTCCTGGGGACTCGCATCGGTTGTGCGCGCTGCCATAATCATCCGCTGGAGCGTTACACGCAGGATGACTATTACCATTTTGTGGCATTCTTTTCCCGACTGGCGCTGCAGCGACGAAACTCGGACGAGGGTGAGACCAGCCTGCATGTGGCAACTCGCCATGTGCTGAACCTGCGGCAGCAGCTGACTGAGCAGCAGACGAAACTGCAGCAGACTGCTGAGGCTGAGCAGCAGGCAGAGATTCAGAAGCGAATCGTGCAGCTGGAGCAGGAGATTGACCAGCATCTGAAATCGGCTGTGACGGTGCGTCAGCCGCGGACCGGCGTGCAGCTGATTCCGCAGCATCTGGATCGTTCTGCCGCTGAGATTCCGCCGGGTGTCGATCCGCGGCAGTCGCTGGTGGCCTGGATGACGGACTCGAACAATCGGTATTTTTCTGGCGCTATGGTGAATCGACTGTGGAAGCACTTTCTGGGTACTGGGCTGGTGGAGCCGGTGGACGATCTGCGGGCGACGAATCCGCCATCGAATGTCGAGCTGTGGAATTATCTGAATGAGCAGTTTGTGCAGTCAGACTTCGATCTGCGGCATGTGATGCGGCTGATTCTGAATTCGCAGACCTACCAGCGTTCTGCGGCGACTTTACCTGCCAATCAGCATGATGTGCGTTTCTATTCACATGCTCAGGCGCGGCGGCTGCCGGCTGAGGTTTTGCTGGATGCGATCGGGATAGCCACCGGGGAGCCGGAACAGTTTGGCGGGTATCCGCTGGGCATGCGGGCGATTCAGGTTCCTGATCCCGGTCTTGATTCCTATTTTCTGACGTTGTTTGGGCGTTCGGAACGGGTTACGGCGTGTGCCTGCGAGCGATCCGGTGATGTGACACTTCCGCAGCTGCTGCATCTGCAGAACAGTGACGGTCTGTCAGCTCGGATACGTGCGGCGGACGGTCGTCTGCAGCGGCTGTTGACGAACGGCGTGGGCGATGAACAGCTGATCGGCGAATTGTTTCAGGCAACGCTGAGTCGGAATCCTGCGGAGGCGGAGCTGGCTGCTGTGCGGGCTCAACTGACCGATCCTGCAGCGACCGACCGTGCTGATGTCTTTCAGGACCTGTTCTGGGCCCTGTTGAACTCCCGGGAATTTGCATTTCAGCATTAGGGTAACGCGATGTTCCGACTGCATCTTCCAGATTCATCCCGACGCAGTTTTGTGCAGGTTGGTGGCTTGTCCGCATGGGGTTTGACGCAGACCAGTCTGCTGCATGCCGCGGCGGATCAGTTGCAGACTGCGCCGTCAGAGTCGAGTACGGTGGGCATCGATCGTCGGGCGAAATCGGTGATTCTGGTGTATCTGGGAGGTGGTTTATCGCATCATGACAGTTTCGATATGAAGCCGGATGCGGTCGCCGAGATTCGCGGGAAGTATTCATCGATCGATACGGTTGTGCCTGGTCTGCAGATCTGTGAACTGTTGCCGATGATGTCGCAGTGCATGGATCGGGTGTGTCTGCATCGAGGTGGTGCGCATAATAATGATCACCATGAAACAGCCACCAACTGGGTGATGTCCGGCCGCTTTGGGACTCCATTTGGCGACTGGCCGGCGATGGGTGCGGTAGCGGCGCACGAAAGTGGTTTTCCGGGCACGTTGCCGCCCTACGTGGCAATCCCCAGGAATCCCTCATTTACGTGGGAACTTGGCAAGAGTGCGTTTCTGGGTGGTCGCTATGAATCGTTTAAGGCGGGGGATCCGAACGAGCCGGCTTATCGGGTGCGAGATGTCACGCGTGCTGAGCCGCTGCCGGATGTGCGAGTGCAGCGGCGACAGTCGCTGCTGTCTGCTGTCGACGGTCTGACAAAGAACATTGAGGCCAATGATCAGCTGGCGGCTTACGACCAGTTTCAGCAGCGGGCAGCTCGTATGGTGGTGTCCGGCGAGGCTCGTGATGCGTTCGCGATCGAAGCGGAATCCACGGAGCTGCGGGATCGTTATGGGCGGACGACATTTGGGCAGAGCTGTCTATTGGCGCGGCGGCTGGTGGAGCGAGGCGTGGGGTTTGTGACGGTCAATTTCGGTGGCTGGGACCATCATGCGAAGATCTGGGAGGGTCTGGAGAAGCGTTTGCCGGACTTCGACCGCGGATTTTCAGCACTTGTGACAGATCTGCATCAGCGTGGCCTGACGCAGGACGTGCTGGTTGTGGCGATGGGCGAGTTCGGTAGAACTCCGAAGATCAACAAAGATGTGGGACGCGATCACTGGGGGCCTGCAGCGTCGCTGTTGTTCTGCGGGGCGGGTGTGGTTCCGGGGCGGGTGCTGGGCCAGACGGACCGCGATGGAGGGCAGGTTGTGGATTCGCCGATTGGTCCGGCGGACGTGGCTTTCACGATTTACAGGGCGCTGGGGATTGATCCGCACAAGCACTTGTATACTCCGGATGGCCGACCTGTTCCAATTCTGGCGGAAGGTCGGCAGATTGAGGCTTTGTATGGCTGAGGGAATGGGGCGGAGTTGGCTGCAGCTGGCTGCTGTGGCGACGGTCAGCCTGTGCCAGTTGCTGCTGGCCGGTGAGCCGCTGTTTGCACAGGACCCGCCGGTGATTAAGCCTCCGCGGATCGCTGTGTTGAGTCCGCTGGGGGTGGTGCGTGGTCAGAAAACGCGGGTGGTGCTGCGTGGCTGGTCATTGAAGGACGCAGTGGTCAGTGCTCCGGATTTTCCGACTGTGAGTATCAGTGTTGTGTCCCATGCGGCTGCTGCGATTCCGGGTAAGCAGAAGGCCGAGCAGATCGGCGATGAGCAGTTGGAACTGGATGTTGAGGTTCCGGCTGAGGTTGTGGCAGAACAGTTACAGTTTGTGGTGAAGACGGCGGGTGGCGAGTCGGTTGGCCGGCGTGTTCCGCTTGGTGCTGGTTTTCCGCTGGTGCAGGAACAGGAGCCGAACGACGGGTTCAGGCAGGCTCAGCAGGTGGCGATCCCGCAGGTGATTATTGGCAGCGTTCATGCGGATGCCAACGTGGATGTGTATGCGTTTGAAGTCGCGCAGGGTGGCGTGGTGCGCATTGAGGTAGAAGCGGCGGCGATTGGATCGAATCTTGATGCGTTTCTGACGCTGCTGTCGGCCTCTGGCGAGATCATTGCCAGCAGCGATGATGTGTCGGTGTCGACGGTGCAGGCAAAAGGTCCGGCAGCAGCTGGTTCTGTAGCTGCCACGACGGAATTTCCGCAGCGGGATGCTTGTGTGCAGGTGCAGTTGGCAGCCGGGCGTTACCTGGTGACGCTGCAGGATGCTCACGACCGTGGCGGTCCGGCCCATCCCTACCGCCTGACGCTGCAGTGGTCCCAGAAGTCTGACTCCGCGGTTCAGTAAAGCGGTGCTCATTTGGACGTCGCCGCGGAAAAACGGAAGGGTTCCGTGCGGGAGTGCGAGGCTTCGGCCGAGCCGAACGAAGTGGTCAGTGGTCAGTGGTCAGTGGTCAGCCAAAATGTAGCCCGGGCATTCC
>CAXBSH010000214.1:0-9530 GCA_963977705.1 uncultured Planctomycetaceae bacterium
GCGGGAGCAACCGCGGGGCGGTTACCGTAGATTATCGACAGGCGACCGGACTGACCGCAATTGGAAACCGAGCCATTCGCGAACAATTTCCGGTCAGAATTCAAGCAAGCCCCCGGTGGCTAACGCTAAGGGCTCGCCTGTGGGCCGGGGGGGCCGTTCGGCTCGGCGGGAGCCTCGCCCTCCCAAAGGGAGCTTTGCGTGCACTGACCACTGATCACTGATTACTGATCACTGATTACCGACAAACGTGTCCTGCGGTGGTGAAGAATCACCAACACTCAAACGGCACAGCAACACCGCGCACGGCAGTTTACGTAAAGCCGAAAAAGGTGCATGCAGGGAGTTCTGCAGTGCAGCTTAGACCAGCAGGCGCCCGCCTGGGTTCAATCGCAGCAGCAATCCCGCGAAGGCCAGACCATCCTCGATCCGCTCGACTGCCGCCCCCGTTCCAGCCCCGGCTGTCGGCAGCACAGAATCTGTCAGCCACACACGACCAGTTACCACATCCGAATGCACCGTCAGCTGACCAAACCCAGTGCCTAACAGCCGATTCAGACGCTGGGCCAAAAGGTCGGCCGGATAGCTTCGACCTTCCGCATCCTGCAACACGAAATATCGATCATCTTCAGAGATCAACAGCCGCAGCACACCAGTCGTGGAATCAACCGCCTGTGCTCCACGTAACACCAGCTCTGCCAGCCCCTGGCGCTGCAACCACTCCACACGCTCAGTCACCAGTGGATCGTCGCTGACCACGACCAGCCCACGTCCGGCTGTACCTGTGAACCACGTCGATAGCCAGCGACGATACAGATTTTCCGCATCCAGCCCACAGATACCCCCACTACTGCGACTGATACGACGTCCTGTGTCCGATAACTCGGCAGTATCCAGTTGCAGCCGGCTGCCAGCTCGAGTTGACTCACCCGACTGATAAAGACGGATCCCGAAATCTTTCCAGACCACCGCTACTGATTCTCCGGCAGCATCAAAGACATCCAGTCCGGCCCACGCAGGCCCATACCCGGCCCCCGTTACCAGCACAGATCCAAGGACACCCGCAGTTCTCCGCATTGCCTCTTGTAAGGCTGCTGCGGTTGTTCGACCGACATCATACACCGGAAAACCCAGCCGACTGACAGCCGCAGTCACTCCGGCGTACAGGTCCTGCGAAAACGAACGACCGTCATAGCCAATAACAATCGCATGCAGGGCTTCCCGCACGGGCACAACTTCTGACACGGTCGCAGAATCCGCAGAGACTACGCCCGCTGACTGAGCAGACGGCAGGCGACCGTGTTCCATACGCTGCAGACACACACAGAACACTTCTGCCAGTCGCTCGGCAAGGCTACGATCCAGCACGTTCAGCCACGGTCCTCGAACTCCGAATTCCGTCCGCTCCAGTCCGTCCCGACGAAACTCCTGAACCCGCTGAATATCGTCCACAACCTGCTGTGACAAACCCTCTGTCTGCTTGCGCCACTCACACTGATCACAGACTGACCAGCCCGCATGGAGACGCGCCAGATGAACAGCACGGGAGATGCCAACGGACGCCCCAGGACAGACGAACGCTCTGTCACTCACCGCCTCGTCTGCCACATCGTACATGTCGTAGTCAGACAGATTCATGCCTCAACCCTCCAGGTCCGGCAGGCAGATACCTCAACCCCCGCCGGCTGGCGGTGCTGCGGCCTCTTCCCCCGCATCCTGTGGGTAGACCAGCAAACGATCGTGACACAACAGCAGCAGATCAGCACGGCCATCACCGGTCACATCCACAATCAGACCTTCACGAGGCTGTAAGCCACGATCCGTAGCCTCCGACACCAGCCGCTTTTCCTCAAACACTCGAAAACTGGTCGCCTCGCGCAATCCCTCACGTTCGTCAAACCGCAGAATCGCCACCCCGTTGATGCTGGTGTCAATTGCCACAAGGTCCATCACGCCGTCCCCGTTGACATCACCCGCCAGCACATCCGCCGGATAAGCCTTCTCACGCTTTGATTCAAACCCATGCATTTCCTTCAAAGTCACATCCGTGCGACCACTGTACAGAACTCCGAATTGCTCAGATCCCACCAACAGCAGATCTGTCCGACCATCACCGTTCAGGTCGGCAGTGATCGCCGAAGAAAATGGAGCAGCTCCCAGTTCCACTTCACGCCACGGTCGATAGACGTTGTCTTCTCGACGCAGAATTCGCGCTTTGCGAATACCCGCATCCAGCAGCACAACCTCTGCACCCTCCTGACCATCCAGATCCAGCGCGGCTACGCTTTCGATTTTGGCTGTCGCCTCACCCGCATTGATCTGATCCGACACCTGCCAGCCACCATCCTTCCAGGACAACATACGAGCAAACGAGTCGCGGGCAACCAGCAGGCCGGAACCACTGACGAAGACTCGCCCCGGAGCACTGACCCCCGCCTCCAGCTGGCTGCTGCTGACCGCAGCCGACAAACTGCCGTTCTCTGCCTGCAGCAGCACATGAAATCCGGACTTCGCCTGACCGGCAGCAATCGAGAGCAGATCCTGTCGGCCGTCGGCGTTCACGTCCATCGCGACCAGCCGCACACCACGCTGCCCCACTGCCCCGGACAGCTCCAGCTTCGGATCTTCAGTCACGCGACTCCACTTACCGTCTGCATCCCGACGATATCGCTGATACTCAAGCTTCGCCGAGTTCCCGGAACCCTGCGACAGCCCCACGATCAACTGAGCCTGCCCGGCATGGGGCAACACCGCCAACGCTGCCAGCTCCCAGCCCTCGGGCTTTCGCACGATCGCCTCGGGAAATGTCAGCCGACCGTTTTCAAACCGACTGGTCGCCACCACACCTTCACTGCTGCTCAACATCACGGCCTCAGTCCGACCATCTCCATCCAGATCGCCGGACGCCACCTCCGTGATCCCCAGCAACGCGGGATATTGTTCGGCCGGACCCAGACCATCAATTCCATTCTGTCGATACAGCAGCAGCTGAGCCTGCTCAGGCTCATTGACCAGCACGTCCAGCAACTTGTCGCCATCGAAATCCGCCACGGCCACAGCACGATCACGTGATGATTCCGTACCGCCAATGCCATACCGCAGCAGTCGCTCGGAAAGACTGCCAACCGACTGCTGCGATGCCTCAGCCTGCAGAACACTGATCCGCCCGTTCCGCCCATCGACGGAAATGACTTCAGCCCCCGGACGACTGTCCAGTCCCGCAATTGTCACTGCCCGCGGCGTCTGCAGCGTGAACGAGACTTCCGGGCCAAGGCGACCACTGGCAGACTGCAGACGCGCACAGACCGAACGCCCGGTCTGCTCTCCCGCCAGATAACACAGGTCCGTTCGGCCATCACCATTCAGATCGGCAGCCTGCAGCAATCCCTGACGACCGGATGTACTGATCAATGTCTCCGGAGCACGCAGAGTGCCCTGCTCCGTCTGAAACAGCAGAAACATGCTGCTCTTGCCCGCAGCTGCCAGATCCAGCCGACCATCGCCATTAAAATCACCCGCGGCCAGAATTCCTGACACAGGCTCCAGACCGGGGAGACGCACGGTCCACTTCTTCGTCCAGTCTTTACGACCCGCTTCCGGCTGATAATAGACCGCCAGCTGATCCGGTGGCCCAATCACCGCAAAGTCCTGCCGACCATCCGCATCAAAGTCGCCGGTCTCCAGTTCGGCGATCGCTCGATCCATCGTGATCCGACGGTCCTCGAAGCGTTTGTCCGAAGACAATTCATTGACCCTGGAGCCGGGCTTTTCTGAGCCCGTACCCGGCGGACGCTGCAGCAACAGCCGAATTGAACTGGTGAAATTGTCCATGACCGCCACATCCGTCAGGCCATCGCCATTGAAATCTCCCGATTTCAAATGCTCGGCCCGCTCATGCAGCTTCGTGATCTCGACACCCGTAAAACCGTAGTACTGCGCCAGCTCAGAATCAGGCGCCGGCTCGTCGCCCGCACATTGTGCTGCTGGATTCAACAGCAACAGCGTCGCCAGTATCGACCCGCACCAGTTCATCCGGTTCCAAATGCCCATAACACTCACCATTGTCAGCACTGCACCAGAAAAACTCCGGAATCAGTCCTGCAGCAGACCGATCCCGGGACCATTGCCGTCAGCCGGCTTTCAGCGTTTGAACATGCCACTGTTCTTCTCGCCGCGAGACAGCAGATAGGCCAGCAGATCCAGCACCTCATTCTCATTCAACGGCTTCAGCAGATCAGCCGGCATGATTGACACGCTGGATGGCTGAATCTCTTCAAGGTCGGACTTCAGAATCTCCGTAATCTTTGTCGGATCTTCGGGGTTCGTCAGCACGGTCACCGCTGTTTCCGTCTCGGCCACGACTCGCCCGGAAATCGCCAGACCAGCTTTCGTTACGACCGTACTGCCTTTGTACTGATCGCTGATCACTTTGCTGGGATCCATGATTGCCTCGGTCAGATCCCTGACGTTGAAACGACCTGCCAACTGAGTCAGGTCCGGTCCCGTAGCACCACCATCACCAGCAAAGCGATGGCAGATCAAGCAGCGAGTTGCCGCGAACATCTTCTGGCCATTTTCAAAGTTACGATCCTTCAGCCCTGTCTCTGCCAGGGCCCGTACGGAATCCAGCGTCCAGTCTTTGCCCGGCCCGGCTGGTTTCGGCAGCTCTGGCGGAGCATATGGCTTACGCGCCCCGGAAGCCTCAATCAGCAGACGCTCCTGCTCGGTCGCATTCAGAAATGCCTCATTCTCAATATTCCGCAGGAACCCTCGGAAACTGGCCCCACCGGCCCACTTTGCAGCTCGCTCAAACCACGCGAAATACACCTTGCGGTGCTCCAGAGTCCACCCTTCCTTCGCATTTCGCAGCGAAAATGCATACCACATCTGCTGCTGATCAGGAGCATTCGTGATGGATGCCGCAATCGCACCACCATAACCACGATTACGAGCCAGCAGATCCTGCATGTCGTCCGTTACCGTCGGTCGCGATTCCGCCGCCAGCAGCCCGACAGCCTTGCCCACCACGGTCGGTGACTTCAGATAGATCAGAACCTGAATAAGTTCGCGATCCATGTCCGCGTCTCCGGTCGGAAACAGCCCGTCCAGACGGTCCAGATAACCCTGACGCTCAGCTGCCTCCGGCGGCCCCAGACGCAGGAAGACCAGACTGATCACTCGCAGATACTCCAGCTTCTGCTCACGATTCAGGGAAGCAAAATCCTGGCCCTGCATCAGTGCCGTGCTTAAACGTCGCAGACTTTCTTCCATAGCTGCCACAGCAGTCTCAGAAACATTGTCCGTCTTTGTCAGACTGGACAACGGAGCTTTGACAAGTGCCATCACAACCGCCGTTCGATCTGTCAAATTCTCGCTGTTGCTGAGATCCGCCTGATCCAGAGACCGCATCAGATCCGGGAACAACTGCGAATGATAAAACGCATTGTGCATGGCCATACGCAGGAAGCGGTCCGTCGTACCACGAACAGCGGTCAACTGCTGCAGCAGCGTCCCCGAATCCACTCGCGAATTCGCCGTTGCTCCGGTACGACCCGCATGGAACGATTCAAACAGACGACGCAGCGACCGAGGGCCGGCTTCTCGTGAGTCTTTCAGTTGTGCTGGTTCAGTCGACTCTTCGCCCGTGTAGATGACTCGGAACAGTTCAGACTGGGTCCCGCGGCCACCAATGGAAAAATACAACGAACCATCAGGCCCGGCGACCACATCCGTCAGGGGCAGCGGAGTTCGCGACAAAAATTCTTCCTTCACCGCCACATAACTGCTCTGCCGAGGCTCCAGATGGATCGCATACATCGTTCCGAATGTCCAGTCACAGATGTACAACGCCTTCTGATACTTCGCCGGGAAACGGCAGCCGTAACCAAAATCCACTCCCACAGGTGATCCCGGGCCAATATTCACCATCTGCGGCAGACTGTCCGGATACCACGTTGGCCACTTGCCCGAACCACTCCGCCAGCCAAATTCACTGCCACTGGTCGCATGGACGACTCGCGTCGGACGGTACCACGGTGAGCCCACATCCCACTCCATGTCCGCATCGTACGCAAACAGTTCGCCGTCCGCGTTGAATGCCATGTCGTAAGGATTGCGATACCCCACAGACCAGATGTCCCACGTCTTCCCGTCCACATCTGTGCTGGCAATCCAGCCTCCCGGAGCCATGATGCCGCGAGCATGGCCGTTGGCATCCCACATCCGAGGCAGCAGATGATCTTCAGACCAGTTGGTCGGAATGCGACTGGTATAATCCCGATTTGTCAGCTCCTCACCTTCATCGAATGGTGGCTTCGTATGATTTCCACAGATCACGAAAATTCGCTGGCCATCCGGAGACAACCGCAGGGCATGCGGTCCATGCTCGCCACCACCACGGAAGTCCTTCAGCTTCACGCACTGATCAAACTGATCGTCTCCGTCCGTATCTCGCGCTCGATACAGCCCACTGCCCGGACCCCCGTTGATGGAGAAATACAGCGAGTCAAAGGCCCACAGCATTCCCTGAGCACCTGTTGGCTGGACTTCGCACTTTGAAAAGTCCAGACGCTCCACGCGAGTCTCACCACCCCGCTCGCCCGCCGCGGGCAGAGTGATGCGACAGATACCCTTGTCGCCCTGATCACTGGCCAGCAGTCGGCCCTTGCCGTCAAACGCAATGCAGACCCATGAGCCCAGTTCGTCCTTCGGAACCGTGAATAACTTCTCCACTGCAAAGCCCGGCAACAACTCAAAAACGCCTGCGGGAACACGCGATACGATCGCTTCCCGCGAGAACACATCATTCCACGGCCCGTCGCCATAGCGTCCCCGCACCTGAACCGGATCACCACCGTCAGCTCCGCGACGATCTGCAAAGGTCCACGTTTCATCCGAAACCGCCCACGTCAGTTTTCCATCCCCACCGCGCATCGCCAGCTTCAGCACGAAGCCAGCCGCACCGCCCTGGTTTTCAACCTCCGCCTCAATCACATTCAGGCCCGGTTGAAGTTGACCGGCGACGCTGGCGTCAGATGGCTCCTGCCACTCAGACCCGCCCCCCACTCGCTTGCCGTTTACGAATACAGCGCACACGTTATCGCAGGAGGCTTTCAGGCGGGCCGCAGAGGGGACCGCATCCAGTTTTACGGTCGTTCGCAGCACATATTTCGCGTCATTGTTCGGGCCCCAGATCCATGCTGCACGTGGCCCCCCGGAAAAATCGGCATCAGCAATCACCGCAGCCGGTTGCTGCACCGGTTGACCAGCCGATCCACTCAGTTGAGCCGGTTGCAGTTCAGCCTTCTGACTGAGCACCTGCTGAGCCTGCACGGCGGAAACAGAGACGAGGCAACAGCCCAAAAACAGTCCACGCAGCATAATCAAGACCCTGATTCAGCACGCCATTGGCGGGAAACTCAGCGATTCCGAGGAGACCGGCGAGGCCCTCAGAACTGCGCTGCCAGTATCGCAGGAAACTCGTGGATTGAAAACCTGCTGGCCGGGGAAAATCCATGGAACCGCAGGCCCCCCCACGAGCCACTCCCCACCTCACACCCCGCAACCCTTACCAACAACTTTCGCAGGATTCCGGATTTCTCGCAAAAATCGGCCGAAGCCGTTCAATCCTGCCACGCAATCCTGCCGAATTTGCCTGTACCGGTCGCCTGTCATCCGCCTGCAGGGTGCCCCCACGCACTCAGCGCCCCGGAAACAGACGCGCCGGCCTGGTGCGACTCGGTGCTCGACCAGTAACTTTTGACCTCATGGACGAGCTTCTGCAGGATCCTGTTCCGGATCAGAAGTTCATGGCCCCGTTCGGTGTTCGTGCTGCCCGCCTCCGCAGTCGGCTGATCAGCCTGCTGCTGCTGACTGTCACGCTGCTGACAGCCGGGCGTTCGCGCGCCGACGAACCCAGACAACCGGTCCCCGACACACCTCACGACAGCACCAGCACGGCCCCCCGAAACCATTCGCTGGCACGTTACTGGATTGTCAGTACCGAAGATTCGCCTCAGTCCTTCGATGACTCACTGCCACATTTCTCTGCGCGAGTTCAGTGTCGCCACGCAGACGGATCTGCGCATCAGAGCACGCTCGAAAGCCTGACACAGTCGCTGCAGCCCGATGCGCCGCTGGTCATCATGGTACATGGCAGCTTTATGGATTCCCCCAGCGTAGGACCTGAATCCCTGCGCACCTGGAAATGGCTGAAACACGGAGCCGGTGGAAAACCATTCGACTTCATCTACTTTCGCTGGCCCAGTTATCGCAGTCCTTCACTGATGATCAACATCGATGTGGCGGTCCTGGGGCGACGTGCCAGCCGCAATGGCTTCTATCTCGCCGGACTTATCAAGTCGCTGCCCGCAGCCAAATCCATCGGGTTGATCGGACACAGTCACGGTACGCGAGTCATTTCTTCGGCACTGCATCTGATGGCCGGCGGACAGGTGGAAGATATCGGCTGCCCTGAACTCAGTTGCAGCAACCACCATATTCGCACCGTGTTTGCCGCTTCAGCGGTTGATCACGACTGGCTGGGGCACGGGGAACGCTTTGAACGAGCCCTCTGCAGCACTGAAGCACTGCTGAATCTGCAGAACCCTCGCGATCCGGCACTGATCATCTATCCCCTGCGCCGCATCGGTTCGCGCCGCGCACTGGGACATACCGGTTTCACCACCGATGATATCGACCAACTGGGCTCACACGCCGCCAAAATTCAGGATCTCAATGTCGGTTCCACTGTCGGCTGCAAACATATGTGGCCCGAATGGGTCGAACATCCGGAAATCGCCCACACAGCCGCCCCGTGGCTGTTCTTTCCCCAGGCGAAATCTTCCCCCCCAACTAACAACGACCACTGACCACTGACCACTGATCACTGATCACTGACTACTGATCACTGACTACTGATCACTGCCCCCCCGCCCTGATTTTTAACGCTTCCTGGAGATACTTTTCCGCCCCTGCATCATCGCCCTCGGCCCGGCAGATTCGTGCCAGCAAATCAAAAATCTCAGGGAAGTTCGGACGCAATTCCTGAGCTCGCTGCAGATCTCGCCGCGCCAGCTGCAGATTGCCCATAGCAATGTACACTTCGGCACGAGTCGTCAGCAGATAATGATTGTCGGGCAGCAGCTGCACCGCCACGGTCGCCAGCCGCAGTGCTTCCGAATGCTGCTCTGGATTGCCTGTGCGGATCAGGGCCAGCGCCAGGTTATTCAACAGGGATGGATCCGGCGTTTTGGATGACGTGACTGCCAGTCTCAGCCACTGCACAGCCTGATCCATGCGTTCATTCTGCAGAGCCCGTGTCCCGATGGCGGACAGCACTCGAGTCGCATCACCGGTTGCCTGCAGCCGTTGCAGAGCATCAGTGGCGACACGCCCCGAATTTCCGCCACGCAGTGACATCAGGTACAGTCTGTCGGCCACCCGCATGCTGACGGACGGCGATTTGAGACAGCTTTCAAGCAGTGCAGTCAGTCGGGCGGCGTCAGATTCCCTGTACGGCGGCACCCATTGGT
>CAXBSH010000215.1:0-9521 GCA_963977705.1 uncultured Planctomycetaceae bacterium
GTTGTTGAATGCTACGAAATAGTTGAGCAAAAAAGAAGCTTGTAATACTAATGAACAAGCTTCTTCTTCCCTTTATTTGCAAGTGGATCTCTTTTAAATAACTCTTTTTTATTCTATGATCAAATATCACATTTCATCTCGCATCATTCACTGGCTGATGGCCGCTTTGATAATTTCTTTGCTGATATGCGGAATCTATATGACCGATTTTTTAAGCAAAGAGTCAGAAAATCGCATGATGATTTACAATCTACACAAATCATTTGGCTTAATGATTCTAATTCTAATTTTTATTCGCATCTTCAATCGCTTGGATTGTTTTAATCACCGAAAATTTTTCAATCGCCTCAAATACCTTACCGCGTTTGCGAACGCCCGCTGTATCAATAATTGTGTAATTTTTACCATCACGCTCAAGGTCGATATGAATAGAGTCGCGCGTGGTGCCTGGCTGATCAAACGCAATCACCCGTTCTTCGCCCAAGAGTGCGTTGACTAGGGTGGATTTCCCCACGTTGGGGCGGCCAACAATGGCGAGCCGCACTTCTTCCCGTTCATCCTTCGGTTCCTTTACATCCGGAAGATCGCGCACGATCTCATCCAGTAGATCGGCAACGCCCCGGCAGCCCGGACCTCCTCAACCTGAACAATCTCGGCACGCTCAGACTGCAACGCTTTCAGTTCATCAGTCGTCAGAAACCGTGTCTGCTCACGGCCATCGGCCGATCGCACTATCGCCCGCTGTAACGCCGATTCAGCGTCCAGCAGAGAAGAAATCACGCCCACAGAAAGTCCCGGATTCCGCCCCCGCGCCGCCAGATCCAGCAGAAACTGTTCATCACTGCGATCCAGAGTCAACCCGCGTCGCAGATCACCCAGCTGCACATTCCCGGCAGCCACGATCTCATGACATCCCAGTGCCACCGCAAGATGACTGCCGGTCAATGACTGCGGTACCCACGCCGTGATACGCACCTGCGCATACTGAGGCGACAACAACACCTGCAGCAAGTCACGCATCGCCCCAAAACGACTGCTGCCAGGCGGCAGCTGCAACACCAGCACCGCCGATCGATTCTCCTGCACAGCACGCTGCTGCAGACTTCCCAAAGCCTTCGAAACCAGCCCGATACCCGACTCGGAAATCGGCGCCGGCAACGACACAAATCGCCCCACGGGACCAGCATTCCCGGCTGCGTCGGCACCGAGCTGCTGCTGGCCGCCCGCATACAACACGGACCCCGACAGACACAACAGTCCCAGAAACACCCAAATCCATGGTGCTGGAAAACACCGAAAACCGGACCTCTGACACCGATTCATGAACATCAGACCAGGAAAAAACGACAACTTTTGCCACCACCTTCGCAAACCCGAAAGAATTTCGAGTTCCTGTACAGACAATGTCAGGATCTGCGTCAGTTTTCAACGAATTCTACGTGTCTCTGGATCAATATCGTGTTGGATTTACTCAAAAAGTCTTAGAATTATCCATCAGAACTGGCTTATGGTTCGGCAGGGGACAGCGGAAATGAAGCGGTTTGGCGGTTCGTCACCCAGGACATGCTCCTGTGGTTCGCGGTCTGGTTTTACCCTGATCGAGCTGCTGGTTGTGATTGCGATCGTGGCCGTGCTGATCGCCATTCTGTTGCCGGGTGTTCAGCAGGCCCGCGCTGCTGCTCGCAAAACTCAGTGCCTGAACAATCTGAAGCAGATCGCTCTGGCCTTACACAACTTCCATGATTCCCACCAGAAGTTTCCGCCGGCACGGTTGATTGTCCATCGCACAAAGCAGGTTGACAGCATGGACGGGCAAGAGCCGGCGCTCGACGAACCCAGCTGGATTGGACACATTCTGCCGTACCTGGAACAGGCCTCGCTGGCCGAACAATGGGACCTTTACAAACCCTATGGGTCGCAACCCAAATCGGTGCGTCTCGCTGCCGTTGGCACCTTTGCCTGCCCGGAACGAAGAACCGCAGCAAAAATGACCACCGACGACGTAAAAACCGTGGTGCTTGCCGCCTGTGGCTGCCCGCTCGGAACGCAGTTTGTGCCGGGTGGCTGGGCCACAGATTATGTCGGCAACCACGGTGACAATTCCCCGGGTGCCGTAGGTCGTGAGACGGACTTTTTCTGGGGCGGGCGTGGCACCGGAGTCCTGATTTCCAGCCGTCCCAGATTGAAACCGCGAGCGTCCGAATCTGAACCGCTGGAACTGCAGACGGACTGGATGGACCAGGTTACTCTGACCGACGTCAAGGATGGCACCAGCAATACTCTGCTGCTGGGCGAGGGGCATGTACCGGCAGATCAGCTGCTCAAGTCCCCGTGGAATGGCCCGGCCATGCTGGGGCGTTTCCTGACACATTTCTCTCGAGTTGGTGGACCGGGGATTCCCATTGCCCATCATTCCCGCGACACTCGCGCCTCCTTTTATTCCTTCGGCAGCTGGCACTCGTCAGTCTGTCAGTTCGCCTTTGCCGATGGCAGTGCTCGCGGTCTCAGCACGGCGCTCAGTACTCAGGTCCTGGCCAGTCTCTGTCATCGCAGTGATGGGCTGCGGTTTGAGGGATACTAAGCCATGCAGAAGACCACACAACGGCGTTCTTTGTGGCACTTCTGGCTGGTGTTGACGGGCCTGCTGCTGGCTGCTGGTTGCGGTGATGACCGACCCAAAGCCTACCCTGCTCAGGGACGCGTGCTCTTCGCCGACGGGACTCCTGTTAAACTGGGAACTGTGGAACTGCTTTCAGAAAAGCATGGCCTGACTGCCTCTGGAAAAATCAACGACGACGGCAGTTTTGTGCTGGGTACGTACAGTACCGATGACGGTGCCTGCGAGGGGCCGCATAAAGCCATTATCTCGCAGTTGTTGATCTTCGACGGCATGGTTCGGCACACCACCGACCACGGATCACCTGTCGCCCCCCTGTTCGGCTCCTACAACAGCTCGCCTTTGAAAGTCGAGATTCGTCGATCCACTCAGAACAGGCTTGAACTGCAGGTGGAAAAGGCTAAGAAGGAGCAGCGTCAGCAGGATGGTCAGCAGCCCACCCGGAAATGATGGCAGGACATGAAGATCCGATTTCTTACCGTTGGCGGCACAATCGACAAAGTCTACTTCGACAAGCTCAGCCAGTATGAGGTGGGGCCACCGGGTGTGGAACGCATCCTGCGTGAGCTGCCTGTGGCATTTGAGTACGAGATTCAGTCATTGCTGCGGAAAGACAGCCTTGACATGACCGATGCCGACCGCCAGCTGGTGGTGCAGGCCGTGCGCCAATCCCCCGAACGCCTGATCGTCATTACTCATGGAACAGACACGATGATTGACACGGCGCAGCTGCTGCTGCAGATTCCGGACCGTCGAGTCGTCCTGACAGGAGCGATGCAACCCGCGAATTTCCACAATACGGACGCCATTTTCAACATTGGCCAGGCCGTCGGAGTGCTGTTGAGCGACGTGCAGGATGGGGTGTTTCTGGCCATGAGTGGGCGAGTTTTTGATCCTCGCCGCGTCCGCAAGAATCGCGAAAAGGGCGTTTTCGAAGACCTTGACGACATTTCCCCGAATTCCTCGAGAAATCGCTGATCCGGAAAGTGGTCGGATCGCGCCAGCGCTCGGTTTGCTGTATGCTTCCCCCAAGCAAGTGCTCGTTTCACCAACGCCTGACCTGAAGCTCAGACCGCAAGTCGACCATGGAAAACCGCCGACTGTTTATCTTCCTGCTGTCCACCATGACCTTTCTGTGGTTGTGGACAAATTTTGTTGCTCCGCCAGTGGAACCTCCGGCGGACGAAGCCGCTGTCGTGGCAGATGCACAGAATCCCGCCACTGAACAGGCGTCGGAAGACGTGCCGTCTGCTGCGGACACGACAGCCGCCGCTGCCCCTGATCCTCAGCCATCAGCGGCGTCTGCTGGCGAACAGGCTGCAGGACAGCCCGCTGCCACTGCGGCTGCCGCAGAACCTCAGACTCTGCAGTTCCCTGACTACCAGGAATCCGCCCCTGTTCTGGGGTCACTGGAAGCCGACAGTGGGTATGGGCTGCAGGTGCAGCTCACTTCCATCGGTGGCTCTGTCCAGGACGTCTGGCTGACGTCTCCTCAGTTTCGCGATCTGCAGAACCCCAACCAGCAGGTGCAGTTGATCGGCAACAATCTCAGTGACGACCGCACCTTTACTCTGGCCCTGAATGAAATTGACCGCCTGCTGCGACAGCGGGGTGCAACGCTTGAGATGGTGCACTGGAAACTGGCCGAATCAGGGACTGACAAATCCGGCAGTCGCGCTGTCTTCGAATACGATTCACCGGACGGGCAGCTGCGATTGCGCAAGATTTATTCACTGCCCCGTTCCGAGCTGACGGGATTGCCACTGCAGCAGGCCCTGCGAAATACGCCGTCGCTCTACACACTCTCATTGACCCTCGAAGTCATTAACCTCACCGATAATCCTCAGACCGTCAACTACGAACTGCAGGGGCCAGTCGGACTTCTGCTTGAGAACCGGGAACACACCTTCAAGTATCAGGACATTCATCTGGAGTTTGCTGGCGGTAAGCCAGTGACTCTGAACATCGCCACACTGCAGCACTACTGCGACGACATTGATGAAATGCTGGGTGGCCGCGCCACCATGCCGGAACTGACCGCCAAACTGCGTGAAGACCATGAGTGGACCGAACCGCCTCGCTACGCCGGTGTTGATGTCCAGTTCTTCTCGGCCATGGTTGCTCCACTGCCTCCCGCCAGCACGGATTCTCAGCAGCCTGCTGCTGCGTCGCAGGTCGACTGGCTTGAGCGTACCTACCCGATGCTGATTGGGCCCGATTTACGAGAAACTCCGGACCCCTTCTTTGTCTCGCGGCTGCTGAACGGGGTGGCGACTGCCCTGGTCGGTCGGGAAGTCGATCCCAAAACAGCAGAACTCAGTTTTCGCTTTGCTTCAGTACCGGTGGCTGTACCGGCGAAACAAACGGTTTCGCATTCCTACGCCTTCTATGTGGGTCCGAAGCGCCGCGAGCTGCTGGATCCGGAACCATTCGCTGCGGGGCAGGTGCTGAACTATGGCTGGTTTGGCCCGGTAGCCCGCGTCATGCACTACCTGCTGGACTTCTTTTACAGTGCCGGCCTGCCGTACTTCCTCTGTATCATTTCGCTGACGATTCTTGTGCGTGGCTGCCTGTTCCCGGTCTCCCGCAAACAGGCAATTATGGCGGCTCGCCAGAAGGAATTGCAGCCGATCCTTGCTGAACTGCGCAAGAAGTACGGCGACGATCAGCAGAAATTCGCGCGGGCTCAGATGGACCTGTGGCGCAAGCACAACATCAATCCACTTTCCGGCTGTCTGCCGGTCTTTCTGCAGCTGCCGATCTTCATCGGACTGTACACGGCACTCAACTCTGCGGTTGATCTGCGAGGTCAACGCTTCCTCTGGATCTCAAATCTCGCTGGGCCTGATGCACTGTTTCGCCTGCCGTTCCCGCTGCCGTTCGGCATGGGACATGACTTCAGCATCCTGCCTCTGTGTACCGTGGCCTTGTTTCTGATTCAGCAGAAGATGTTCATGCCACCGGCGACCAACGAACAGGAAGCGATGCAGCAGAAGATGATGAACGTGATGACCGGGGTGATGGGTATCTTTTTCTGGCATCAACCGGCCGGGTTGTCACTGTATTTCATCGCTTCCAGTCTCTGGGGTATCACCGAACGAAAATTGCTGGGAACAGGCAAACCCCAGCCCGCGATTGCCGGTGGCCCTGGTGTTGAAGTCATCGAGACTTCCAGTACCTCAGAGCCCGTGCGTCCTCAAAAAGCAGCTCAGGCAGCCCCTCCAGCGGAATCTGGCCCGAAGCCAGTGACGTTCTGGCAGCGGTTGATGGCAGCTGCAGAGGAAGCTCAGCGACAGGCGGAAAGCCAGAAGAATCGTGACAACAAAAAAGACCGTCGCAAGTAGGTCGAAAGTATGGCAGCGGACGAATTCGTAACAGCCCTGCTGATCGTTGATCATGGTTCGCGACGGGCTGAAAGCAATCAGTTGCTGCAGCAGGCTGCCCAGCATTTTGCAAAGTATTCCGGCTGGGCCATCGTTGAACCGGCTCATATGGAACTGGCCGAGCCTTCCATTCAGCAGGCCTTTGACCGCTGCGTGGCTCAGGGAGCCGGACGAGTTGTTGTCTTCCCGTGGTTCTTGTCACCCGGTCGACACTGGACCGAGGACATTCCACGGCTTGTGCAGCAGGCTGCTGCTGCTCACCCAGGTGTCGAATGGCTCGTCACGCCTCCGTTTGGTCTGCACCAGGGCCTCCTGCAGGCTGTGCAGGACCGTGTCGACGTCAGTCTGCGGCACTTCCTGTCTGCCACGCCCCAGCCAGCACCAGCTGAAACTTCCAACGGTATTCCAATTGCTCCTCGATTGAATTCTCTGCACTGAACGTTTACTTTCGCCCCTGCTGTTACTGCTCCGGACCTGCCTGCTGTCCTCGCCTGCCCTGCCGGAAAATCCATGTTCTCTTCTTCATGCCACGTTGAACGAATGCACGGACATCCGTTTTCACGGGGTGTATTTCTGCTTGTGGGCTGTCTGCTGGCTGGACTGCTGGGTTGTCAGAAGTCCGCACCGCCACCACCTCCGGCAAAACCACTGACTGTACAGTTTGTGCTCCCGGAAACTCGGATGATTACCGAGCAGGAAGAGTTCACCGGTCGGACTGCCGCGACCGAGCGGGTCGAGCTGCGAGCGCGAGTCAGCGGCTATCTGCAGGTTGTGGATTTCCCGGAAGGACGGCTGGTTCAGAAGGGGCAGGTACTGTTTCGTATTGACGATCGTCCGTTTCGTGCCGAAGAGAAACGCACGCAGGCGGCTGTTGCTCAGTTCGAGGCGCGGGCCAAACGGCTGCGAGGTCAGGAACAGCGGGCTCGTTCACTGCTCGAAAAACGCGCCATGTCACAGGAAGAATATGAAGCTGTGCAGTACGAACTGACGGAAGCCGAAGCGTCGCTGGAATCGGCCCTCGCGGCTCATGAAACTGCCAGGCTCAACCTGGAATTCACGACCATCACTGCCCCTTTGACCGGGCGGATCGGACAGCGTCAGGTCGACGTCGGTAACCTCGTGGTTCAGGATCAGACGCTGCTGGCAACCATTATTCCGGTCGAGAAGGTCAATGTGCTGTTCGATATGGATGAACGCACGGTACTCAGACTCCGTCGTCTGCAGCAGGCCGGCCAGTTGCAGGAAACGGCTGACGGTGCCATCCACGTGCAGGTCGCTCTGGCCGATTCCGATCAGTTCACTCTGCAGGGCGTGGTCGATTTTCAGGACAACCAGGTGGATCCCGCAACCGGTACTCAGCGCATGCGGGCCGTTATTGAGAACTCAGATGGCCTGCTGTCACCCGGTCTCTTCGTACGGATCAGGTATCCCGTGGGCACCGCCCGTGAATCGCTTTTGATTCCGGAGGAATGTCTGGCATCCGATCAGGGCCGCCCCTTCGTATTCGTCGTACAGCAGCAGGAGGGACAGGACGTCGCCGCGGCTCGGTATATCGAAACCGGGCCGCTGGAGGGTGGCATGCGAGTCATTCGGGACGGTTTGACGCTGCAGGATCGGGTTATCTCCACGGGACTGCAGCGGCTGCGGCGAAACGCAGAGATCAATGCGCAGCCCCGACCAGAGCCATCGAACGCGGACAAACCAGCCCCTGCCTCCAACTGACACTTCCTGACGCCGACCAGCAGGATCAAAGGATAACCAGCATGGAACGCCCCGGAGCAGCGGTGATTTTTACATCCTGCCGAACGACTCTGGATGCACCCGGCTATCTGCAGGCCGCTGAACGCATGCTGGAACTTGTTCAACGGCAACCCGGATATCTGGGCATGGAATCCTACAGACAACCGGATGGAAAGGGCATCACAGTGTCATGGTGGTCCAGCCTTGAGGCTGCCGCCCTGTGGAAACAGAATGCCGAACATCTGCAGGTGCAGCAATTGGGCCGGGAAGTCTGGTATCAGCAGTATGAATTACGAGTGTGTTCAGTGGTGCGGGAAGAAGTGTTTTGCAGACCAGAGTTGTGAGTCGACAAAAGGGGGCACAAATGACCTTGCACAAAGATAGCTGGAAGTGGTTGTTAGGCAGTATGGTGGCTGGCTGTCTGCTGGCGAATACAGCAGTAGCTCAGGCAACAGAACCACCGGGTAACGGCAATGTGGTGATCGGACCACAGTACCAGCTGGACCCGGCATTGACTGACCAGGGGAATCCGCAGGGGCGGCAGTTTGAGTTTACTCTGAAGCTGGCTGACAGCCGCATTTTTCCGGGCACCGATGCAACTCTGGATCCAGCCAAAGATGTTCGTAAAGATCGCAAAATCTGGGTCTACGTGCCAGCAGCGCTGAAGGATGTTCGCAATGCGCCATTGCTGGTGACACTCGATGGGCCCAGCCAGCTCAATCTCGTGCGTTTTGCCCTTGATAACCTGACCGTCTCTAAGGATCCCGCCCGACGACTGCCTCCGTTTGTCGTCATTTCTGTGCAGAATGGTGGAAATGACGGCAAGGGCAGTGAACGAGGATTGGAATACGACACGATGTCGGATCGATTTGCTCGATTCATCAGTGACGAGGTCTTATCAGCGGTCGTCGCGAATTCCGAGATCCAGCAGGCATATCCCGGCTTGACGTTGACCAGCGATCCGTGGGGACGTGCGGTTCTTGGCTGCAGTTCGGGTGGAGCGGCGGCCTTGACCATGGGCTGGTTCAGACCAGACCTGTTTCGCCGTCTGATCACCTATTCCGGAACATTTGTCGACCAGCAGGACGATGATGCTCCGGAAGAGGCCCAGTACCCGCTGGGGGCATGGGATTATCATTCGGGACTGAAACTGCTTGAGACCACTCCGAAGAAACCGCTGCGAATCTTCACGCATGTGGCAGAGTTCGATAACCGGGCCAACGATCCGGAAGAAACCTATCATAACTGGGTGATGGCCAATGAACGCACAGCAGCAGCGCTGGCAGCGAAAGGCTATGACTATCGGTATGTGTTCAGCAAAGCCAGTCGGCACTGCGACCGCAATGTGTTTGAACACACACTTGCCGAGACACTGATCTGGATGTGGCAGGATTATAAGCCGGCCACACCCTGAACCGCAGAGTTCGGAAACGGATCAACGAAAAATCAAGTGCGCAGCTGCAGATTGCAGTTTGATGCGGTTGTGGAAAAAACGCACTGAAGACTGCTTCCGTGCCAGGAAAAACGCAACCGCTCAGGCACAAACAGCAACATCTGTCAGCTGCCTTCCCCGGGACCACCGAGCACCAGCTCGGTTACGGCAGAACGGCAATACCATTCAGCTTACGCTAACGGCTCGCCTGTTTGGCAAAAAAGGCACCGCCCCCACCCTACATTTGGCCAACGGCCATAGTCAACGTAGCCCTGGGCAACGCCCAGGGAAAACGCACCGCCCACCAACCCACACTTGGCCAACGGCCATAGTCAACATAGCCTTGGGC
>CAXBSH010000216.1:0-9466 GCA_963977705.1 uncultured Planctomycetaceae bacterium
TCGCCCGCATCGCCCCCACGCCTGCAGGGCCGAGCTCAGCAAAGCCAGTGTGTCAGTGTGAGGAAACCTAAACGCACCAAGCTCGGTGGCGTCCTCGGTCGCAGGCACTGCGGAGAGCCCGAGTTGAGGATCGAGGGAATCAAACTGATCAGGTCCGACGTGTTTCCCGGGCGTCGTCGCGTACACTGACCACCGACCACCACCAGTTCGGTGATGGCGTTTTCTACTGATATTGGCTGCCACCAATTCGCGGCTTGGGGTGTTGCTGACCTGACTACGTTCTGCGGTTTTACACCCGCAGAGATAGGCTTTCGCGCCCCGCCGCTGAACGCAAAAACTCAGTTTGCGATTGCGCGGTCGTTTCCGCGGTCGCTTCCACGCCGCCTACTGCAACCTGTTGATCAGGGTGTCTCAGACACGTCTTGGCCTGCGGGTGGACATAATGCCAGTTTGTGTAGCGGTGGGGCGCGTTCTGACGGTTGTCTGGTCGATCGGCAGGTTGCAAAAAATCGGCAAATCTCACACCTCATGCAGTTGGCGTGCTGGCCCCGTAATTCTGCCTCTGGAAATCGTCCAGTCGTCTTCCCCCATCCGGCGGTGCTGGGTAGGATGCGACCGACTTCCCAACCCTGTCGGCTCAATCTGGCGACTGCCGTCGCAGACAGTCAGATCTCGTGGAGCATCGCACCGTGCGTCAGCCTCTTTCCTGTGGATTTCTGATTCTGCGAGGCCAGCCGATTGATTCCTTCCTGCTGATGAAGCATCCGCGTCGCTGGGATCTGCCCAAGGGACATCTGGACGAGGGTGAGACGGAACTGCAGTGCGCACTGCGCGAGCTGCGTGAAGAGACGGGGATTTCCGAGGATGCTGTGCAGGTGCTGCCAGGATTCCAGTTTGAGCACCGGTACATGGTCAATCAGAAACGCTACGGCGGCAAAGGGCTGATTGAAAAACGCCTGCTCATTTTTCTGGGATTGCTGCTGAAACCTGTCGACATCGTGGTGACCGAGCACGACGATTATCGCTGGTTTGACTGGAGTCCACCGCATCGCATTCAGGAATGGACCATCGATCCACTGCTGTCTGCCGTGCACCGACATCTGCAGACCACCGGAAGCATTGGTTAACGCGGCCAACTGACGCTCATGATGCGACGAACCTGCAGTCACGAGGTGTCCTCGGTCGTCGCCTGCTGCGTCAGCCGACAGTCCGCTGGAACTGCAGATCGCCCGATGCAAGGTCATACACCAGCCCGATAACTCGCACTTCACCAGCCGCAACCAGATCGCGGATCGCTGCACTGCGTTCCAGCAGCATATCGACTGTATGACAGACATTGCTGCGAATGGCGTTGTTCAGCAGGTCGCCGTCCTGTCCCTGAGCCTGCTCTACGGCTGGCCGAATCTCATTGATCAGCTGCCCCAGCACACCTGGAATGACCGTGCCCCCGATGGCGGCCTTCACCGCCCCGCACTGTTCGTGACCCATCACCAGCACCAGTCGTACACCCAGATTCTGGACGGCATATTCCAGACTGGCCTGTTCGAAGTCACCCAGCACATTTCCCGCGACGCGGACAACAAACAGGTCTCCCTGACCCTGATCGAAAATCACCTCCGGTGACACTCGCGAATCCGCACACCCCAGAATGGCGGCAAACGGAAACTGCCCTTCCGCGTGCCGCTGGCGGTCTTCATGCGTCACGTGAATCTGCTGCCGTTCGTTCTGCAGATATCGCCAGTGACCATCAAGAATCCGACGAAATGCCTGCTCACGATTCAGGCCCTGGCCGGGCTGATCAAGTCGTTCACATGGCTGGTCCCACGGGGCGGGATGATGCATCTGTGGATTTCCCTGTCGATAACAGACTACTCGACCGAAACACCCTCTTCCGGATCCTTCTGCGGGGGTTCACTCTTGTCCCACTTGGCCGCCTTTTCTTCATCCGAAGGTTCTGTCAGCGGTCGCACAACTCGGAAACCCACGCCCAGTGCATCCGTAAAGTACCAGATGCTCTGCGGGATCTGCGGGTCCTGCTGCTTCCAGTCGAGATTGGAACCTTCGCGAACAGCACTGCGCAGCATATTCGGAGTATCGTCCCAGCCACCACCCCGGACCGCCCGCGGATACTCGGTCAGGGGCACCACCAGGGGATCCACGAGCAACTCTTTGCGAGCGGCATAGGTGTCAGCCGCATACTGGTCCAGCACCCACTCAGCGACGTTGCCGTGCATGTCATACAACCCCCACGGATTGGGCTGTTTTTTTCCCACCGGCTGATACTTACCATCACTGTTGGCTTCATACCACGCGTAGTCACCCAGCTTGGCAGCATCGTCACCAAAGGACCACGCGGTCGTGGTGCCGGCCCGACAGGCATATTCCCACTCGGCTTCTGTCGGCAGGCGGTAATAACGTCCGGTCTTGGCGGACAGCCAGACACAGTACATGCGAGCTGAGTGCTGAGTCATGCAGATGGCCGGGTTGTTTTCACGGCCCATGCCGAAGCTCATGTCGGTGTATGGGGGCGTAGGGCGAGTCACAGAGTCGGCGACTTTGTCACGCGGTGTGGCCGGCTTGTTGTAGGCGGCACGTCGCAGCGAATCGACCCGATCACCCCAGACCTCGTACTGATTCCACGTGATTTCAAACTTACTCATCCAGAACGGCGAGATCTGGACTTCGTGCTGAGGCCCTTCGTCTTCCGCACGGTCAGCTTCCGAGGCCGGGCTGCCGATTACGAACCTGCCCCCGCGGATCGGCACCATCTCAAGCTTGAACGTCGTGTGCTCAAGCGGTTCCGTATACGGCTTCATCTCGGCTTCGGTTGTGGCCAGCGCATCCGCAACCTTCAGCGGTTCAGGGCGGGCAACCTGAGCCGACACGGGCGCAGCAGAAACAGCAGTCACCGTCACCAGCACCGCCCTGAAAAACACACAACAAATCCGTGACATGGCACCAGCCGGAACTAAAGATCAGAAAACAGAATGAATCCACCACTCAGCCAATGGCCTTAACCCTTTGACTGTTCCTTCGCCCACGTGTCCTTCAGCGTGACCGTGCGATTAAATACCGGTTGCCCCGGTTTTGAATCCGCGTCGACGCAGAAATATCCCAGTCGCTCGAACTGAAACCGTGAACCCACAGTTGCCGTTCCCAGCGCCGGTTCAAGGCGAGCCTGCTGCACCAGCGTCAGTGACGCCGGATTCAGATTCGATTTCCAGTCCAGTGACGGATCAGAGACCTCATCAGGATCCTCACAGCGGAACAGATGATCGTACAGCCGTACTTCAGCAGTCACCGCGTGCGGCACCGAGACCCAGTGCAGAGTGGCTTTGACTTTGCGTCCGTCCGGAGCATCGCCACCTTTTGTCGCTGGATCATAGGTGCAGTGAATCTCGGTCACGCGACCGTCCGCGTCCTTTACGACTCCGGTGCACATCACAAAATACGCCCACCGCAGCCGCACTTCCCGGCCAGGCGACAGCCGGAAAAATTTCTTCGGTGGATCTTCCATAAAGTCTTCGCGCTCAATCCACAGCTCGCGACTGAACGGCACCATTCGCGAACCGGCCGAGGCGTCTTCCGGGTTGTTGACAGCCGGCAGCTGCTCGCTCTGACCTTCCGGATAGTTGGTAATCACCACCTTCACCGGATCCAGCACCGCCATACGACGTTCAGCCCGGCGATTCAGATCCTCACGGATGTGATTTTCCAGCACCCCCATATCCATCGTGGCGTTGTGTTTGGTGACGCCGACATAGGCACAAAACGCCCGGATGGCTTCCGGAGTATATCCGCGACGTCGCAGGCCGCGCAGAGTCGGGATCCGCGGATCGTCCCAGCCCGTCACATAGCCCCCCTTCACCAGTTCCAGCAGCCGACGCTTGCTCATCATGGTGTAGGTCAGATTCAGACGGTTGAATTCAATCTGCTGCGGATGATGGATTCCCAGCGCCTGGCAGTACCAGTCGTACAGCGGGCGATGATTCTCAAACTCCAGCGTACAGATCGAATGCGTAATCCGCTCAATGGAATCGGACTGCCCATGAGCATAGTCGTAGGTCGGGTAGATACACCATTTGCTGCCCGTTCGATGATGCTCGGCATGGCGAATCCGATACATGATCGGGTCGCGCAGCAGCATGTGCGGATGAGCCATGTCGATGCGAGCACGCAGCACGTGAGCTCCATCAGCAAATTCGCCACCACGCATACGCCGAAACAGATCGAGGTTTTCCTCAACGGAACGCTGACGATACGGACTGGGCACGCCGGGGATGGCCGGAGTCCCGCGACCCGTTCGAATCTCTTCCAGGGGCAGACTGCAGACATAGGCCAGTCCCTGCTGAATCAACTGCTCAGCCCACTGATACAGCTGCTCGAAGTAGTCCGACGCATAGTACAGACGGTCGTCCCAGTCGAACCCCAGCCAACGCACATCCTCCATAATCGATTCGACGTACTCCGTGTCCTCCTTCTCTGGATTCGTGTCGTCAAACCGCAGGTTGCACTGCCCACCGTACTGCTTCGCAATACCGAAATTCAGACAGATACTTTTGGCATGACCGATGTGCAGATACCCGTTGGGCTCGGGAGGAAAGCGGGTCTGAACCCGCCCGTCCCACTTACCGGTACGCAGATCATCCTCCACGATCTGCCGCACAAAATCTCTGTGTGTCTCTGCTGCGTCGCTCATAGTCCTGTCACCTGAATACCGCTGTGTGTTGTGCCCGCAGATGATTATGGCAGATCCGAACTGCCCATGAGGTAACGATCGACCTCACGAGCTGCACCGCGACCTTCGTTGATCGCCCACACAACAAGACTTTGCCCACGACGACAGTCGCCGGCAACAAATACCTTGTCGTTGCTGGTGCGGTACTTTTCGTGCTCGCCCTCATACCAGCTCATGTCGCCACGCGCCTCGCGCACCTTCACTCCAAGCTGGTCCGCCACCGGATGCTCAGGGCCAAGGAATCCGAGTGCCAGCAGGACCAGATCAGCCGGATACTCGCGTTCCGAGCCCGGGATCGGTGCAAATGGTGGCCCGCCAGCACCCGGCGTCTGCCATGCCACATCCACTGTCCTGACAGCCTTCACGTGCCCGTGGCCGTCATCCACAAACTCCACCGTCTGCACACAGAATTCCCGCGGATCACTGCCGAATCGCGCTGCAGCTTCCTCATGACCGTAGTCCACTCGGAACACGCGCGGCCACTGCGGCCACGGATTTCCTGCCGAACGCTGCGCTGGTGGCTGCTCCACAATTTCAAAATTCACCAGCGATCGACAGCCGTGCCGCAGGGATGTCCCCAGACAGTCGTTGCCCGTGTCACCACCACCAATCACGATGACATGCTTGTCCTTCGCACTGATGTAACGACCGTCCCGCAGGCCACTGTCAAGCAGACTGCGAGTGTTGGGGCGCAGGAAGTCCATCGCGTAATGCACGCCCTGCAGCTGACGACCAGGCACGGGCAGATCGCGAGGCCGAGTGGATCCGGTGGCCAGTACCACAGCGTCAAAATCTTCCAGCAGCTGACTGCCCGGCACATCCGAGCCCACAGCCATGCCGGTAAAGAACGTGATCCCTTCCTGCTCCATAATGCGAACACGTCGATCCACGACCTGCTTTTTGTCCAGCTTCATGTTCGGAATACCGTACATCAGCAGGCCACCAACACGATCGTCGCGTTCGTAAACCGTGACGAAGTGCCCAGCCTTGTTCAGCTGAGCAGCAGCAGCCAGGCCGGCAGGGCCGGAACCTACCACGGCGACCTTCTTACCCGTTCGCTGCTGCGGCGGTTCCGGGATCACCCAGCCCATCTCAAACGCATGATCAATGATCGCACATTCAATGGTCTTGATGGCAACCGGCGGGTCTGTGACACCCAGACAGCAGGACCCTTCACAGGGAGCCGGGCAGACGCGGCCAGTGAATTCCGGGAAATTGTTGGTCTTGTGCAGACGGTCCAGCGCCTCACGCCAACGCCCCTGATAGACCAGATCGTTCCATTCGGGAATCAGGTTGTTGATCGGGCAACCCGATGCCATGTTGGCCATCATGTCGCCCGTATGACAGAACGGGACGCCGCAGTCCATACACCGCGCGCCCTGAATCTTCAGATCCACCTCCGGAAGATGCTCGTGAAATTCCTTCCAGTCAAGCACTCGCAGCATTGGCTCACGGTCTGCCGGAACCTTGCGTGAAAACTCTTTGAAGCCCGTTGGCTTGCCCATCTCTCAACCGTCTCCGCTCGGAGCTGTGCTCCGAAAATATCCGGCGATTTCGTTGACACCAGCAACCGGGACGCATCGCCCAAACCCGGTTTCCACGAATCATAAGAACAAACCACTCAGACAATGAAGCATTCCTGCCCATTGGAACGGAAAACAGGGGATTTTCATGATTCAGAAAGCCCAGCAGTTCCGCAAACCGCCTGTTTTCCATTCACGTCTGCCGGAAAAGTCGTCACCCCTTGAATTTCCGCACTGCCGTGGCGGATAATCCCCGACTGCGTCGTCCAGCGTCAACAGGCAAATCGTTCACTACCCGCATTCCTCAAAACACTATGTCACTGCCCCCCGGAAAATCGCTGCAGCCCTGGTTTCAAACTCTCAGCGATGTCGGATCCACCATCGACTGGTCCACCCTGTTCGAAAAGGATCAGCCGGTGGAAATTGATATCGGCTCAGGTCGCGGTCTGTTCCTGCTGACGGCCGCTGTCCAGCACCCAGACCGCAATTTCTGCGGTCTCGAAATTGACTTCACAGAAGGTCGCCGAGCCGCCGAACGGCTCGCCAAACGCAGCCTGCCCAATGCGCGAGTGATCGGTGGAGATGCCAATCGAATGCTGTCCCAGATGATTGCTCCAGGCAGCGTCGATTCCGCTCACGTCTACTTCCCCGATCCCTGGTGGAAAACTCGGCACCACAAACGCCGCATCTTCAACCCGGCCTTCACTGAGCTGCTGGCACGAGTCGTGCGCCCCGGTGGCTGGGTGCATCACTGGACGGATGTGGCTGATTACTACGCAATGGTCCGCGGACTGATGGATCCACACCCCCGGTTTCTGATCTGCACACCACCCGCAGAACGCGATGCAGCCAACGACATGGATTACCAGACCAGCTTCGAACGGAAAAAACGGAAGCTGGGGTTTCCTATTTACCGAGCCCTCTGGCAGCGCCGCTAAGCACTGCAGGTTGCGGCAGACACAGCAGAGCTTCTGCCATCAATGCAAAGATCATCAGAATCAGAAAGGCCCGCCAGACTTCAGCCGCCAGCGAATCACCACTGCCCGCGGCATCACGAATCACTGTGAAATTCAAACCACTCAAAGCCTGCTGCAGCTCGTCCTCACGCACACGCTCCGCGTCGTCCTCCTGCAACGGTCGATTTAATGCCAGCAGTCGATCACCCGACTGCCAGACTCCCGGCAGCAATGGACGATTCACCGACAGTACGTCCTCGGCCTGCAAATCCAGAGCCGTCCAGCCTGCTGCCGCCGGGACATCTGCCGAACCACAGGGGAACTGCCGAGCACTGCCCTGTCCCTGCAGACCCGCAGCAAGTGCTCGCTGAATCAGCACATAAAACACAATCCCATTACTGGCCAAGCCTGAATACTGCGGGCCCGGCAGAGTTGCACAGAACCACGCATTACCCGCATCCAGCTGAGCCCTGACCAGCAGGGGCACTCCATCCGTCAGGCTGGCCAGCTCGGCCGCCGGTTCTCCCGTCATGCCACACACCTGAAAGACAGGCACCTGCCCAACCGGCAACGGGGCGCCATTGCGAGTATTGGCGAGCAGGCCGGAGTCCGTGCGCCAGGTACTGACCGCAAATCGCTCGCCCTGCTCAGGTGACTTCCAGCCCGACCAGCCCAGCCCGAAGGCGGTTTGGTTGCCCGGAGCTGCCGTGGGAAAACAGATCAACGCTCCCCCACGACGGACCCAGCCCTCAAGTCGCTGCAACAGCTCACCACTCGGCAACTCGGCCTGCCACAGTATCAGAGCCGTATTCGGAAAGTCGATCGTCTCCGCAGCTGCCGGACCCAGCACAATCGCCTCTGCACGCGCGCCACGCTCGGCAGGAACGGCCGCCGCCAGACGCAGCAGCTCGCTCGTGGACTGGTCGTCCGAGACAATCACGGTCTTCTGCACCGGAGGTTCTGCGTACACAAAATTCCAGACATTGTCCTGCGGATTACCATCACGTGGCAGTTCCAGTCGACCCCAGCCGCGCACCGCGTCGCGATCCACCGGGATCGCATGACCACCAAGCCGACCAACCCCACTTGTCAGATCGACTTCAAACGCAGAACGAGCCCCGTTGATGACAAGAGACAGAGGGATGCGGCGAGTCTGGTCGGTGATGACGCCCGAGGTCTGGCGGACATCAATATCCATCAAAAGCTCAGCACCTGAATCCGTCTCTCGGCGACTGACATTGCTGACCTCCACCGCCAGATTCTCCGGACCATCATCGCCATACAGCAGCAGATACAACCGCAGACCCTCACGATTGGCCAGCTGCTCACGAATGGTCTTCCAGCGACCACTGGCCGGCTGCCAGCCACTGCGCTGCAGATCCGAACAAACCCAGACGTCGGTCCGACCCGCTTCGCTGGTGGTAATGAATTCGGCAGCTGACTGCAGTGTTGACGACAGATCTGCAGCAGTGGCTGTGGACGAGGTTTCAGAAAGTTCTGCCAGCGATGTGGCGTCGGTCAGCTCGATGTGCCGACCTGTGGCCGTGTCAAACAGCACTGTTCGAGCATTCCGGCCCAGATCACGAAACAACCCCGACACCTTTTCCAGAGCCGTGTCGCGGCGCGACAGACCGCTTTGCGGATCCTGCAGCTCCATGCTGGCAGAACGGTCCAGAATGATGACCGTCAATTCAGGAGCACCACCGCCGGCAAGACCCAGCCAGCCTCCGGACATCGGACGACTGATCGCCAGCAACAGACCAGCAACAGCCAGCATACGAGCAATCAGGATCAGCACGTACCGCAGCTTTGCCATGCCACGGACCATCCGCTTCGCCTGCAGCAGAAACATCGTGGCAGCCCACTGCACCGTCTTGTGCCGATTCTGGTTGATCAGGTGGATCACGATCGGCAACAGAATCAGCGGCAGAGCATAAAGAATCTGGGACTGCAGAAAAGTCATGGATCAGTAACCCGCAGCGAGGGTTGGCAAAAGGCCTGCGACAGAAACGAAGAATACTCGCCACGGACGGGGAAGTACAGTGGTCTGGGGCAGTTGTCAGTAGTCAGTAGTCAGTGGTCAGTAGTCAGTGGTCAGTGGTCAGTGGTCAGTGGTCAGTGGTCAGTGGTCAGTGGTCAGTGGTCAGCCAAAATGTAGCCCGAGCATTCCTGCTCGGCCCCGTCCATTAAAAAACATTGGGGATTTGAAGGGTGACGAGAATTACGTGCCCGGGCTACAGCCCAGACTA
>CAXBSH010000217.1:0-9457 GCA_963977705.1 uncultured Planctomycetaceae bacterium
GGTATTCCGAGGGGCTTGCGCTGCACTTTGAACCCCCCACGGAACGTGCTCCTGTACTTTGGAGTCGTCCGGGTCAGGTGAGTGCGCGTCATCAGCCCGAGTTTATGCGACTGGTGCGGGATCAGACGCTGTCCGTGCCATTATCTGACCTGCTGGTCAACGATGGGGCATTTCAATCGACGGACACGGCAGTTGCGGCGTATGCCGAAAGCTGGGCATTGGTGAGTTATCTGATACGCCAGAAACCGGAACAGTTTGCATCCTACGCTGCTCGTTTGCAGCAGTTGGCTCCATTGCAGTCGGTGTCCGCGGCCGAACGTCAGCAGATGTTTGTGGAGGCTGTGGGAGAGCAGCCGTCCGAGGTTGTTGAGCGGTTAATTCCGTGGGTTCGGCGACTGCGAGTGCCACGTTAGTGTGGGTTGTCGGCAGGGATAAAGGATTCGGTCCGCGGGCGTGGCCCTCAACCTGCCCTGCCCTGTCCGTCAGCTGCTGGCACCTCGGTAGTGACTGATGGACCAGTTAAACACGATGCGAGAGCAGACGAAGCAGGCTGCGGTAGAGGCGAGCATAGCGATTGCGAATAAGGGCTGGCTGGCGGTGCTGAGAATTGTCTGAGCGGGGATTGTGACGACCAGCAGGATGGGCAGGATCCATGAGAAGGCAAACTGGATAGCTTCGCCGGATTCAAAGCGGCTGGCGTCGGTTCCGTCATAGATGCTGCGGGGGTATTGGGCAAAGATCGTGATATAGAACCAGAAGTCGTAGAGACCCTGATTGCGACCGAACCAGATGCTGGTGCAGGCGGTAGCGATCATCAGCGAGTAGAAGAAAGTGACAGCGATCCCGATGTAGAACAGGTACAGGAATATGGCGGAAACGGGGATCGGGCGGTGGAGTTCGGACAGGGACATGACGAGCAGTGCGGTTGCCAGCAGGACCTGTGTGAACATGGCGGGGTTCAGGCGCTGCAGAGAGACGAGAAACTGGGCATCCACGGGCCGGGTGAGTGCGAAATCGAGTCTGCCGGTGCGGATATGTTCGCAGAATGCCGCGCAGTTGGGCATGAAGAAGGCTTCCACGATCGAGTTGATCAGCATGCCGGTGGCCATAAAGGTGAAGTATTCATCCCGGGACCATTCGCGGATCTGGTCGACTTCGCTGTAGATCAGGCGAAACAGGGCTACGCGGGCAGCGAACCAGAAGAGGCGAGTAACGACCTGGATCAGGAAGTTTGCGGGAAACATCATTTCCCGGATCAGGGCGTTGCGGATGAACTGTCCGAGCAGACGCAGGTGAAACATGAGGGAGGAGGGTGGGTTGATTTTTCGTGAAGCTGACAGGATTCCCAGGCAAATCCGCTGAGCTGTGGACTCAGAGGAAGGGCCGGTTGAGTCTGGCGGTTTGGGTGGTGGTCTGCAAGGCGTGTGGTGGGGATTTGGCGTGCGGAACATCAAAAACGGTGGAATTCCGAGTCGCAGAAATATCGACCCGCGGGACTTGTAGTGGTAGGATTCACCGCAGGTGCAGGATTCAGGTCGGGCATGCGGGGAGAGCCGGGGCATGGGCAGAAAAGGCTGGGGCCAGCGCAATGATTCGGGCAGTCTGCTGGCATCATCATTGATTATCGGGCTGGGTGGTGGCAGTTGTCTGTTTATGGTGGGTGCGATGGCTCCGAATTCGCTGCCGCTGGCAGGCGGAATTCTGGGTGGGATTTTTTTTGTCTTTATGACACTTGTCGCGCTGCAGCGATTCAGTCGTGGATTGTCGCTGGATCTGGGATTTCTGGCGGTGTTTGGTCGTAATCGTCGAGACGATGGAGTGCAGGACTATCAACCGCGTCGGGCTGGCAGTGGTCACTCAGAGAAGCACGTTGGCACAAATCAGCCGATTACGGCCAACGAGGCTCATGAGCTGCGGATTAACAGTGCCAGTACATGGGTACCGGCTCGTGGTCGGCGGCAGTCTGAAAACAAGTAATGGGGCAGTAACGATGTGGAAGTTTCAGTGTGTGGCAACGAAAGTTGGTCTCCGGGCGGGTTTGTTGTGGGTGGGCTTGTGTTTTGTTCCGGGTTGTCAGGACAGTTCTGTTCCGGCCACCGGGGGGCCTCCTGTTGAGCTGGCGCCGCTGACGATTTCGGGAGGTGATGGTACAGCAGAGCAGAAGAATACTCTGTCCGTCGACTTTCAGCCGCCTGAGCAGCGTCGCAATGCGCTGGAGGCCGGTGATACTGCTCCGGCTCTCTCGATTTCCCGCTGGCTGAAAGGGGATGCATTGCAGTTGCAGGCTGGTGAGAAAGTTTACGTAGTTGAATTCTGGGCTACGTGGTGTGGTCCGTGTCTGATGAGCATGCCGCACATTGCCGAGCTGCAGACGAAGTATGGGGACAAGGTGCAGATCGTGGGGGTGACGGACGAAGAGCCTCAGGTTGTGGAGGAGTTTCTGAAGAAGATGGCACCTGGGGGGCAGCAGACATGGGAGCAGCTGCTGACATATCGGCTGGCATTGGATGCGAATGGGGGGACGAATGCGGCGTGGATGCAGGCTGCTGGTCAGCAGGGAATTCCCTGCGCGTTTATTGTTGGTCGTCAGGGTAAGGTGGAGTGGATTGGTCATCCGATGACGATCGACAAACCGTTGCAGCAGGTAGTTGACGGCACGTGGGACATTCAGCGCGGGAAGCGAGAGTCAGTGCTGCGTGAGTCGGTTAACGAGGCGCTGACGCAGGGAAATTTCCAGCGGGCGTTAAATCTGGCGGACGAACTGCTGCAGCTGGACGCTGCGGAATCGGGGGCTCAGACGATCAGGATCATGGCGTTGTTTGCATTAGGTCGATCGGATGAGGCGAATGCGGCGGTGGCTGCAGTGATCGAGCGGGAGCAGGAGGATGCAGCGGTTCTGAATCAGCTGGCGTGGCTGCTGGCAACGGGCATTGAGAAAGGGGACGTGGATCTGCAGCAGGCTTTGCGGGCTGCTGAGCGAGCAGTGGAACTGGATGGTGGTCGCGACGCCAACTCCCTTGATACCCTGGCGCGGGTCCATTTCCGTCTGGAGCAGTACGAGCAGGCGATTTCCCGTCAGCGGCAGGCGATTGAGCAGGCTCCGGAGGGACAGCGTGAGGCGTATGAGTCGGTTTTGAAGGAATACGAAGCGAAGATCGCGACGGTACCACCGGGTCAGCAGTGAGCGGACCGGGAATGCCTGAAAATCCTGCCTGAATCTGCTCTGCTGGCTTGTACTTATGGCTGCCGCAGACTGGAATGCGGTTCTTTTGCAGGTTTCGGTTACTTCAGGTCCCGGTATTTCTGAAAAAGTCGGCCTGACAGCGGGTCGCCGCCCGTTGTTTTTCGGGCGAAGTGGAGACTGTCGTTCATGGCCTCGGCCCCGCTCTGTGATCTGTCTGTTTTTCAGGCTGCAGCAACACCTCTGTTTACGCTGGATGACATTCGCAGCGTGAATCCTCAGCGTTTTGAGATGGAGCAGTTGACGGCCATTGTGCATGTGGATCAGTCGCAGCATCTGCTGGCTGGGTACAAGCAACTGACTCACGAGGAATTCTGGATTCGCGGGCATATGCCGGGTTTTGCGCTGATGCCGGGAGTTGTGCAGTGTGAAGCGGCGGCCCAGCTGGGTGGCTTTTATGCGCGCAAGTACAATCTGATTGGTGGCGACTATCTGGGTTTTGGCGGCATGAACGAGGTGCGGTTTCGCAAGCCGGTGTTTCCGGGGATGCGTCTGGACCTGATCGCCAAAGTTACTCGCGTGATGGCTCGGAAGCTGGCCCAGTTTGATTTTCAGGGCTGGGTTGGTGAGGAACTGATGTTTGAGGGTCAGATGCTGGGTGTCTCAGTGAACCGGGAAGGCTGACGAACGGCGTTTTCAGCAGTCCCGGCAGCGTCTGATATCTTTCAGCCTGCAGTTCATGCAGTCCCGGAGCTTCCGCAGGGTTGCTGTTGGCCGGTCGACTGGTGCGACACAGTCGATCCCAGACAGACAGAACAGCCGCGAAGTTCGAGTTTGTTTCGCTGCGATTTCGCGAATGATGGATGCGGTGAATTCCCGGAGTGACCAGCAGCCATCCCAGCCAGCGATCTGTCTGTTCAGCGTTGATGGCCGAATGGTGAAATTGCGAGATGGCCAGCAGCAGTGTTTCATAAATCAGCAGGTCTTCGGTGCGGATTCCAAGAGCCAGAATCATGGGGATTCTGGCGACCGTTGAGCAGGCCAGTTCACCGGGATGAAATCTGGCGGAACTGCTGACGTCCATGGCTGTATCGCTGTGATGCACGCGATGAAATCGCCACAAGAGTGGCAGTCGATGACAGGTCAGATGCCACATCCATGTCCAGAAATCCAGCAGCAGAAGGGCGCAGCCGAACCGCATCCATTCCGGGAATGGCTGCAGGTGCAGGAGTGCCCACGGATTCTTATGCGACAGTTCGCAGGTTGCCACAACGAGAATACCGGCAAGCGGCAGTATCACAAGGCCATTCAGGATAGCCAGACCGTAGTTGCGTGCTGCGTGTATCAGTCGCGAGGAGACTGGTGAGGCGCGAGGGCGCAGTGTTGTGGGAGTGAGTGTTTCAAGGAACCAGAACAGGGCAAGGCCCGTGGCGGCAGCCATGGGGCGAAGCAGAGCGGACCAGTTTGCCGTGAATTCGGCAGGCATGGTAATCAGGAGCTGAGTGCTTCAGCGACGTCGGTGCGGTAGGCTGTGAGAGCCGGTAAGAATCCGACGAGGATTCCCAGTAGTCCGAGTGCTGGAAACAGAATGGCTTCGATGGAATTGACGGCCCATGGATCAATCAGCAGACCGGTCTGCTGGATCACCCAGGGACTGGCAAGAATCGCCAGCGAGTGTCCGGCCAGCCAGCCACCTGCTGCACCACCAAGGCACAGCAATGAGGCTTCGGCAAGGATGATGCCGAACACGTGGTGTCGGCCCGCCCCGAGCGCTCGCATCACACCGATCTCTCGACGACGATCAACCATGGAGTTGTAGATGCTGACAAAGATCCCGACGCCGGAAACCAGAATGATGATGGCAGTCAGTACGACCAGTGCCTTCTGGATATTGCCGACAACGCTGGCCATGAAACGCTGAATCGGACGGATGGGGTTGACGGCCATGGCCTGGAAGCCTTTCTGCAGTTCAGACGAAAGGCTGATGGCATCAAAGGGCGTTGCCGGGCGTGTCTTCACGAGGATTGCCGTAACTTCCTGCATGGCGGGTGGGCTATCCATGGCAAGGCCTTCAGGAACGTCCGGATTGGCGGCTCGTCGCTGGCGATAGTCCTGCAGCTGCTGCAGTGCTGAATTCAGTCGCTGTGGGTCCGCTGCGTAGAAGTCGCGGAGCCGTTTTTCGACTTCGTCGATGGGTTTTTCGTGGCCTTCAATCGCGTAAAACCCCGGCAGATTCAGGAACACGGTGCGATCGTTGGCCGTGCCGGTGGGGGCGAGGACCGCGACGACTGTGAATAGTTCATCGTGCAGGCTGCCCTGTGCACCGCCGTGGAGAATTGAGAATTTTGAGTTGAGGTCCCAGCCATTGGTGCGGGCGACTTCTGAGCCGATGATGGCGTCGAACAGGGCTGTAATACGACCACCGCGAAATCGGAACTTTCGACCGGGCATGTAATCATTTTCGAAGAACTGGGCCGTTGTACCGACAATCGGGAATGACCCCTGCTGTGTCACGTCGCCGAAAGCCAGCGGGATTGCCGCAACAACGCGTCGATCCTTCTGAATCTGTTCCAGATACATGTAGGGCAGGTTTTCGATCGGTGGCTGGACGCGATAGACGGCACTGAGCACCAGTTGCAGATCGCTGCCTTTGGGTCCGACAATCAGATCGTAGCCGATGCTGCGCTGCGTGAAGGCTGTTTCAACAGCCCCGGCGATGACCAGCACAAGCACCATCAGCATGACGCCGAGGCCGATGCTGAGGCTGGTCAGCAGTGAAGCGACGCGGCGCTGCAGAATGTTCTTCCAGGCAATTTTCAGCAGACTCATGCGGATCGCTCCGGAGCACAGAGTTCTGGACGATTGAAGTCCTGCAGGCGTTCAATTCGCTGAAACGATGCGGCGGCCTCCATGGAATGCGTCACCAGCAGCAATGAGACATTGTGCTCACGGCACGAATCCCGGATCAGGTCAAGTATCAGCTGCTGGTTGGCCGGATCGACGTTGGCTGTGGGTTCATCAGCCAGCAGCAGCACCGGTTTGTTGGCCAGTGATCGGGCGACGGCGACACGCTGCTGCTCACCGACCGAAAGCCGTTTCGGAGAATGGTGAAGGCGATGCCCAAGGCCAACTTTCTGCAGCAGATCACGAGCAAAACTCTGGTCCACACCACGACCGGAAAATGTCATTCCCAGCATAACGTTTTCAAGAGCGGTGAAGGCCGGCAGCAGATTGAACGTCTGAAAGACGATTCCGATGCGAGCGGCGCGATATCGATCCCGCACAACTTCGGGCATGGCGACGATATCACGCCCATCAATTACCACGCGACCTGAATCCGGCGTCAGAATACCGGCAATGATATTCAGTAAGGTCGTTTTGCCACCACCGCTGGAACCTATCAGAGCAGCCTGTTCGCCCCGCTGCAGCTGAAACTGGTCAATTCCCAGTACAGGCAGACGCCCGCCTTCCGGCTGACGATATGTCTTGCGTATGTTCTCCAGCAGCAGCGACATGCAGAAGCCCGGTTCAAGGGAAACAGGGGATAATCATCATGCAGAACCCTGCAGGACTGTAGCACAGAAGGGGGCGGAATTCGAGATGCCCACCCCTGATTCCTCAGGGGATCGCAACACCCAGATTTCTGAGAACTGCAGACAGACGCAGCAGCGGAAGTCCGATGATGGCAGTGGAGTCGGTCGTGCGAATTGCGTCAAACAATGCAATCCCGGCGGATTCAATGCGGTAGCTGCCAGCGCAGTCAAGGGGTGCGTCACGGTCCACATATCGCTGAATCTCTGCCGGTTGCAGCTTACGCATCCGCATTTCAATCAGTTCCGCAAACTCATAGCGATCATCGGCAGTCACCACACAGACGGCCGTAATCAGGCGATGAATACGCCCTGACATGGCCCGCAGCTGGTGGCAGCACTGTTCGGCTGTGCCCGGTTTTCCAAGGATGGTGCCATCGAGATCAACAAGCTGATCTGAACCGATGACGATGTCCTGTGGGTGCAGTCGGGCAACGGCGTCGGCCTTCATGGATGCAAGTGTACAGGCTACCCGCAGGGGGGACTGGCCGGAGTTCTTGATTGCGTCTTCGTCGATGCCCGGGACCTGCACATCAAAGTCCGTCAGAATTCGAGACAGCAGTTCCCGCCGGTAGGCAGACCCGCTGGCGAGGATTACCTTTTTCATGGTTTTTGCGGTTCCTGTGGAAAAAATCGACGAACTGCTCTGGAGATAACCTGGGAATTCTGTCAGAGAGAGGCTGGATGATCCAGGCAACCACGGGAATTCCGCAGGACAAGTGTGTGGACGGATTGAAGCGGGCCCCAGGGATGTCCGAAAACAGATCAGAAAGCTTGCGGACGGGCTGCTGATGGTCCTGTTGGCAGGCTGTCAGGGAAGACAGGGGGCGTCAGGGATGGATCGGGTGGCCTTGCGGGCAGGATTCCGGCAGTTTTTGCCGTTGCTTGCGTTGTGTGTTGCAACTGGTGTTGCGCCCGCGATGATCGTGGCTGACGAGCCATTGGGTGAAGGTGGTTCGCGGGATGCGGAACCTCAGGCGAAACTGTCTGAACAGGCCTTGAAGGGCTTTGTACTGCCCGCTTCCAGATCGCGGCCCGACAGTAAGGACCCGCTTGTGAAGCTGGTCTGGGAAACTCGCGAAATTCAGCGCAAGCGGATGCTCAGCACAAAGGACCATACGCCATGGCAGATTATGCATGGTGTACTGGGACTGCGACAGGATCTGCAGATCCTGCATAATGGTGAACCCGTCAGTGGTGTGGAGTGGGTGCGGAGCGGGCCTCTGTATCAGAACGAGCACTGGTTCGAAAAAACCACGCACGGAGGTCGTGCTCACCCCTACATCAAGCCCTATTGGTTTGAGGGGCATGTCAACCAGTTTCTGGCAGTTCTGTCCATGTGCAATCTGCCATTGGACACAAAATTCGGCACAGCCTCAGGGCCAATCACGATGCGGGATATGCTGAAGCATGCCCAGATGACCGTGAATGCTCGGGAAGAAGTCACGTGGACTCTGTGGGCACTGTCGACGTATCTGCCGGCTGATGCGACGTGGGTTAATGCAGCGGGTGAACCGTGGAGTATCGAGAAGCTGGTGCAGATCGAAACGGGCAAGACCGTTGGGGGCCCCACATCGCCTTGTGGTGGTACACACGGACTGTTTGCTCTGGCTCGTGCCCGAAATGTGTATCTGCGGACTGGTCGGGAACTGACCGGCGTCTGGTTTGAAGCTGATCGCAAGGTCAAGCGTTACATTGAAGTTGCCCGAGTGCTGAGGAATGCTGATGGCTCGCTGTCGTCAGGTTTCTTCAAGACTCGGGAATACAAGCAGGACTTTGACAAACGCATGGGCAGTCAGGGGCATCTGCTGGAATTCCTGATGATGTCTGTCTCACAGGAAGAGCTTAAGCAGCAGTGGGTTCGCCGAGCTGTCGAGTGTGTGGCCAACGACCTGATGGCGAATCGCCGCGAAAATGTCAGTTGCTCTCCGCTGTATCACTCACTGAATGCATTGTCGATCTATCTGGATCGAGTGGCTCTTGAGGAGTCAGAGGCGCAGAAAGCAGCAGAAAAGAAGTCCGAGACCAAATCCATTTCACAGTCACGAGAAGTGGGTCAGCCTGTTTCTGTGGTACCGACGGTTACGGAACCGACGAAGCCTGCGGCGGCGGCTGTACCTGGTTCTGCCCCACCGGCTGTGCCTGTGACACCGTCAATAGTTCCGGCACCGGCACCGGCACCAGCACCGACGCCGGCACCGGTTCCCTCGTCAACACCGGCTTCAACACCGGCTTCGACCGCTGCAGTACCGCAGTTATTGGTGCCGACGATAGCGCCACCGGCTGTTCCTGTGCCATTAATGGAATTGCGGGCTGCGGATGAAGCGGGGCTGGGAGCTGGGTCTGCGACGGGACGGGGTGCTGAGAGTGTGGACGAAGCGGGCGGTCTGAGTGATCAGTTTCTGATGGAATTCATCGGAGAACTGCCGTGGTCAGCGGAGGCTCAGCCTGTCAGCGGGCAGTCGGGGCGATCCGGGAGTGTGGAAGGGGCGGACGAAGTCCTGGATTTCCAGAGTTTTATGGATGGTGCGGAGCCTGTATTGCCGGGCCCTGTCCGGCGTGGATCCGGAGCATTGAAGCGTCCGACGGGGCGTGGTGTACCGAGCAGGATTCGGCCGCCATTGCGAGTTCCGGGGCGAATTATGACGGTTTCCGGCCAGTCTGAGTGAGTTTGGGTGGTGCCCCG
>CAXBSH010000218.1:0-9440 GCA_963977705.1 uncultured Planctomycetaceae bacterium
ATGGACGGGGCCGAGCAGGAATGCTCGGGCTACATTTTGGCTGACCACTGACTACTGAGAACTGACCACTTCTTTCGACTCGGCAGGAGCCTCGCCCTCCCAAAGGGACCTTCACTGACAACTAATCACTGACCACTGACCACTGATCACTGACCACTGACCACCGTGGCCTTCCATGCCCCCGAAAACTCCGAGGATCGAATACCACAGTCGCACCCGACCACACAGATTCGCGTCAGAGTTTCGGTTGAGCGGCCAGTGCGGCCGAACCGGCTGTACGAACTGTGTAGCCCAGTTGTTCCAGCGTCGCTTTCTGTACGCTGCCATCGGCAGTCACTTCCATGGTAGCTGTGCCTTCCGTGTGCAGACGTGGCACCGTCAAAGCCCGTTCCAGCGACACATTCTCAGCCAGCCACGGTCGCAGAACGCTGAAGATGCTGTTCGGGATCTTTCTGCCCCCTGCTCCGCCAATCGCAAAAGCAGCCTGCGAACCTTCCAGAGCAATCACGGGCACCATGTTGTGCAGAGGCTTCTTCCCGGGTCGTGGTCCATTGGGATGACCAGGACGAGGATCAAATCGCGACATACCATGTCCCAGAGTCAGCCCCAGACCAGCAGCAGTAACGCCGGCACCAAATCCATTCCCATGCGTCAGTGTCAGAGCAATCATGTTCCCCTGATCATCGGCGGCACTGATATTGATGGTTCCCGACTGGCCGTTCGGCTGCAGATCATGCGTCAGGATCTTTTTCTGCTGAACGGCAGCGGCGATGGCAGCAGCAGATTGCTGTGCGTTCAGATCAGACAGCAGACGATCCACTGGGACACTTTCAATGGCAGGATCCCCCAGCAGTGTCAATCGATCTCGCCACGCCCACCGCATCGTTTCGGCAGTCGCATGCAACGACATCTCTGCGTTCTCCCTGATTGTACCCGGCAGAGACAACCACGTTTTCAACATCTGCAGAACACTCAGACCGCCCGCGGTCAACGGCGGTGTGCACACGCTGCGATTTCCGTGCGTCAGTATCAGGGGTTTCACGGCGATGGCCTGGTAGGCTGCAAGATCCGCCGCCGTAACAAGTCCTCCGTTGCGTTTAAATTCAGCGGCCAGCTGCTGTGCGATTCCACCGCGGTAGAAATCATCAACACTGTTCCGGTCGGCAAGGGTCTGCAGCAGATCGGCGAGAGCAGGATTGCGGAAGACTTCCCCCGCAGCCAGTGGTGATCCATTGCGGAAGTACAACTGGCGGGAACCCGGATCGGTCGCGAAGATTGGACGTGTCGCGATGGCGCGAGCATAACCCTCAGGCCAAGGGTAACCATCACGAGCCAGCTTCAGGGCGGGTTGCAGCAGTGTGTGCAGTTTCAGGCTGGCGAACTGGTCAATCAACAGCTGCAGGCCCGCCAACACGCCTGGAACCCCCGCAGCCAGCCAACCGGTCTCATTGATCCGTCCGGGGACGGTGCCGTCAGCTTGTGGGCGGAAGAGATCCGAGGACAGGCTCTGCGGAGCTGCCGAATTGGCATCAACGGCCGTGATCCTGTCGCTGCCGTTTGGACACACAATCGCTGACAATCCATAACCACCGATACCCGTCTGACTGGGCGCCTGAACGGCAGCAATCAATGCTGTGGCCACGGCCGAATCAACGGCGTTTCCCCCGGGTACAACAAAAAAGGGGATTCGCGGATCTGTCGTGCGACCGGCGACCGTTGTGCCGCTGATCGCTCGTTTTGCCGCACGCCCAAACGGCCGGGCTGCAATGGCCGGGACACTGCGAGCCGCCAAAGGCGTTGCCAACAGAGCACGGGTTAGAAACTGGCGACGTGAATCAGGCATGATGTATTCCTGTAAGTCAAGTACCTATGGAAAGAGGCTTGAGTAAAAAAGTTGAGTGCACCACGTCACCGAAACAGATCTCACGAGTCACAACACAGCGGGTAGACCCAACACAAGGGACAGAAGGTAGCCCGAGCATTCCTGCTCGGCCCCATCCATGAAAAAACACTGGGGATTTCAAGGGTGACGCGAAGTTCGTGCCCGGGCTGAAGCCCAGACTACGAGTTTTGTTCCTCGCATCATTCCTGAGGCCGCAGACAGAACACGTAGCCCGAGCATTCCTGCCCGGCCACATCTATGACAACCATAGTGTTTTCAACAGTGATGTGGTGCTGTTGCCCGGGCTAAAGCCCAGACTACCCGTTTTTTTTCAATTCCCTGACACGTTGCGACACCATGACATGCGTAACGCAAAATCCCGCTGAAAGTCGGGTCGCCAGCGACTGACTTCCGTACGTGGATCATAGTTGTTCATGAACGGCGGATCACGGTACCAACCGTCGGGTTGTCTCACGAATCGGCCACCCCAGCCCGGTTGCTCGGGCTTCGAAGGATCATTGCCTCCGCGTGGCAGAAAGAAAAACCACGACGGGGTATCACCTTCCTTCAGACAGCTATGAGGATTGGGAGCGGTCCATGTCTGCGTTGGATACAATGCCCCCAGAGGGCCCGTGCTGCGGACATTTCGATCGATCCATTCACGGCTGGTTGTGGACACATCTCCGGTCAGGTACATGCCGCGATAAATTCCATCACGACGATCTCGACCCTCGGGTTTTGAAGCGAGGATATAGAACAGTCCGGGAAATTCGCCGCGCATCCAGTCAGCCAGACTGTCCTGATCATTGATGTCGTAGACACGAAATCGCCGGCAGAAGTCTGCAAACTCGGCAGGGCTCCGGTCAGCTCGAGCCTGCCAGAGAGCCTGGGCAAAATCGGTCTGCCCGCCCCAGATACTGATGTTCAGAGGTCGCTCAGGACTGGCTTGCTGGATTTCCTGAATCAGACGACGCGATGCTTCCGTATCATGCCCTGCCCCGACGGCTGCTCGCCCACGTCGGTGATTCCCTGACACAACCCGCGATGACAATTCTGCAGCAGAGGGCCAGCCATCGGCATGCTGCTGCAGCTGCGGCAGCACCTGACCATAGGCTGTCACGATCTGCTGAATCAGTTCGGGACGAGTAACAGCGTCCTTGAGTTCACCAACGGTTCCGGCAGCAGAAGCAATCAGCAGCCGCAGATCAAGTTCATTTGAATAGAGCAACAGGCGAATCAGAGACTGCTGGTCATCGGGGTCACCACCAATATCCGTCAGAATGACCAGTTCCGGTCGCGGTGGTGCGGCTTCCTGCGGCGACTGTGCCCACAGCTGTGCCAAAGCAGTCAGTTGTGCGATGCCTGGCAACAGAGTCAGGCAGATGCAATTCAGAATCCGGTGCATCACAGTCAGTCCTCTGCAGGTTGCGACAGTTAATTCAGGCAGGCAAAACACGGTTGCAGTCAGGGCGTTGCGCAGGATATCGTGTTTCAAATCCAACTGGCAACGGTCCGGCAGCACTCTTTTCTGCGTCAAGGGAAGGCGGTATGTCACTGGCTTCGATTCAGGGCGTGATCGAGCGACGGATTCTTGCGAATTATCGAATTGATCCTGCCGCGGTCGCAAAGCTTCTGCCTGCTCCCTTCCGGCCGCAACTGGCCAATGGCTGGGCCATTGGCGGTATTTGCCTGATACGTCTGGGAAGCATGCGTCCATCATGGTTTCCTCTGGCGTGGGGACTGCGTTCGGAAAATGCGGCCCATCGAATTGCGGTGGAGTGGGACGAGGATGGTGCAGTGCGAACGGGCGTCTATATTCCTCGCCGGCACACGAATTCCCGCTGGAATGTCCTTGCCGGGGGCGCGGCGTTTCCGGTTGTTCAGCGACTGGCGAAGTTTCAGGTGCATGAAACGGCTGATGAGGTCAGCGTCGAAGTTCGCTGCACTGCAGACGGGACTGCGATTCACGTAGTCGGCTCGATCACTGCAGAGCTGCCGGCTGGATCCATCTTTGGTGATCTGCAATCGGCGTCCGCATTCTTTCAACGCGGCTCTCTGGGTTACTCGGCAGACCGTACAGGTCAGCGATATTACGGAATTGAACTGGCCTGCGAATCATGGGCGGTCAAACCCCTGCAGATCCACGAGATGCGTTCAAGTTTCTTTCAGGACCAAACTATCTTTCCAGCAGGATCCGTGCAGGCTGACTGTGCTCTGCTGATGCAGGGGATCCCTCACGTGTGGCATAATCGCGGACTTGTCTGCTGTGACTGAGAAGGGAAAAACGCACAGCAACCAACCCGCAATTGGCCAACGGCCATATACAACGCAGCCTTGGGCAACGCCCAAGGGAAAAACCAGCCAAAAATCATGCATTTCCCCTCCTGCAGCAGCGGAGCGGCCTCACAAAATTCTTTTTTCAGGGTAATGCCCGGACTTCAGCCCGGACACCAAATCCCTGACACACTTCAAACCCCACTTGTTTTCAAGGATTATTCCGAGAACCACTGCTCGACCGACCGTTTTCTTCTCGGCGACACCCAACCCACGAAGACCGTGTTTGGATGAAGGCAAAAGTAGCATGTTTCTGATCTGGATCGTTGCGGCTCTTGGGGCCGGGTTGGCAGGCCTGCTCAGCATCAGTCTTCTGATGAAGTGGATACGCTCTGCTGCACTGCGTCGTATCAATGCGGCCGTTCCGAACCCTGAATCAATCGTACTGCTGGACACCGGTGCCAATTTCTACGGACTGCAGTCGCTGGGCGCTGCACAATTGCGAGGTAACGGTGGGTTGGTGCTGACCTCAGACCAGCTGCTCTTTCTGATGCTGATCCCGCAGCGAGATTTCCGAATTCCGATTGGTGCGGTGACCAGGACCGGACTGGTGACCAGTCATTGCGGGAAGACGTCATTCAGGACTTTACTGCAGGTTTCCTGGCATTCCGAGACAACTACTGGTGTTCACCCCGAGACAGGGGCATGGCTGGTTCAGGATCCCGAACAATGGCAACGTGAGATTGAGAAGCTGCGGCATGCCTGACGCCGAGGTCAGAAATCGGTAGCCCGGGCTTCGGCAGCTCATGACGAATGACAACACTTTGGCTTTCAAGGGGGGGGGCGGCCGGGCAGGGATGCCCAGTCTACGTGTTTTGTCGCTCGAGTCATTCCTGCTCGGCCTTATCCATAAAAAAAACACTGGGATTTCGAGGGTGACAGGAAGTTCGTGCCCGGGCTGAAGCCCAGACTACGAGTTTTGTCGCTCACGGCATGCCTGAATCGCGGACGACTGTGGACTGTCACTGGAAACAGCCATACAGTATTCTCTGTTGTAATGACGCCGAGAACAGACGGGGTCGTCTGGGCTTCGGCCCGGACAATCGCACCGCACTACCGCTGCAAGCACGGGAGTGTTCAACGGTGGTACCGGGCAGGAATGTCCGGCCTTACGTGGTTTGTCTCTCGCGTCTGCAGTGTGTTCTGCGGAAGTTTGCGAATTGTTGGGGCCGGGAGTACACAATGGGTAGCAGCAACGTTGATCGACGCGGATTTGTTACGGGCGGTGTGGCATGGACCTCTGTCCTGACGACAGCGACGGGTTTTGGCACTGTGTTTGCGCAGGAGGGTGCTCAGAAGACCCCCAATCCCCCAGAGAATGCTCAGCCTGCAGCAACCGGTCCGGTCGAAGCGAAGTTCGAACGCGACTATGACGCGCCGAAGTTCAAGCCTTCGTGGAAAAAGGAGCAACTGAATCGGCAGATGCTGCAGGATTTCGTCATCTTTGCTCACTCTGAACTGGAGCTGGTGAAGCAACTGCTTGAACGTGAACCGGGGCTGCTGAATGGTGCGGTCGACTGGGGCGGTGGCGACTTTGAAACGGCTCTGGGCGGCGCATCCCACATGGGACGTCGAGACATTGTGACTTACCTGCTTGAACGCGGTGCGCGGATCGATCTTTTCTGTGCAGCGATGCTGGGGCAACTGGAGATAGTCAAATCCTGCCTGACACTGCAGCCCGCGCTGATCGATGCGAAGGGTCCCCATGGTTTTGGGTTGCACTTCCATGCCCAGGTGGGTGGCGACGAAGCACAGGCAGTGCTGGATTATCTGCAGTCGGTGAAAACGGTCGAGCTGAAACCAGTGCCGTTTCTGAAGAAGAAGTAGTTGAGGTCGGGCACAACGGACTTCAGGTCGCCGCTGCGCCGAAATCAGCCACGGTATCGACGGTGCATTTTCGATCGAGGTGTGTGTAGCCACCATCGACAAAAATGATCTGTCCTGTGGTGTGGCTGGAGGCGGGTGAAGCGAGAAACACGGCCATTGCTGCCAGTTCTTCAATGGTCGTGAATCGGCGTTCCAATGGAATCAGACGTTCGATGGCAGCCCGGGCTGCGACCGGATCGGGCATTTCTGCAAGGCAGCGTTCGTAAAGTGGAGTCCATGTTTCGGCGGGCAGGACCGCGTTGACGCGGACTCCCGCAGGTGCCAGCTCAACAGCCCATTCGCGAGTGAGTGCATTGATGGCCCCTTTGGAGGCAGCGTAGCCCGAAGTGCCGCCCTGTCCGGTTTCGCAGACTTTTGAACCAATATTCACGATACTTCCACGTGCCTGTTTCAGGAAGTCTGCGGCGTAGTGCGCCATGCCATAGTAGTGCAGCAGGTTTCGCTGCAGCGACTGCTGGAATGCGGCCGGGCCTGCTGACAGCCCGACGCCATCGTTGACACCCGCGTTATTGACCAGAATGTCGATGAAATGGAATCGCTGCAGAGTCTGCTGGACAGCGACGCGGCACGTCTCGGTATTGCTGAGATCTCCCTGAACGAACAGGTAGTTGTCCGCCGTATCAGCAGTCGGCAACACGTCCGCCGGACTGCGACTGACATTGACGACCTTAGCACCTTCCTTCAGCAACAGCGAAACGATACCAAGGCCAATACCTTTTGAGCCACCGGTAACAATTGCCACTTTGTTCTGCAGTCCGAGATCCATCGTAGTGTTCCGGCGTGGTTATGACTTGAGGTGATGAGTGTGAAGGCAAGGCACTGGAGTATAGCAGAAACGTTGCAGACACAAAACTCGCGGAAGAAACGCAGGGCATGTGTTCTGGAATACGCATGCTGGTGATATCAGCACGCTGGCCGGGAATTGACCATGATCAACCTGGAAAATTGCCAATTGCAGCCGTGCTGTCCCACCGTCGACATCACACAACCGCGACACCGGCGGATTGCTTTGTAGTCATCTCAAGTGACTGACGTGCTGCTGCAGGCTTTGCTTCCGCGGGTGGATCCGAGTATTCTTCATCGGTCGTGAGGATGCATTTTCGGTTTATGTGGGGGAATCTGCCGTGCAGCGTCGAGAGTTCCATCAGTCACTCGCGGCCGCGCTGGGGGCCGTACCACTGGCCGGCATCGACAGTACTCACAGCGATCTGGCCCGACGTCTGCAGCAGGCCTGCGAAATCCTGACCGAAGCAACAGCTAGTCAGCAGGTGCGAGCCGCAACGCTGCATGTGCGTCTCAGGGATCAGCAGGAAAGCTTCTGTTTCGGCGATGCAAAGACTCCGCAGGCCATGTTTCTGCTGGGTTCCATCTCGAAACCCGTCTGTATGACGGCCCTGATGACTCTGTTTGATCAGAAACGCTTTGCCCTCGATGATCTGGTCTCGCGGTATCTGCCTCTGCCTGCTGCGGAGGGCCGTGACCAGATGACAGTGCGTCACCTGTTGACTCATACGTGTGGTCTTCCCGATCAGTTGCCTCAGAACAATGCCCTGCGAGCCGCTCATGCCGGGTTGCAGGAATTCGTCCAGGCCACGCTTTCAACACCTCTGCTGTTCAAACCCGGTACAGCGTACAGTTATTCCAGCATGGGCATTCTGCTGGCCGCACGGATTGCTGAGCTGCTGGCTGAGAAGCCAATTGCTGAATTGGTGCAGTCGGCGGTATTTGACCGCCTGCAGCTGCAGCATTCTGCTCAGGGGCTGGGTCGCTTCACTCCTGCCGATTTTGTACCAGTACAGATCGAACAGGCAGCCCCGGAGGCTGGTGGTGGTGATCCAACAGCAAAACTGTGGGACTGGAACAGTGAATACTGGCGTCGGCTGGGAGCTCCCTGGGGAGGAACGCATATGTCTGCGCCCGACGTGGCAGAATGGCTGGCGGAATTCATGGATACTCGCGGACGTGTCGTTACGCCGGCCACAGCCCGTCTGATGATTCAGAATCATAATCCTGACGGTCTTGAATCACGTGGGTTGGGTTTTGACGTCGGTCGAAATTCCGGCAGCCGAGGTTGCTCGGATCAGACCTTCGGCCATACGGGATCGACAGGAACGGTGGCGTGGGCAGATCCTGAGATCCGGGCAATCTGTGTTGTACTGACCGCGCTGCCGGGGCGGGCTGTGGATCCCCATCCTCGCGAACTGGCCAGCGAGGCGGTCGTACGCGGGCTGCGTCTGAGTCAGTGAATGGCCGAATCGAATAATCCGCTGGAGCTGTGTCATGCGATTGCTCATGGTCACTCTGTTTTTGCTGACTGGCCCAGAACTCAGCTGCGGGTTGAGTCCTGCTGCAGCGACTGAGCCCCTGCGGTTGCGAGTCATCAGCTACAACATCCATCATGGGGAGGGCGTCGATCGCCGGCTGAATCTGCCGCGAATTGCCAACGTACTGAAGGCCGAGCGCCCGGACCTCGTAGCTTTGCAGGAGGTTGATCAGCGAGTGGGGCGATCCGGCAATGTAGATCAACCACAGGAGCTGGCTAGATTGACCGGGCTGCAGGCAGCTTTCGGCAGCAATATCGCTCTGCAGGGTGGCCACTACGGAAACGCGGTCCTGTCACGCTTTCCGATTGTCAAGCATTGGAATCGGCTGCTGCCTAATGTGGCGGCTGGTGAGCAGCGGGGATTGCTGGGCTGCGAGCTGGAGCTGCCGGACGGTGCCGGACGTCTGCTGTTCTGCAGCACACACTTTGATCATCGTCGCGATCCGGCAGAACGAGTGCAGTCGGCCGAGCAATTGCCGAAGCTGCTGCAGGACTGGCGAGGCCCCACACTGCTGGCAGGTGATCTGAATGACGTTGTCGGCAGTCAGACGCTGCAGATTGTGCAGCGCGACTGGCTGCCCACGAATACTGAGTCATTACCAACGATCCCCGTGGATCAGCCAAAGCAGCAGATTGATTTCATACTTGTGCGTCCGCAAGAGCGCTGGCGGGTTGTGGAAACGCGAGTTCTGGATGAATCTATCGCCTCGGACCATCGAGCGATTCTGAGTGTGGTTGAGTTGTCACGTCAGTAAATTGTTTTGTTTGCCGGAGAGTGTACCCGTTGTCTGTACGAAGCCTGCGGAAAGTCGGAAGTGTCATGCGAGTGCTGATGAGTTTCTGGTTGTCGTTATGCGTACTGTGTACCGGAGCAGTGAATGCTCAGGAGTTACCCGGCCCGAATGTGGCGGTGGCAGCAGCGCTGCAGCCTTTTGTTGAACGTCAGGAATTGGCCGGTGCGGTAGCACTGGTCGCAGATATGAAAAGTATTCTCAGCATTACGGCGGTCGGTGC